>CAZWEI010000001.1:0-138446 GCA_964632135.1 Microcaldota archaeon
TTCTAATATAACTATCGACTGGACTGTTCCGGAGGACATGAAGGACAAGCCAGCAATCGTCGGCGGGAAGGAGCAGAACTTCACCTACGGGGATTGCGTTGAGGAAATGGCGATGGTGAACCGCGCGTTCATAGAAGTGATGACGGAAGGAGATGCAAACGGCCGCGTGTTCACGTTCCCGATTCCCACATATAATATAACGCGCGAGTTCGACTGGGGCGAGGACAACGCGCGCCTCCTTTTCCAGATGACCGCGCGCTACGGGCTCCCGTACTTCCAGAACTTCGTGAACAGCGAGCTCAAACCAGGTGATGTTCGCTCTATGTGCTGCAGGCTGCAACTTGATGCACGCGAACTGCGAAAGAGAGGGGGAGGGCTTTTCGGCGCAGGCGAGATGACGGGCTCTGTTGGCGTGGTAACGCTTAACATGGCAAGGCTTGGATACCTGTCGCGCAGCGATGAGGAGTTTTTTGAGAGGCTCGGGAGGTTGATGGAGCTCGCGCGCAATTCTCTCGAGATAAAGCGGGACGTGGTGCAGAAGAACATGGACAATGGGCTCATGCCCTATTCGAAGAGATATTTGGGCGACCTGAACCACCACTTCTCAACAATCGGAATCAACGGGATGAACGAGGCGCTCCTGAATTTCATGGAATTGGGAATAGCGGAGCCAGAAGGAAAGAAGTTCGCGCTCCGGACGCTTGATTTCATGCGCGACAAGATGAGGGACTTCCAGGAGCAGACAGGGCAGATGTATAATATCGAGGCGACGCCTGCAGAGGGGACGAGCTACCGTCTCGCGAAACTCGACAAGGCAAAGCACGCGGATATAATCACTGCGAACGAGAAAGCGGTGAAGGAGCATGGAGCCGCGCCCTATTATACGAATTCAACGCATCTTCCAGTGGGTTACACTGACGACATTTTCGAGGCGCTCGAGCACCAGGACGAACTGCAGACGAAATACACAGGAGGCACCGTGCTTCACGGATTTTTGGGCGAGAGAATCAGCGACTGGGAGACGTGCGCAAAACTCGTGAAACGCATCGCGTACAACTTCCGCCTCCCGTACTACACGATAACACCGACGTTCAGCGTGTGCCCCGTGCACGGCTACCTAGCGGGCGAGCACTTCACCTGCCCGCACGACGGGAACGGGCGCGAGTGAAACGTGAAATGAAATGTTATGATTAGAAATTGGAAGGTGGGAAAATGGTTTGCGGAAAGGAATGCGAAGTTTACAGCAGAGTTGTAGGATACTTCAGGCCTGTGCAGAACTGGAACGCGGGCAAGCAGGAGGAGTTCAAGGACAGGCAGGAGTATGCGGTGGAGAAGTCGCTCGGGAGCGCGCACGGGAGCAGCGAGACGCCTGTCAGCGACAGGATGAAGGCGAGCATCAGCGCAGAGGCAAAGAAGTGCTAGGCACGCTGTTTTTTCTATTTTTATATTTAATAGATATATTTAAATACCTATTTGGTATAGATATATATACGCTGGAGGTGGTGGGATGACAAAAGGAAAAACAGTTTTAATAGAGCAGGTCGCACACTCGCCAACGTTGAATACAGTTTTGATGGTTGAGAAAACTCTCGCAAACGCGAAAGAGATTATAACAATCGCTGAGTTGAAAAAACGCCTGCCGAGAAAGGTGATGCACAGCACGCTACTGCACATTGTCGACTATCTTCAGTGGAGCGGGAAAATTTTGATTTCGACAAAAGGAGTTGTCTGGATCTATCGCGCGCCGGCCGAGTTGGAAAAACTGAAAAAAGGCGGGCTTGAGCTATGAGCGATTCTCGAAAAATCAGCGTGATTCTGAAGGGGCAGGCGAGGGAGGAATTTGAAAAGTTAGATGAAATTGTGGAAGAGCAGAGGAAAAAAGGGGAAGAGAACAGCGAGGAGATACAGCTCCTCAAATCAATAAAACAAAAGGCCGAAATTTTAAAACTGAATCCAACGTATGGGGAGAAAGTACCGCACAATCTCATCCCCAAACAGCTCGATGTCTCGAATCTATTTAAAGTAAATCTCACCGGGCATTGGCGGATGTTGTATACGCTTGAGGGAAACCGAATTGAGATTGTTCTGTTCATTTTGTGGATTATCGACCATCCAACTTACGATAAGATGTTCGGGTATAAGAAAAAATAGATGGGCGCGTGCTACGATGCTAATCAAAGGATTCCAGAAAACCTCGCTTATTGATTTTCCGGGCAACATCTCGGCGATAGTTTTCCTCTCGCGCTGCAGCTTCCGCTGCCCATTTTGTTATAACCGAGATCTCGTTCTTGACTCGCCTTCTCTTCCTGAAATTCCACAAGAGGAAATTCTGCACGAGCTCGCGCGCAGGAAAAAATATCTCGACGGGGTGGTGATAACCGGCGGCGAGCCCCTTCTCAATGAGGATGTTCTTCCTTTCATGAAAAAAATAAAGGAGATGAGTTATCTCGTTAAACTGGACACGAACGGCTCGAACCCCTCGCTTCTTTCGCGCGTGCTCAAGGAGAAGCTCGCGGATTATGTTGCGATGGACATAAAGAGTTCGCCTGAAAAATACGAGCAAGCCGCGGGCGTGAAAATCAACATTGAAGACATCAGGAAAAGCGCGCGCCTCATCATGGAAAGCGGAGTAGATTATGAGTTCCGCACCACAGTCGTGCCGAACCTCGTTGATGAGGAGGATGTTGAGAATATTGGAAAATGGCTGAAAGGCGCGCGCGCGTATTATTTGCAGCAGTTCAGGCCGATGACAACGCTCGACCCCGCGTGCATGAACGTGAAACCTTACTCGCGAGAAAAACTTTTCGAATTCAAGAAACTCGCGGAGAAATATTTTAAAAAGGTTGAGGTCAGAAACATCTGATAATCCGAAAATCCAAAATGAGTGCTTGGTGGTGACTCAAATGCCGAAACCGACGATAGACTATTCGAAGTGCGCGGGCTGCGGCACATGCATCGAGGTCTGCCCCGTGAACGTTTACGCGCGCGAGAAGGACAACAAGGTGGCAGTGAAGAAGCCGGCGGACTGCCTGGGCTGCAAGGCGTGTGAGGTCAGTTGCCCCCAGGGCGCGATAGTTGTAGAGGAGTAGATTGTGGGTGTTTGGATGCGCAGCGTTGCCAAACTCGTTGCAGCAATTTTGGTTTGCGAGTTTGCGGGAATAATCGGTTCCGTCTTCACGATTCCTTCCATCCCGACGTGGTATGCGTCCATCCAAAAACCGAGTTTCAACCCTCCGAGCTGGGTTTTTGCGCCTGTCTGGACTTTGCTTTTTCTGCTGATGGGAATCTCGCTTTATTTGGTGTGGATTGAGGGTTGGAAAAAAAGAAACGTGAGAAAAGCAATCCTGATATTCGGCGTTCAACTGGCTCTGAACGTCCTGTGGTCCCTGCTGTTCTTCGGATTGAAATCGCCCTTCTATGCTCTCCTCGAAATAGTGATTCTCTGGCTCGCGATTTTGCTTACCATCATCGAGTTTTACAAAATTTCAAAAAAGGCAGCCCTGCTTCTCGTCCCGTATCTGCTGTGGGTGAGTTTCGCTTCGATTCTCAATTTCTACGTGTGGATGCTCAATCCCTGACTCGTTTTTATTATAAGATGAAAGACGGTATGTCTTAGCAATCTATATATAGATAAAAAGCGTAATAAATGATATGACAGGTATGGAAGCAGTAAAAAAGAAAGAAAAGGTTACCGAGAAACCACTTACAGATAAAACCTGTGAAAAACAGCAACTTCCTAAAATAAAGGCTTTATCATCAAAGATAGAAGAAAGCCTGTTGCAGGTCTGCCCTAAGGGAATAAGAGAGAGTCTGGCTTGTGAAATACTAAAACTAAATCCAAAAAATATAGAAGAAAAAATAAAAAAAATAAATAGCGCACTAGCGCTACTCATCGGCTACTACAGTTGGGGACATCTCATTGTCTCAGAGCACGGCGATGATCTTGCGAGTTTGGCCTATTCTCCTCTTGAAAATAAACATATAGCTGAGTCGTTTGTAAAAGATCCAGCTTCAGTGGTCAAGGCCCTTTGGAAGATTACGAGAAGTGGGCAGTTTACGCAGTATGCGTTTTCTGTCCTTCGAGATGAAGATACTAGTAAAAATTTTGCACGAGACCCAGAGGCAGTAGTAAAAGAGTTGATGGCAAGGCGCGATGTGCTAAACAAAAAATTTGGCATAGAGTATTTCGAACGTTACACTACAGAGTTTATTGCCCAGTTGTACCAATTAGCGCTGTCGCCAACTTATCGACAAGAAAAACCCAATGCGCTACTCATTCTTCCTAAAACAGACTGGACCGACTCATTTTATATGCCGGAGCTGTACGGAAGTCTTCTCAAAGGGTATAGAGTGATAGTCGTAGAGGTTGACCACGACAAAGAGGTAGTAGAACGATTGGAGTCTATAACCAAAACATATGGAAAGCTGGACTTTTTATTGATTGGCGGGCATGGGAGCTTTAGGGAGCTAGAACTAGGTAAAACTTTCGTTATATTTACTTTCGACAGAGACAGAATCGATATAGGCGACCTTGAGGATCTGGGTGGGGCGGGAGCTTGGGAAAAATACACGAACAACGGCGTAAAGGTTGTGCTCGTTTCATGTTCAGTTGCAGATAACTCTCCTTTTTACGTGGATAATGTAAAGAGCATAATTGAGAAGCTTACATGCAGAAAAGTTATCGCACCAGATACGGACGCCGGGGTTAATAGGTTTATTTTCGGCTCTGACGACAAGGTGTTAGGAGTTGAATTTCTGATAAGAGAAAAAGCCGAAGAAGGAAATTGGTATCGTGTGATAAAGCGCCAGGAGTACTAAACTCGTTTTATAAAAAGCCGAAAATCAAGCGGCTTCGCGCGCAGGGTGAGCGCGCTCGTGGAAACAACGTCTGCTCCCGCGCGAATATATGTTGCTGCGTTTTTTTCGTTTATGCCGCCAGAACACTCGACAAGAACGTGTGGCGCGATTTCCTTTATCGTTTCGATTGCTTTTTTCGCATCCCTCGCATTGAAATTATCGAGCATTATCGCGTCCGGAACTTTCCTCGCGCGCGCAAACTCCGCTGCCAAGACCGCCTGCTCGAATGAACTAACTTCAACCTCAATCGGCACGCGCAATTTGTTGTTTTGTCTGTAGCGTGATGCGAGCGAGAGGGCTTTTTTTATTGCCTTTTTTCCCCCGCCGAGAAGGACGAGGTGCTCTTTTTTAATCAGGATTCCGTCACCTAAATTTACGCGATGCGTCAGCCCTCCTCCGATTTTCACCGCGCGCTTCTCGCTGTGAGTGAGGCAGGGGTGCGTTTTCCTGAGCGACGCGATTTTGTCTGGAAAGCGCGAGGAGAGGTTTTTCGTCGCTGTTGCGATTCCGCTCAAAACCTGCAGATAGTTGAGCGCGGTCCTCGCCCGCGCGAGAATTTCGCGCGCGTTTCCCTCGATAAAAATTATTTTCTCGCCCGCGCGAATCTGTTCTCCCTCTCGCTTTAACTCTTTTACGCGAAGCCCCTTGAAAATTTCGCGCGCCTCGAGTAATCCGCACAAAACCCCCCGTGAATTCGAGATGATGGTTGCTTTTGCGCGCGTGTTTTTAGGGATGAGCGCGAGCGAAGTTATGTCGCCTTTCCCGGTGTCGTCGCTGAGCGCGAGGCGCGCGCGCCCTGCCATGCGCGGGTTATGCGAGGATAAACTTCTATCGAAAACCGTCCGTTTGTCCATAAAATCAGCGCTAGTTCAGTAGCTCTTGCAGGATTCAGTGCGCGCGGTCGTGGGCGAGTCGCTTATTATGCATACCATCTTGTTCCACTCCGTGAAATACGCATCGTAGGTCATCGCGCCCTCCACTTTCTTGGCGTGGCAGCGCCGGTCGTCCTTGTAGTTCGCGGGCCCTATCACGGAATATATGCGGCTGCTGCCGGGGTCCTTCCACTCGTTCCCTGTCTTGCACCACAGCATGCATTTCGGCGGGTCGTAGTATGTCAGCGAGTAGGTGACGGTTGCGTTTATCGCCTTCTTGTAGATGTAGTTGTAAGGCCCGTATTCCTTATCTTCTCTACCCATGAGCCTCGCCTCGTCGTTGAACACGCCGCTCGAGTCATAGCCGAGCGCGCCGCTCATCGTGACAACGCAGAGAATGCTCGTTTTCGAGGGCACCCGGCAGATCGCGCCCTCCGGAGTTTTAATCGAAATCACGTTGTCGGATTCGCCGAGTATCAGAAGATTGTAATCGGTCAGGGGATTGTAGACCGAAATGGTTATTGGATACGAGTCGCAGTCGTATATCGCTGGCGAAAGTTCCAGGGGGTTGGTCGGCGTCGCCTTGAGCGCCGGGTATTCGTAGGGATTGTAAGGGCACGCGCCGCAGTCCTTGAAGCACGTCGAGCAGTTCTCGCCTGCAGCAGGCTCGCACTTGTCGTTCCCGCAGCAGTTCGCCGTCGCGTTGAGCACGCACTCGCCGTCGATGCACGTGTTGTACTTGCACGCGCTCACGCTCCCCGTGCAGTTCGGCTGCTGGCCAGTAAGTTTTTCGTGCGCGCACGCGTAATCGGTTGCCGCGCCGCAGTAGTCCCTTGTGCATGGGTTGTTGTCGTCGCACGGGAGGCACTGGAGCACAGGGCAGAGTCTCGGGTTCGGGACAATGGTTCCGTCCGGGCAGGTGTAGTTCTGGGGTTTGGGGCAGTCCTTCAAATCATCGACAATCGTCCCGTCGTCGCATATGTACTTCGGCGGGCGCGGGCATTTCTTCGGGTCGTCAACCTTCGTGCCGTCCGCGCACTTGAACTTGCACTCGTCCGGATTGCTCACGACGGTGCCGTTCGCGCAGGTGTATGCTGCAGGCGGAGTTGTTGTGTTGTTCGATGAAGGCGGCGTTCCTGGAAGCTGGATGGGACAGCCTAGCAGAAATAACGCGATTAGCAAAACGCCGAAAATCAAAGCCGCCCGTTTCATGTGGAAGAATACTGCGCGCGAATTTAAAAAGTTAGCCCCCACTGCGCGCGTTATTATCGGTTCGCGCTCATCTGGGCGTTCGCGCAGTGGTGGTTGAAGGCTGGCTGAATTACGTCGTGCTCCTCGCGGGGCTGGGCGCGCTCTTCACCGGAATAACCGGGCACTGCACCCCCTACTCGCTGCTTGGATTTAGGACTGGCGGGACATAGCCTTTTGCCGTCGTAAACTCCGTCGGAAAAAGCGGTGCTGTCTCACCATCGGTTGATTTGAACAATTTTCGGAATTTGTCGCATATCGGTTGATTTACTCGGTTTTGCCTTCTAAAAGTTCCTTTACTGTCCTTAAAATTATCTCTAAACCCTCTTGGTGTTTTACCCTCGCTACTTCCTCATAAGCTCCTTTTCCAAAGGAATAAGCAACTATGTATCCCCTATTCTTCTTTGCGCGACGCATCGCCGTTTCAAAGTTGTCTATCACGTTTCGACCTATGCCATCGCTTTGTTTAACCTGTATCGGATAACCGCCCGTAATCTGCGGTGTGAAACCGTCTATTCCCATATCTCCGCTTTTTCTATCGCTAACTTTTCCCATAAATTTATCCACGACTACCCAATTCTGAAACTCAAACGGAGCAAGTTTCTTGACGTAATTTAAATCAACCTCGCCTCGAATTAAGTGAGCGTTTATACCGCATTCTTTCTGTAATCTTTTTTTCATAAGTTTGCAGGCGGTTGGGCTAACGTCTATTCCAACCCACTTTCTACCTAATTTTTGCGCGGCTACTAACGCCGTTCCACAACCGCAAAAGGGGTCTAAAACAATACTGTCCTTATTACTCGAAACAGCAATGATACGTTCAAGCAACGCTAAGGGCTTTTGGGTGGGATAACCCAACCGTTCTTCTGAAGAATCAAACCCTCTTAGCATCGAAATATCTGTCCATAAATTTTGGAGAGAGACGCCTTTGCTTTCATCCAAATATCTTTTAAAATAAAGCTTGTCTGTTTTTGTTTTGACTATTCTGCCCGCGTCCCATAATTTTTGCATTTTTTCTTTTGAATAAGCCCAATATCTACCTTGTGGTGGTCGGACTCCTTGAAACTCATAGAGCGTATCTCCACCAGCTTTTGATGCAGTTAGGTCAGCTAAATTGTATCTTCTCCCTGTTTTAGGTTCGATATGCCTATACCATTTCTCTCTCGTGGATTCAGGCAAAGGCTGATAAATAGAATTGAAAGTATATTCCGATGATTTTGTATAAAACAAAATTGTATCGCAGACTCGCCCATAATGTTTGGCTCCTTGTTTGGCATCGCTATGGGCATCGCTTCTTTTCCATATTATTTCATTTTGGCAATTTCTATCCCCAAAAATTTTGTTCATTATATCTCTTAATTTGTAATTTGCTCGCCAGTCGCAATGGAGGTATATGCTTCCTGTTTCTTTCAAAAGGCGATGGCATTCTCTCATTCTTGGCTCCATCCACGAGATATAGTGTTCTATACCTCCGTGCCATCGGTCTTGAAACGCCCGTATTTCTGCGCCGTCATCCCAAATAACCTCGTAATGTCTATTTGAGAAAAAAGGCGGGTCGGCATAAATTAAATCAACTGATTTATCTGAAAATTTGCTCATTATTTCGAGGTTATCCCCCTCGTAAATAGCGTTAATCTCCATGTTCTCATTATGCCTCATAACGATTTAAATCCTTATGCTCGGAGTAATTTTCCGCTATTTCTTTTTCCTTCGCGGTCTATCCCAATACGGCGATTTGCACTTCGGGTTGGGGCATACTTTCGGCCTGTTCGGGGTTTTGGGATACCACTTATAACCGCACCGATAGCACTTCAACTCGGTTGAAAACTCATGTCCGCACTTCGGGCATACGACCATAAAAACACCGTTTGGTATATACTGTGAGGTATATGCTTATAAACCTTTCGGTATATCAACCGTAAGGTATATATACTATACGGTATATATATAATCAGGTGGTTGTATGAAAAGCAGAGAAGAAAAAGGTTTTGAAATCGCTCGGAACTCCGAGCTTGTTTCTGAAAATGACGGCTGGCTTGTGCCGTCTCAAACAGAGGAGAACAGGAGGTATCACGTAAATCAAGAGATGGACGCGTGGTCGTGCGACTGCCCCGACCACCATTACAGGAGCGTCGAGTGCAAGCACATCCACGCCGTAAAGTTCTGGCTCTCTTTGAGGGAGCAGATGCTAACCTTCGACGCGGTGAAAGAAGAAGAAACCACCTGTGTTTATTGCGGTTCTG
Source organism: Microcaldota archaeon (assembly GCA_964632135.1). Taxonomy (GTDB): domain Archaea; phylum Micrarchaeota; class Micrarchaeia; order Burarchaeales; family JBFMAP01; genus JBFMAP01. The sequence continues at coordinate 9,221 of CAZWEI010000001.1, forward strand.
GAAACACGGTCAAAAACGGCTCGCGGAAGAACGAATACACCACAAAGCAGAGATACCGATGCCGAGAGTGCGGTAAGAGCTTTGTTTCTGATATGTTCATAAAAAGAAAGGGCGACGGCAAGGCGATAACGCTAACTATGGATTTGTATTTCAAGGGCATAAGTTTGAGGAAAATCCAAGACCACCTAAGGCAGTTTTACGGCATGGAGATACACCACGAAACCATAAGACGCTGGATAAACTCGTATATGGGCATAATAAAAGAACATACCGACCAATTCCAGCCAAAGGTCGGAGGAAAATGGCACACCGACGAGATGATGTTCAAATCAAAGGGCAAGTTGTTATGGCTTTGGAATTGCATGGACGCAGAAACCCGCTTTATGCTTGCGAACAACGTAACAAAGGAGAGGGGAAGTTTAGACGCGAGGGCAGTTTTCAAAGAAGCGAAAGAGACCGCAGGGCAGAAACCAGAGGTTATGATAACCGACGGATTGGCGGGCTACCCCGTTGCGTTTAACAAGGTGTTTTACGACCACCACCAGAGCAGTAAGCACATCTGCATCGTCGGGAGAAGAAAGCAAACAAATAACAACCTCATCGAAAGACTGAATGGAACTGTGAGGGAGCGAAACAAAGTCCAGCGAGGGCTAAAAGGTTTTGGGACATCAAAACTGTTTTTCAAGAACTACAAAACGTATTACAATTTCGTGCGACCTCATCAAGCTCTCGACGGGAAAACGCCAGCGCAGGAGGCGGGGTTTGAGTTGGGGATAGGTGGGAATAGGTGGATGGAATTAATTGAAAAAGGAGTGAAAAAAGTCTGAGTTAATAGGTTATAATCTTTATTACTGTTAAAAAAACCATAAGGAGCATTAATACTGCAATATAGAAAAGAATATTGGAAGCAAAATCCGTTTTATCTTCGCTTTCTTTCGGTTTTATTGTTTTAGTTAGAAAATCAATTTCATTTTCTTTTTTTAAAATCATCTTCGCCCCGAAAAAGAAATTGAATAGTAAGAGAACATACCCAGCTATAAGTGCATTATTTGGAGATAAGATAGCTGACGAATTGTTTGGGTCTCTAATTGATAGGGCAAAAAGACCCACACATAGAGCCATAACTGCTTGAAATATCGTTACAAGTCTTTTATGCCCGAGCTTTATTTTTTCTAATTCAAGCTCGCAGTTATCATCCATCAAATCACGGTTCAAGCCAAGATAGCAGATAAACCCCGAGTATAAGAAATACCAAACCAATATACCCTAATGTAATCGGCGTTCCAAAAAATGACCTTGAAGCTACATCAATAGTTAAAAATGCATAAAGACCTACTAAGGCATATAAGAGACCTAACAACCGCCATCTTGGTCTTAGTTCTCTTTGAGACACTATAACCCTCGATTTTAATTTGCTTAGTATGCTTTTATTCCTATCGTCTCCGCTAACCTCCATTTATCTCATCTCCATCGGCATCCACCGATATGCGACAGTTTTGCATCCACCGATAACGCGACAGAACCGAAAAAGCAAAGGTTTATATACCACCTCGGGCATAGAGATAGTGCACGAGGGAAAAGCCTGTTCCTGTGCGAATTTTGGAGTGTCAAAAGGCTAGGTGTGTTGCTCGAAAACGGTTAGGATTCGCGCTCACAATTTCACGAGTTCGAAAATTTCAAAAGTTGCGTTTATTGTTGTGACAGGTTTGTGTTAAAGGGTCGCCTGAAAAAGCAAAGTTATGGATAGGAAAGCGCCGACGTGGAGAGGAGGGACTCCGCGCGTCGTGCGCGTTGTAGTTTTGCTTTTGGGGTGTGTCCTTTTTGTATACGAGGTGTATTGAATGAGCGACATATGTCCGGACTGCAAGAGCAGCCGTCTCACGCGAGACTACGAGAAGGGGGAGCTGGTGTGCTGTGACTGTGGTTTAGTGATAAGCGAGAACATGATGGACAGCGGGCCCGAGTGGAGGGCCTTCGACGCCGAGCAGACGAAGGAGAGGGCGAGGGGGGGCGCTCCGATATCGTACATGAGGCCGAACAAGGGGCTCGTGACGGAGATAGACCAGTACAACAGGGATATACGAGGCGCGCGCATATCAAGCAGGAAGCAGGCGCAGTTCTACCGAATGCGCAAGTGGCACAAGCGCGCGAGCATAGCCAGTTCAACCGAGAGAAATTTGGCGATAGCGCTGAGCGAGCTGAACAGGATATCGTCCTATTTGGGGCTTCCTGACAGCATCCGCGAGGCATCAGCGCTCACGTACAGGCGGTGCATCGAGAAGGGCCTGATTAAGGGAAGGCTCATCGAGAGCATCGTGTCCGCGGTGATATACGCGAAGTGCAGGGAGTGCGGAATCCCGCGAACGCTGAACGAGATAGCGGCTATTTCCGGATTGAAGAAAAAGGAGATAGGGCGCGCATACAGGAACATCAACCACGAGCTGGGGATGAAAATCCCGCTCACTGACCCGAGCTACTACGTGCCGAGGTTCACTGCGGCGCTCAATTTGAGCGGCTCTGTGCAGGAGAAGGCAATCGATCTCATAAAGAAAGCGACGAGGAAGAGGCTCATCTCAGGAAGGGGGCCGACTGGCCTTGCGGCCGCAGCAGTCTACACGGCGAGCGTGCTTTGCAACGAGCAGAGGACGCAGAAGGAAGTGGCAGACGCGGCGGGAATCACCGAAGTGACTATAAGGAACCGGTACAAGGAACTCAAGAAGGAGCTCGGATTGAAGATTGATATATAGTTTGGCGTTCTTCTTTTTACTTTTCTTATTTTATTTTTCTAGGGTTAGTCGACAACAGAGCAGGGCGAGGGCACGCTGAAGTCCTCGTTTTTGAAAATTGGGAAGAAGAAGTTGCTCATCGTGATTGTGACGTTCCAGTCCGCTGCCCCGAATGCATTTTCGGGTTTGTGGTTGTACGAGGTCAGGGTCAACCCTTTCTCGTCCCATATCCACTGCTCGACCACGTAGGAGACAGTTTCCTTCGCCGGCGAGGAGTACACGTTGTGTCTTATTTTCGTGCACGCGACGTCTTTTCCATCAACAGAACAGGTTCCCCGCTCAATAATTTCTGCCCCGAGGTTCTCGAGCGTCTTGTTCGGTGGGTTGTCCGCGACGCTGAAGCCGTGGCATTCGATTTCGCTCCCCATTATGGTTTGGTTTGGAAACCAGGAATAAGTCACGAGTTTCTTGAAATCAGTCACCTGGTAGGACGTATAGTTTTCTGCGTATCCAATCGCCTTCCTCTTCATGAACAAGTTGCTTTCAAAAATTGTTCCCCTGCTTTCCTGGCATTTGCCGTACTGGCATGTGATGGCCGTCTGGTCGTATTTGTAATCCAGGGCGAGTCTCCTCTCGTCGAGTTGCTTTATCGTGGGTTTTGCGCCGGAACCGCCAGCACCTGCGCTTGTCGCGTTGCCTCCTGCCCCGGGATACTCCGCGCAACCCGCGAACAAAACCGCTATAGCGAGCAGAACAAGCAGTCGGTTCATGATTCCATTTATCAGCACTATTTTAAAATGCAGCGGGTATAGGGTAACGGTGCGCGCATGGGCGTCTGGAATGAATTCCTCCCATCAACTTTCAGGTCGCTGATTCACGTAGATATTCTGCTCCTTCTCATAATGGGTACACTACTCATTGTGAAGTATCCCGAATACGGTTATCTCGGCATTGGCTCGATAGTCGTCGCGTATGGAATGCTGGTTTCGTCAGAGTCTGTTCAACTTATGAGAATCGTTGGCGGAAGCAAGAGATCGGGCGCTATTGGCTCGCTCGCAGGCGCGCTGTACAACGCGGCCGTGCTTCTCGGAATGTCGGAGATGTATTTGGCGTATAGCCCTCACGAGCGCGCGCTGGGTTTTGAGGATAACTTCCTCGCGCTTCTCTCCCTGTGCCTGGCGGTATACGCGTTTGTGGGGCTGCTTTTCATCTTAATCAGCAATGTTCTCGCTGGGATTATTCCAAGAGAAGGGAGAGAATGAGCGCCGCGCGCGCTAGGCTTCTTTTACGTTTTTTCCTCTCGCGCTTGGTATAATTCTAACTTTCGCGCCTGCGAACGTTTTATCGAGTTCTTTTCCTTTGAAATACCAGTCAAGAAATACGGCGAGCGCGGCAACCTCGGAGTGCGGCTGCGCGGTTATTGAGATATTGTAATCAGCGAGCTCGTAAATCTCTGGCGGCACTTTCTGCGAGCCGACCACCACGAGAAGATTTTTCTCTTTTCGCAATTTTTGGATTTTTTTCTGCAGAGGCTCTCCGTACATCGTGAGGTGGACGATTTTTCCCCTTTTCTTTTTCTTCCACGCGCGCAGCAATCCCAACCAGTTCCCCTCGTAACTTATTGCGAATTTTCCGCCCCATTTCGCGGTGAGCACGCGCACGCTCGCGAGGATGCCGTCCGCATTCTCGCCGCTAACGATAACCCTGTCCGCGCCAAATGCGCGCGCCACGAGACATACGTGGGACGTGATTCTTTCATCCCGAACCGCGCGGTGCCCCCAGCGGAAAATGGTTATCATAATAATACCTACTGGAAATTTACCCCTCGCAATCTTTTATTTAATAGTTTCCTGTGATATTTGTGCGCAGTCGGTTATTTATGTGTGTCATCTGTTTGTTGTTTGCGAGGTGTTCATATGGCACGGGAGAAAAAGGAGAAAAATGAGGAAGTCGTTGAGGAGATTGAGGGGAAAAAAGAGGCTCCTGCTAAAAAGGCGCAGACGCTCGAGGACCTTCCTGGCGTGGGCGCAGCAACCGCCGAGAAACTTCGGAAGGCGGGATACGACGCGCTCGAGAAGATTGCCGTTTCATCGCCGCACGAACTGGAGGAGGTCGCGGACATCGGCGTTGACACCGCGAAGAAAACCATTGCGGCCGCGAAGGACGCGCTTGAGATGGCGTACGAGACGGCGGACAGGATTCTCGAGCGAAGGAAAGCTATCGGGAGGATAACCACCGGCTCGAAGGCGCTCGACGACCTGCTTGGCGGGGGAGTGGAGACACAGTCCATCACAGAGGCGTTCGGGAAGTTCTCCTCAGGGAAGACGCAGGTTGGTTTCCAGCTCGCGGTGAATGTTCAACTGCCTCCTGAGAAAGGGGGGCTGGGCAGCTCGTGCCTTTTCATAGACAGCGAGGCGACGTTCAGGCCCGAGAGGGTAAAGCAACTGGCAGAGGCGCTAAAACTCGACTCGAGCGAGGTTCTGAAGAACGTCCATGTTGCGCGCGCAACGAATTCCGAGCACCAGATGCTTCTCATTGACAAGGCGGATGAGATGGTGAAGAAGAACAACATCAAACTCGTTGTGGTTGATTCGCTCACCTCCTATTTCCGCGCCGAGTATCTTGGAAGGGGCGCGCTCAGCGAGAGGCAGCAGAAACTTAATAAGCATCTTCACGCGCTCCAGAGGCTCGCGGATGGGAACAACCTCGCGGTGTTCGTGACGAACCAGGTGATGGACGACCCGGGGATTCTTTTCGGCGACCCCACGAAACCCATCGGAGGGCACGTGCTCGCGCACATGGCAACTTATCGGTTATATTTGAGAAAGGGAAAAGAGGAGAAACGAATCGCGCGCCTCGTGGATTCGCCCAGCATGCCCGAGAGCGAGTGCGTGTTCCGCGTGTGCCCTGACGGGGTTAGGGATTGAGAACAATCTCATTAAAAAGAGAAAAGGTGGGAACATGAGCCGCTGGAGACAGCCGTTTAGAACGCAGGAAGCTGCGGAAAAGTTTTTGAAGCAGGCAGAGAAGGAATCTGGCAGAAAGTGCTTTGTTAAAAAGATTACTTTCCAAACCCATGTTTTCAAAATCTTCAGCTCGGATTCGGATTACGAGGTATACAAAAAGAAAAAAACAGATAGAGAAACTGAAGGCGGAATTGGAACGCATATGACGGATAAATCACGGTATTACCTAACTTCGAATTGGTTTAAGATGGTGCGCAGGCCGTGGCTTACGGATAAGAATTACACGCTTAATGAAATTCGCCAAAGTGATGAAATTTTTGATGCGAGAGCATGGAAAGATGGATTCAATTTTGAAGCGTTTAAAATGAAATGGGACAATTGGTTTCAAGACATAGATAAAAACGGCGAGATTGACCTTTTCAAATGGGAGCACGGTTTGATTGCTGGCCATGCAGCACTATGCTTCTGGACATGGAAGAAAAATGGTTGGCCTATCGAAGAGCTTTGGAATGCTTTAGAAAAACGCTACAAAGAACTTGAGAAACACAATCAAATTCCATTCGCGGATACCCAAGGCCTAAAGTGAAATTGGGCATCATGAGATTTTTGTTAGCGCTAGATTTTGACAAGCCTCATCAAAAGTTAGCTCATGAGGTAGGTTTGGGATAGAATAGGTAAATAAGAGTACGTCGTTCTGCTTGGCGAATTCTTTCGCAAATTTTGAAGCTGACTTTCCTATAACGATGGAACAGACTGCGTCATCACCTATCTCAGTTGCATACTGTTTTACCTGTGTTATGGCTTTTTTAGTAATATCGCCCATCTTAACTTCTATGGGAATTTGAAGATTTGAACCTGTCGGATGGGCTTCTTTAGCAAGGAGATCAACATTACCTACTGAAAGCGCCTTTTCACCAAGTATCTCAAAATCTATACCGGCAATGGAAGGGTCTGAGACGAGAGAGTTAATCGAATTTTGTGATAAATATCGTCTTAGAATTGATTGAAGAATGAACTCGCGAAGTTTGAATACGTTTCTTCCGCGATCCGCTGTCTGCGAGTATTTTGCGATAAACGTTTCGCCATCTAGACTCAGTGGGGTGGGGGTATAAGCAGAGCGTGTTCCCATCCTAGATGCGTTTTGTAAAGTGGTTTGATCGGCTTGGAAATGTGTTTTTTTATAGCCACCGCGAAGTAGCAAATTTTCAGAAACATAACTGAACTCTTCCCGCACAAGCGATTCAGAGAACTCTCTCACTGGCTCTAAAAAAAGCCGATATGGAAAATGATAAACCAGTCCTGACCTAAAGATTAGAGGAGGCCATGGCGGGAGTGTGCCGGCATTTTTGAAAGCCAATTTTTCTCTAACGCGATAAAGATTATGGGCTTTAGCACCGTGAAGAAAAGAGAGGTAATCACCTACGCCGATATCTTCAAAAGCCCAGAGACCTGGCCCGCTGCCCGGGAATCCTGCCATTGCATATCTTTTGCACGAGTCAAGGTTTTCGCGAGTAGAAACCAATATCAGAAAGTAAGAAGCCATAATAGATGTTTGCGCATATCATATAAAAAAGGTATGGTTGCTTTCACCGTATCCCGAACCCGAATGAAAATGGCTTGTCCGGGATTGGGGGCGCGGCGTGCTCGCGCGGAATCTTCACCTCCCAAATCTTGCCGCGCGTTCCCGCGTCCGTCACTTCAACCGTTGTCGCGAGCCCGCGCTCTCGCAGGAACGCGTTGATGCGCGCGACCGCGCCATCAGAGATGGGGTCGTTGTTCATCCAGAAGTAGGACTTCCTCTGCGTTATGCAGTTCACGAGAAGGCTCGCGTCGAGTTTTGAAACCCCGATCGAAATAAGATGTTCGTTCAGCTCGTTCGGCGTTATTGAGTTTGTTGCCTGCGTCATGCGCCCACCATAAATTAGATGAGTAATTTTCAGGCAGTCTATTTAAACTTTTGCGCACGCGAAGCAAAGAGATGAAAATGGAAACGGCCTGCTACTCGACTAATTTGTAAACCATGTTTCCCTGGTGCGCTGGGCCGTTCACCTTCATTCCTATTGACTGCCCGGGCATCGCGACGTTGATTTGCTCGTGCTCTATCTGCATCGAGTCGACGGTCTGCTCTATAGGCCCGGAGCCTGTCTCTATCACTATCTTATCCCCGACCCTGAGCTCGTCGCTTACGTCCACGACGGCGACGCTTACCTTCTGGAAAAAGTGGGTTACCTTACCGACTAGCTTCTTTTCCATCGGCCTCACCCCGCAATCTATTGGAATTCCATGTTTATAAACTTAATCGCGCAATTTGAACTGGTTCAAATGCGCATTTTTTGCATCAGCAAAAAATCGCGCGATTAAGTTGCGTGGTATATTATGGATTCTGGGCTGCGCGCGAGAATCGGGGAGGTCAGGACGAAAATTGCAAAGGCCAGCAGCCGCTTCGGGATGGACGCGGGCGCGATTGTTCTGGTCGCCGCGACGAAAAGTGTCCCCCCCGAGCGCGTGAACGAGGCGATAGATTTCGGAGTCTCGCACATAGGGGAGAACGTAGTTCAGGACGCCGCCGACAAGTTTCCAAAACTCAAGGAAGTTAAGAAGCACATGATTGGGCACCTGCAGGGCAATAAAGCAAGGGACGCGGTTCAGTTGTTCGATATGATTCAAACCGTTGACTCTGTGAAGCTCGCGCGCAAAATAAGCGAGGAGGCGAAAAAGCAAAACAAAATAATGCCTGTTCTCGTGGAGGTTAAAACCGACGACTCGAAGCCATACGGAGTTCCTCCCGGCGAGGTCGAGAGTTTCCTTAACGGGATACGCGCGCTTGAGGGAACGGAGGTTCAGGGGCTTATGACCGTCGGCCCGCTGTTTGAGAATCCCGAGGATTCGCGCGGCGTTTTCAAAAAAATGAAAATTTTGTTTGATGGAATGGTTGACGCGGACATTCCGAGCGTGGAGATTAAATATTTGTCCATGGGAATGTCCGCTGACTATGGGATTGCGATAGAGGAGGGCGCGAACATGGTGCGCGTTGGGACGGCGATTTTTGGGATGAGAAGATGAAGGCGCGCGTTCATGTGAAGATTTTTGGTCTTGTTCAGGGCGTTTTCTTCCGCGCGCATACCAGTGACAAGGCGCGCGAGCTGGGTTTGGTTGGGTGGGTGAGGAACGCGCCTGACGGAAGCGTTGAGTGCGTCGCTGAGGGCGAGAGGGAGGCGCTCGAGAAATTCCTCGCGTGGTGCGGAACAGGCTCGCCCAGTTCGCGCGTTGAAAGAGTTGAACACGAGTGGCTGGAATTTAAGGGCGAGTTTCAGGCGTTTGGTGTGAGGTACTGACGTTATATCGTATAAATAAGCAGCGGTATGTCCGTCTTCTGCTCTAATTCCGCGAGAAGCCTTGAGCGCGGGGACTGGGGCTCGAGCGGTTCGCGCGTGACGAACATCATCTTGGTGTCGCACTGCTTCGTGAAATCCACTATCCCGTCGACAGTGGTGCGCGCGCCCCGTGCGCATATTCTCACTTTCACGTTCTGGAGCTCGAGCGAATGCGCGAGCTCTGCCATGAACTCGCGAACGTCCTCGCTTACGGTTATGTGCGCATCCATCGGAACGGTCGGCGGAAGTTCTACGATGTGGAGTATCACGACGGGGAGACCGGTCTGCCTCGCGACAGGCGCGACAAGGTCCGCGACATCCGCGCTCTGGCGCACGAGCCGGGTTGGCACGAGGATGCAGCTCGTCCTCTTCTTCTCCTTTTCCTCAAGATACACGTCAATCTCGGGCCTGTACTCGAGGTATTTTTTGTACGCGGCGAAGATGAGGAGGCCTGCGAGGAACCAGAAGAACGCGAACACCCTGCCCTGGCCGTGGAGCGCGGCGACCAGTATGAATATTGCAAGACAGCTTATTACCCCAACCACGGAGATGAGCGGAATCCTGCGCCCGCGCACGTTTATGTTTATGGGCACGCTGAACGGCCGCTCGAGGTTCGGCTCGTCTATGCGGAGTTTTATGAGCGCGAGGTTCACGATGAGGTATGCGGTGAGCGCGCCGAAAGCGTAAAGCTCGCCGAGAGTGGTAAGGTTCGTGAAAAGCGCGAGAAGCACCGCGATTGACGGGAAGATGATGATGGAGAGCCAGGGCGTCTGGAATTTCGGGTGGAGCCATCTCAATCTCCGCGATAGGAAGCCTGACTTGCTCATAGAATAAGCAACGCGCGAGACACCGATTACGCCCGTGTTGGAGGACACGAGGCATATCATGAAGCCGGCGAACGCGATGAACGGCACGAGCAGGCTGGAGAAGGGAAGCGCGAGCGCGACTGCAACGAGCGGGTTGTCCATCCTCTCCGCGAGCTGCTGCGGGGTGACTATCCCGAGTGTCATCACCGACATCGCGAGCGCGAGGAATATCACGAGAAAAATTGCAAGGCCTGTTGAGCGCGGGATTATTTTTCCCGGCTCCTTCGTCTCCTCTGCTGCCTGGGATATGCTCTCAATCCCTATGAAAGTGACCATCGCGAGCGTCACGGAATAAAGGAAGTTGTTCCATCCGGCGTCCTGCTCAATGGGTTTCGCGGTCGCGAGGAATTTCCCCAAATCAAACGAGAACACGAAGCCTATAACGAGAAGCCCGGCGATTATGAGCAACGTCAGGAGCGTGAGCGAAACATTGACGCGCGAGGATTCGCGAATTCCCAGCAAGTTTATTATCATCAGGAAAAGGATTATTCCCGCGGTCAAGAAATTGAAATACTCGCGGAATACCGGAAAGAAGAACGAGAGGTAGCCCGCGGAAGCGACCGCGAAAATCGAGATGTCGATGGTATAGTCGAGTATGAGCCCCCATCCGCCTATGAAACCGACGAGATTACTGAACGCGCGCTTCCCGTATGCTGCCGCGCCGCCGGTGACTGGAAGCGCGGAGGCGAGCTCCGCGTACGCGAGCCCTGTGCAAGCGTAAACCACTGCCGCGATGAGGAACGCAAGGGGCCGCGCCCCGCCTGCAAAAGCCGCAACCAGTCCGAGCGAGATGAAAATATCCGCGCCCACGTCCGCAAAACCGATGGAGAAACTGCCCAGGACACCGAGCTCTTTCTTGAGCTTCACTGTTGGCTTGTGTTCGACCCGCAATTTCTCACTCGCCTAACTATCTGCCCCTGCCGGTTTCGGTGAGCATTTTCTTGAACACCCTGCTGAGCGCGTGCGACGCGGGCTGGATTTCCTGCGGGTCGTCTATCGTGAGCGAGGCGATGAACTTCGTCCTCTCGCCGACCTGCATATGGGTTACTTTCGTCTTCTTGAAGCCTGCGAGAACGAGTTCTCCCTGAATCCTGCGCGCGAGCGCGTCAGCCTCGCCCCTGCCCACATCGAGTTCTACTGAATCCTGAAAACGGAGGTGCGGGGATTTTGAGAAGTTTATCACGTTCGAGGAGAGGATGAGTTTGTTGGGCACGCACACTATTGAGTTGTCGTCCCGTCTTATGTTCGTGTACAGCGCCCCGAACTCGATGATTCTGCCGCGCACGTCGCCCACCTGAATATAGTCGCCGATGTTCATCGAGGGCGTTGAAAGGAGCATGAGGCGCATCACAAAATCCTGTATGACGTCGCGCGAGGCGAAGAGAAGCGCGAGGATGAAGCCGGCGACGAAAAAGGAGACGATGAACAGGTTGTTCGAGAATATGGCGATAAAGAACAGGATGCTCAGGGACGCGATTGCGGCGCTTATTATCGTCTTCGCGGACTCCACGAGGTCCACGGGGTATCTCGCCATCGCCTTCTCGGCAAGGAGCACGAGGGCAGTGCGGAGTATGAACGCGGCGACGAGCACGAGCGCGCTGCCGATTATCGGGGGTATGAGCGCGTACAAATCAATCGTCTTGTCCAAACTGCGTTCTATGTAGATTGAAAGCAGATAGACTACACAGGCGAGCAGCAGAAGCAAGAGAAGAACGGCAATAATCGTTTTCATGTCAGGAAGACGCATAGCAACCACCCCCGCGCGTATTCGATGTTGGTGTGATTGTTATGGATAAAATATTATAAGGTTTCTTAGCCTCAGAGTATCAGGTGTCTGGTGTTTTGATGGTCGAACTCAGGGATGCTGATTCAGAAATATACGGGGTTGTGCGCGACGAGCTTGAGAGGCAGCAGAGGTGCCTCGGCCTCATCGCGTCCGAGAATTACTGCAGCCTCGCTGTGCTCGAGGCGCAGGCGAGCGTGCTCAACAACAAATATGCAGAGGGCTATCCCGGAAAGCGCTATTACGCTGGAAATAAGATAATCGATATCGGCGAGAACATCGCGATTGAGCGCGTGAAAAAATTATTCGGCGCAGAGCACGCGAACGTCCAGCCCCACGCGGGCGCTCCTGCAAACATGGCTGCGTATTTCGCTCTTTTGGAGATTGGCGACAAGTTCATGGGCCTGAGCCTCGCGCAGGGGGGGCATCTCACGCACGGGAGTCCTGTGAATTTCTCGGGTAAATGGTACAAAGTGGTTTCCTACCAATTGAACGACGAGGGGGTGCTGGATTATGACGCGATTAAGAAGCAGGCGCGCGAGGAAAAGCCGAAACTTATCCAGTGCGGGTATACTGCCTACCCGCGCGCAATAGACTTCAAGGCGTTCAGGGAAGCAGCTGACGAGGTTGGCGCGTATATGATGGCTGACATCGCGCACATCGCAGGCCTCATCGCAGGAGGCGCGCACCCGAATCCCACGCCCTACGCGGATGTTGTCACCTCAACAACGCACAAAACTTTACGCGGGCCTCGCGGCGCGTTCATCCTTTCAAAAGAGAAGCACGCGCAGGCAATAGACAAGGCGGTTTTCCCAGGGCTGCAGGGAGGGCCTTTCGAGCACAGCATCGCAGCGAAAGCGGTGTGCTTCAAGGAGGCCGCAACACCGGAATTCAAAGAATACGCGCACCGAATAGTTAAAAACGCGCGCGCACTCGCCAATGAACTTCTCGCGCTCGGGTTTGATTTGGTTTCAGGAGGAACTGACACCCACCTCATGCTCATCGACCTCACGAAGAAGAACATCACAGGAAAGGACGCGCAGAACGCACTCGAGGAGGCCGACATCATCCTGAATAAAAATATGGTCCCAAAGGATACTCGCTCGCCGTTCATCACGAGCGGGCTCCGCATAGGGACGCCTGCGCTCACGACGCGCGGGATGCGCGAGGGCGAGATGAAGCACGTTGCAAACTTAATTGCGCGCGTGCTCGGGAGCATGGGCGACGCGGGAGTGAAACAGAAAGTTAAGGCAGAAGCAAATGAATTGTGCGCGCGCTTCCCAATCTATCCGGAGTTGCGAAAGAAATACGGCGTGAAATAAGAGTTGGTCTCATGGCAGCGAAACTAATCGACGGAAAGAAAATTGCGGATGAAATCCTCGAAGAGGTAGCCTCGGAAGTAAAAAAACTGAAAACAAAGCCGAAGCTCGCGCTCGTGAGGGTTGGCGAGGATGCGGCGTCGAAAATTTATCTGAGGAAAAAGGAGGAGGCGTGCGCGCGCGTCGGGATAATTTCAGAGAATTACGTCCTGCCTGAAAGCGCGAGCGAACGGGAAGTTATCGCCCTCGTTGAGAAACTCAACCGCGACCCATCGTGCACAGGCATTCTGGTTCAGCTTCCGCTTCCGAAAAACATAGGCGAGAACAAGGTAATCGCATCCATCGCGCCTGAAAAGGACGTCGATGGTTTCCACCCAATAAATATAGGAAGACTTCTTGAAGGCGACGAGGCGCGCGCGCCATGCACTCCGAGCGGAATCATCGCGCTCCTTGGAAGAAGCGGCGTGAAACTGGAGGGGAAGCGCGCGGTCGTTGTGGGCAGGAGCATGGATGTTGGAAAGCCGGTTGCGGTTATGCTTCTTAACAGGAACGCAACGGTTACGATCTGCCACAGCAGAACAAGGGATTTGGGCGAGCACACGAGAAGCGCGGATGTGCTTGTTGTCGCAGTGGGAAAGCCGAAACTGATTGGCGCGGATATGGTTAAGGAGGACGCTGTTGTGATTGATGTAGGACAGAACCGTGTTGAAGGGAAGGTTGTCGGCGATGTTGATTTCGAAAGAGTTAAGGAGAAGGCCTCGCTCATCACCCCGGTCCCGGGCGGTGTGGGGCCGATGACAGTCGCGATACTGATGAGGAACACGGTAAATGCGCAGAAGATGAGACAATGACAGGGTATGAGACCGCGCTCGCGCGCCTCTCCTCTTTTGGAAGGTTCGGCATCAGGCCAGGTCTCGGGAGAATTAAACTGCTTCTGAAACTAATGGGGAATCCTGAGCGCGAGTTCCGAACGATTCAGGTTGGGGGGACGAACGGGAAGGGCTCGACAGCGGCGATGACTAGCAGCGCGCTCACGGCGGCAGGCTTTCGCACCGGCTCATACTTCTCGCCGCACGTAGACGACTTCCGCGAACGAATAAGAATAAACGACAAAATGATAAGCAAGAGCGACACCGCCCGTTTGTTCGATGAAGTTTATTCTCTCGCACGCAATTTGTCCAGCGGACAAATGCGCATTTGCGCGGAGCGCAAATTGCGCGGGCAGAAGAGAATTTTCTCTTTTTTCGAAATCGTCACCGCGATGGCGCTGAAGCATTTCTCAAATGAATGTGTGGATTACGCTGTTTTGGAAGTGGGAATGGGCGGGAGATGGGACGCGACGAACGCGTGCGACTCGAAAGTTTCGGTCATCACGAACATAGACTTGGAGCACACCGAATGGCTTGGGAACTCCATCAGAAAAATAGCATTCGAGAAATCGGGCGTAATAAAAGAAGGCGCGCGCGTCATTACCGCGGAAACAAAAAATGACGCGCTCGCTGAGATGAGGAAAAAATGCGAAGAGATGAACGCAAAACTGACGCGCGTTGGCAAGGAGATAAAAGTAAAAACAATTGAATGCACTGACAGGAAAAACAAGTATCGAATAAAAACGCGCGCGAATGATTATGTTGTTGATTTATCTTTACTGGGGGGGCGCCAGGGAATTAACGCGGCGTGCGCGATTGGCGCGGTTGAATCTCTCGGTCTGAACATACCAAAACGCGCAGTCGAGAGAGGAATCTCGCGCGCGTGGCTCCCCTGCAGGCTTGAGGTTGTCGGCAGAAATCCGCTCGTGCTCATGGATTCCGCACACAACCCTTCTGCTATGAGATATTTGCGCGAGTCGCTGAATTTGTTCGATTTCGAGAGATTGGTTTTGGTTGTTGGGATGATGAAGGATAAGGATATTGGTGGTGTGATGCGCGGGATAGCGCCTGCTGCCGACGTGGTGATTGTGAACAAGCCGGAAGTGGAGCGCGCTGCAGAGCCTGAAATAATCGCGAAAGAAGCGCGCAGATATTCGAAAAATGTTTATATTGTTCGCGACGTAAGAAAATCGGTTCAATTCGCGCGAAATCTCGCGTCAAGGCGCGACCTCGTGTTGATAACGGGCTCGGTTTATATGCTCGCGGAGGCGCGCGGAAAAAACAAGATGAGGATAACGCTATGAACAGCAAACACATAATTCGCAAAAAAATCCTCGAGAGGAGAAATTCATGCCCACGCTCCTTCATTCGCAGCGCGAGCGCGCGCATAGCCAGGCGTTTGTTTGCTATGCCGGAATTCAAAAAAGCGCGCAACATCCTTTTTTACGTCTCGAAAGGATGCGAGGTCGACACGCACGCGATGATAAAAAAAGCAATAGGGATGGGGAAAAAAGTCATCGTACCAGTCAGCGATACAAAAAGAAAAACGCTCCTTCTTTCCGAATTGAAAGATTTCTCGCACCTCGCGCCAGGCGCGTACGGGATTCTCGAGCCGAGAAAAGAAAAGATAGGGAAATTCCCGGCGCGCGAGCTCGGGCTCGCGGTCGTTCCGGGCGTCGCGTTTGACGAGAAGGGCGCGCGCATTGGTTTTGGAGGGGGCTATTTCGACAAACTGCTGAAAAAGGTGCACGCGCCGGTGGTCGCGCTCGCGTTCGATTTCCAAATTGTTGATGAGATAGCGTGCGAGCCGCACGATGCGCGCGTGCACAAGATAATAACCGAGAGGAGGGTAATAGATATTTAAACGGGCGAGGAAAGGATATCATGGCGCAAAAGAAGCCGGTTCTAATCGACCTCGACATCTCGCATCTGTGCTGGTGCGTGGACGTAACGGACAAGATGAAAGACACGGTTTTGAAGACGATTTCTCCTGCTTACGTCGATAGAAATAACCTCATCAACCTATATTACATAACCTCGCCTGACCTGAAGCACACGATGGAGATGATAAGAAAACACCCATTCGTGAAAAAAGTCGATGTCTTGCGAAAGGACGAGGACAGAATTATTGCAAAAATAGCGTCAAAATACGACGCGATGGTCACGCAGGATTTGCATTCAACGGATGTAGTTCCCATCGAGCCGATATTGGTTGAGGGCGGGCTTGACAAACTAGCGCTCCTCGCGCCTTCTGAAAAACAACTTAGGGAACTTATGGGAAAACTTGATGAAAGAGGCGTAAATCTCAAACTTAAGGCTAAGAAATATCTCACGAAAAAAGATGAACTATCGCTTGATTTCTTCCGAACCTCGGGTTTCCTCAATCTCCACGTCGCCGCAGGGCTTCTCACACAGAAACAGAGGGAAATTTTTGAGCTCGCGTGCAGATATGGGTATTACGACATCCCGAAGAAAATCACGCTTGAGGAACTCGCGCAGAAGACAGGAATCCACGTGACGACGCTCAACGAGCACCTCAGGAAGGCAGAGGCAAAACTGTTCCCTATTTTTGCAGAAGTCCTGAAGAAACTCTAGCGCGCGAGCCATAACTTTATGGCTATAGGGGTATATTCCAGAACTGCGAAATACTAGGATTAGCGCTGGAGCAATGGCGGCGAATTCTGAGCAGAGTATTTGCCTAGCCCTAGCGCTAGGTGTGGATATGAACGAGGTAAAAATCAGGTTCGGATATAATGGTGGAACATTCAGTTCGGTTGGGGTTAAAGAAGCGATAAAAAACGGCACGCCAGTAACGTTGGACATGTCGGTAATATCGGGATGCTTGAACAACTGCTTTTTCTGCGGCTACCGCGCGCTGAATGAGAAGGGCGCGCTCAAACAAAACGAAATTTTTGATGTTATTCATCAGTTTGGGGATGTTGGAGGGCGTAGCATCAAGTTTGTGGGGGAGGGCGAGCCGCTTCTCAGAAAGGATATGCTCGAAATTTTGAAAAAGATAAAGGAGTGCGGGATGATTCCAGTCGTGTTTACGTGCGGCGATGTACTCGGAAACGACGCGCTCGCGTATGAATTTCACCACAGCAGCGGGATGGAACTTGTTGGAAGGCTTTCCGACGCTGGCGCGACAGTAATGCTGAAATACGACGCGCGAAATCAGGATGAGATAAGCGGACGGAAAGGCTATTCGGAGATGCGCGAGAACGCGCTTGAGAGGCTTATCGCGGCAGGGTTCAATCTTTTCAGTCCTACCCATCTCGGATTCGGCTCGGTGGTTTTGAGAATGAACTACAAGGAATTGCCTGAAATTTTCGGGAACGCCCTCGGGAAAAATATCTACCCTCTCTTCTGCGCGCTCATGCCAATTGGAAAGACGAAGGAAAAAGAGAAGCGGGATGAGATTGGGATAACCGCAAAACAGATGACAGAACTTTCTGCGAGACTCCACTCGATCGCGTGGGAGTACGGAATTCCGTTCAAAGGCGCGGCTGATTTTTTGGGAGGGCTTCCGTGCGACATGGCGCGCGGGGGGTTTTTCATAAACGAGAAAGGGGGAATTAAATTGTGCGAGCCAGAGGAGGAAATCGGAAACGTCCGCTGGCTGAATTTGAATGATGCGTGGTTTGTTGTGACATATCTCAAAGACAGAAAGTACAATGGAGAGCGCGGTTGCTCGCGTGATTCTGGCAGATGCTACAAGAAGAGGGAGCTTGGGATAATTCCGGAAATAATCGACAAAGAGGTAAGGCAAAAGGTGAGCGAATTCACGAGAAAGAATCCGGGTGCATTCGGCTCAAAGAAAATCGATGCGATAAAAAATGCGCGCTACGTGCTTGCATAAATTTAATTAACTCATCTTCTATATTTTACCATGCCAATAAAAATCGGCGTGCTCGCGAGCGGCAGGGGCAGCGACTTCCAGTCCATAATTGACGGGGTTGAGCGCGGGGAGGTCGACGCTGAGATAAGAATTCTCATAGTTGATAAACCAGACGCGAAGGCGATTGAGCGCGCGCAGAAGCACCGCATCCCATACGCGGTAATCGAGCCGAAAAATTACGCGACGCGCGAGGAGCACGACCGCGCAATACGCGCGAAACTCGAGGAATGTAATGTTGAATTGGTCGTGCTCGCGGGTTATATGCGCCTTATTAAGGATATGACGTTCCTGCGCGATTACAGGGGAAAAATAATCAACATACACCCCTCTCTGCTTCCCTCTTTCCCTGGCGCGCACGCGCAGAGGGATGCATTCGAGGCAGGGGCGAAGGTGTCCGGTTTCACGATACATTTCGTTGATGAGAGTCTGGATGGAGGCCCTATCATTTATCAGGAGAAGGTCGACATAAGCGGTTGCAAGACCGCTGACGAGGCTGCCGCGCGGATTCTTGAGCGCGAGCACATCGGGCTTCCGAAAATAGTTGACTCTTTCTCTAAGGGAAAATACGCGATAGAAGGAAAAAAAGTGAGGTATGTTCCTAGAGCCTGAGACTCGCGCGCGTAACCACATATCTCGGGTCTATTTTTATGAGTTTTTGGTTTTCCTCGCTCAGCAGTTTATCAAGAAGCGTGTTGAGCGCGAGGTACGAGAGCGCTATTCCGCTCGCGAACATGAGACGCTCGTACGCGACTATTGGGATGAGCGTGAGCCAGAGCGCGGGTGTTGTTTGGATTGTGTAGATGAAGATTGTGCTCCCAACTGCGTGTGCCGTGAAAGTCGCGCCCAAACTTCTCAGGAATAGCCTGCTCTGGAATAGCGCGGCGCCTGCGGGAATCAGCCAGTACAGCGAGTAATACCAAACCTGCGAGCCGACCGGATGAAGAATGAAGAGCGCCATGCATGCGAGAGATACGAGCACAGCGTAGTTCTTCTTGCTCACAACGCCGAAATAGTACGCGCCGAAAAGCATGGGAGTCAAGCGAAGGAGATTGAGCGCGCTGGTCTCTTTCGCGTTCAGGACGAAACTGACAGCCTCGGCGAGAAGAACGGAAACAACGCCAACGAGCGAGCCGAGAAACCCGCCTGCCACCGGCCCGAAGAACTGGAAAAGCGTGAAGGATTGGTTTGGCGCGCCGAGGATTGTGGAGAAGTTTATCCTGTCGCCCACGAGCACGAGCGCGCCGAAAAGCAGCACGAACAGAATCTTCTTTCTTGCGGTCCCAGTGATTCGAGTGATTGAACTAAGGTTCGTAAAGTCCATAATTTCACCAAATTTAATTTTGCGAATTAAATTTAAATGTCTTTCTTGGCGCGCGCGCATTCAGAGCGTCATCACAACCTTTCCGCAGTTGCCTGATTTCATGAGCGCGAACGCCTTCTCGAACTCCTCGAACTTGAATTTATGGGTGATGATTTTCTCCAGATTAACGAGACCGGAGCGCAGGAACGCGGAGGTCGTGAACCACGTGCTGAACACCCTTCTTCCGTTAATTCCATTTATGCGCGCGGCCTTGAAAACGATGTCATTCGTGATGTCGAGCTCAACCGGTTTTGAGAAGATTCCCAAAATCGACGCGCGCCCTCCTGGCTTGAGAACTTTGAATCCCTGCTTGAGCGCGAGCGGGCTTCCCGACATCTCGAGATAAACGTCAACGCCTTCGCCATCTGTCGCGCCCATGATTTCCTTAACGACATCGACTTCCTTTCCATTAAGCACCACGTGCGCGCCCATCTCCTTCGCCATCTTCAGCCTGTAGGGGTTTATATCAACCGCAAAAATTTTCTCGGCGCCTGAGGCGCGACAGAGCGCGGACGCGCATATTCCGATAGGACCGCACCCGAAAATCGCAATCGTTTTTCCAGCAACCTCGCCATCGAAAACAGTATGCACGGCGTTCCCCAGCGGCTCCTGCGCCGACGCGATCCAGTGAGGCACCTTCTTGTCGTTTTTCCACGCGCTCTCCTCTGGCATCGCGAGGTATTCCGAGAAGCACCCGGTAACATCCACGCCGCGCAACTTGACGTTCTTGCATATGTGCGCCTGCCCTGTCCTGCACTGGAAGCAGTGCCCGCACGCGATGTGCGTCTCGCCTGACACGTGGTCGCCGACTGAGACGAACGTGACATCTTTTCCAACCTCGACAACCTCGCCTGCGAACTCGTGCCCGAAAATCATCGGGGGATGAATGCGCGAGCGCGCCCAGTCGTCCCACTCGTAGATGTGCAAATCCGTCCCGCATATCGACGCAGCCTTCACCTTAACCAATATCTCGCGGTTCCTTATTTTCGGAATATCCGCGGTCTCCATCACTGCGCCTGGCTTCGGCTCCCTCTTCATTATCGCCTTCATTTTTCCTTCCATAAAAACACCGCAAACTCCGGAGTATTAACAGGCTTAATTCAGGGCTAATAATTTTAAACATTACTAGCGGGATTCGTCAGAAGACGAACGCTATCTTTTCCTAATCACGCTCAGCTCCCCGGAGGACTCAAGCACCGCCTCCCTCACTTCGCTTGCACTTAGGACGCCCTTTTCTCTGAGAAGCTCGTCCAAGTCATCAGGCGTGAGGTCTTCTCTATCCAGATTTTTGCGGATTATTTTTCCATTTAAAATGAGAATCGTGCCCCTTCCCTCAATGATGTGCGCGAGAAACTTGTTTTTCTCCATGAGCTTGCTCAGCGCTATCTGAAGCGCAACGACAGTGAAAATCGCTAGCGCGGCATCTCCTATCTGAACCACTTTCTCGGGATAAACCATCACATCCCCGACAGCAGAGCCGAGCGCGATAATAATGAGAATATCAAAGGCAGAGAGGCGCGCGAGCCCTCTCTTCCCGACGAGCCTTAGCATCGCGAGCGTGAACAAATAGATGGCAGCAACGCGCAATACTTGGGACATCGCGCTCTCGCCCAGCAGAAGGGACATGAGAAACTAACGCGATGAGTATTTATAAGTTTTTTTCTCTATTTTTGAGTGTGTATGTGAAGAGGTGTAAAAATGGGAAAATTGGATGAGACTCTCGGGGCCGAGCTTAACGGATTGCGCGAGAAGAACCTGCTCTGGAAGATTCACGTGCTCGGCGGCGCGTCTGTTCCGCGCGCAAACATCGACGGAAAGGAAGTGCTCGTGATGTGCTCGAACAACTATCTCGGGCTTAGCAACCACCCGAAACTCAAGCGCGCTGCAATCGAGGCGACGAGAAAATACGGCGCAGGCTCGGGTTCCGTGCGCGTGATTGCAGGCACGATGGACCTTCACGTGAAACTCGAGGAGACAATCGCGCGCTTCAAGCACACCGAAGACGCGATCGCGTTTCAGACGGGATTTATGGCGAACCAAGGGAGCATCCCCCAACTTATTGGCGAGGGCGACCTCGTGATAAGCGACGAATTAAATCACGGGAGCATAATAGACGGCGTCCGGCTCACGAAGGCTGAGAGGAAAATATACGCGCACAAGAACACGGAGGAGTTGGAGAAAATCCTGCAGGAGGCAAACGCGAAAACATACAGGAGAAAAGTAATCGTAACCGACGGGGTTTTCAGCATGGACGGGGACATCGCGCCCCTACCGCGAATAGTCGAACTCGCCGAGAAATACGGCGCAATCACATATGTTGACGACGCGCACGGGGACGGGGTTCTCGGGGAGAACGGAAGGGGGATAGTGAACCATTTCAAACTCGAGGGGCGCGTGGATGTCGAGATGGGCACATTCTCAAAGGCGTTCGGTGTTGTGGGGGGTTATGTGGCGGGAAGCAAAATTTTATGCGAATTTCTCAGAAATAAGGCGCGCTCGTTCCTTCTGACGGGTTCGCACCCGCCTGCGACCGCCGCTGCATGCATCGCCTCGCTCGAACTGCTCGAGCAGAAACCGCAGATTGTGAAAAAATTGTGGCGGAACACGAAATTCTTCAAGAAAAGGATGAAGCAGTTGGGGTTCGACATCGGGGTAAGCGAGACTCCGATAACGCCGGTGATGACAGGCGACAGCGCGCTCGCGAACAAGTTCAGCGAGGAGCTTTTCGCAGAAGGGGTTTTCGCGCTTCCAATCGTCTATCCGATGGTCGCGATGGGAAAGGCGCGCATACGCACGCAGTTGAACGCAGCCCATTCGCGCGATGACTTGGAGTTCGCGCTCGGCGTTTTCGAGAAGTGCGGGAAGAAACTGGGAGTCATTCAGTGAAATCATGATAAGCGAGGAAGTGGAGGCGCGCGGGCACCTCATCGATTCGAAAATGCTCTCGAGAATTTTAGACGCGATACTGTACATGGGCGGGGACTTTTCAATAGAGAAGTTGGAGATCGGAAAGACGCACCGCGACAAGTCGTACGCGCGCATACTCGTTCTCGCCGATGGAAACAAACTTGCGGGCATCGTGAGCGCGATAAGGAAGATGGGCGCGACGCCGATGAGGAGCGAGAGCGTTCGGCTTGCGCGCGCGCCGCGCGATTCGGTCCTGCCTGATGGCTTCTACTCAACAACTAATTTGGAAACGTGGGTGAATTTGGGAAGTTGGGTGAAGGTTGAGGACCAACGCATGGACGCTGCAATAGTCGTGGAGGGAAGGCGCGCGAAATGCAGGAAGATGGGCGAGATCAGGAAAGGCGAGAAGGTTGTTATTGGCGACGAGGGCGTGCGAGTCGTCCCTCTCGAGCAGGAGGAAAGTGAGAGGGCGCGCAACGGAGACGTTTTTTCATTTATGGTGAGCGGGGTGTCATCTGAAAGGGACACCTCCCTCCTCGTCAGGCAGATTGCGAGCGAATTGAAATGGCTGAAGAAAAAGCGCGGAAAGGTTTTTGTTGTTGTGGGGCCTGCAGTGGTGCACACAGGAGGCGAGGGCGCGCTCGCGAGCATAATAAGGAAAGACTACATCAACGGCGTGCTGAGCGGCAACGCGAGCGCGGTTCATGATTTGGAGAAGGCGATGTTCGGGACATCGCTCGGAGTGTGCGCGAGCACCGGGAAACTCAGCGAGGACGGAAGCAGCAGGCACATCCGCACAATCAATGAAATCAACAAATACGGTTCGATAAAGAGGGCGGTTGAGGCGCGTGCTGTGAAAAAAGGAATTTTTTATGAGTGCGTGAAAAACAAGATTCCGTTCGTTCTCGCGGGCTCGATTCGCGACGACGGGCCTCTTCCAGAAGTAATAACAGATGTGATGAAAGCGCAGAAGGAATACTCGAAACTATTGAAAGGCGCTGACCTCGTGCTCCTTCTCTCGAGCACGCTCCACTCAGTCGCGGTCGGGAACATGCTTCCTGCGCGCGTGAAAACTATTTGCGTTGACATCAATCCTGCAACAGTGACGAAATTAATCGACAGGGGAAGCGCGCAGGCGCGCGGCGTGGTCACTGATGTCGGCTTATTTTTGAAGGAGTTGGACAGGGCGCTTTGAGATTGGGATGATTTTATGGCAAAAAACGACGGCAAGATAGTGGTGAGCGCGCACTGCGACCTGATATGGGGGGCCGCGAGCGTGAAACTTCTCAGGAAGAAAAAGAGGAGGTATTACTGCGGCAACCTCGATAACGTTGTATGCGTGGCAGAGGTCCTCAGGTCAGTGATGCCGCGCGTGAAGGACAGACGGGTGAGGTTCTATTTCACGACCGGGGAGGAAACAACAATGAGCGGCGCGAGGACTGTGATGAAAAGGGAGGGGGGCGCGCTTTACATACCCATAGACATCACGAATGCGGCGAGAAAATCCGATGTGAATGTGGAGTGGATGCGCAACGTGGACAAAAAGGCGCTCAGGAAAGTTCTCAGGAGAATCCCGCGGCTGAAGGTGGGTTTCAAGACAGGGCACGTTGACGAGACGCACGTGTACGGCGCGAGGAACCCCACGTTCTCGCTTAATCTCCCTGTTGAGGGGCACATGCACGGAATTTCCTATGTCTCTTTCTGGAAGGCAAGGCGGTTCGGAAGGGCTGTCGCGGAGATATTGAGAAGAATAAGAAAAAATTACGACCACATCTGCGCGGTCAAAAAACGAAAACCGCGCTAGTAAAGATAGCCCCACGTGTGCAGCATGTCGCTGTCCCTGACCCAGCGCTCTGCTATGTCGGTGCGGTAGAACATGTTCGGGATGAGGATGTTGTCAACGCGCTTGTAAGCCTGCTTTCTCGCGTCGTCCACGGTGATTCCAGAGCCTGTCACGATGAGCGCGTAGCCCGACTGGCCTGCCAGCCGCCAATCCCCCTCGACCATTTTCACGTCCGCTATGTGCACTCCGTCGTAAGCCGGCTTCTTGAAAATCACGGTCGCGTCCTCTGAATACCGCCTGAAAGCCGCAGGGTCTGTGAACGGGAACGGCGGAACTGCAACAACCACGCCCACTTGGAATCCCTTCTTCGTCTTAAGCTCTGGTGTTTGCCTGTCCGCCAAAGCATGCAGGAACTCGCCCCAACTACCCGTAACTCCCTCCATCTGTATGCTTATCGTGGGATAGCCGAAGCGCGAGGTGAACTCGAGCGGGTAGATTCCCTTTGCGTTTGCTATGCAATTGAGGTCTATGTATCCCACGTAGCCCGACTGGGCTAGCGCGAATTTCATTTTCATCAGCGTCTCGTTGAACAGCGTGTTCGGAGGCGACCAGAACATCATCGTCCCCATCTCGCCTGTGTTCGGGCCTATGTCCCCCGGAAACATCTTCTTGTACTCGAAATTCACGTTTATGGGATAAACGAAATCGCTCCCGTTGAAGAACGCGCCGACCGCGATCTCGACTCCCTGCGCGAACTTCTGCAACTGGAAGTTGTTCAGTTTCTTTGACCAGCTCTTCTTGTAATGCTCGAGTATGTTAAGCAGGTCGTCGCCGTCCTCCTCCTGCCCTATGAAAGAGAGTTCCTTCTCGTTCTGCGCCTTGCCGCTTGGCTTTATCACGTATCTGCCGGGGTTCTTCTTCACGAAGTCTATCGCCTCGTCGAAGTCGTTGAAATCCCAGTGCGGAAGCACGCTCACGCCCGCCTTCTTGAGTTCGTTCTGCCCGAACTCCCTGTCGTCCTCGAGTTGGTCGGTGTAAAGCGAGCCGCCCACGACTGCCTTTCCTTCTTTTCTCAAATCCTCCGCGACCTGCCCGAAGCCAATATCATCGAACACAATCACATCAGCCCAGTCCTTAAGAGATTTCCAATCGTCGCACTTGTCCACGAATCCATCGGCAACGTCCTTCTCTGTTTTCGCGTTGATGTAGTATTTCGCCTCGTTGCCCTCCTTCCTCACCTGCCACGCGAGGTCTCCGATGAGCCCATCAAAAGACACGAAAAGAAATTTTGTCGGCTTCTGCTTCTCCTCTTTCTCTTCTCTCTTCTCTTCCTTTCTCTCTTCCTTTTTTTCTTCTTTCTTCTCCTCTTTCCTCTCCTCTTTTCTTTCTTCCCTCTTTTCGTCCCTCTTTTCCTCTTTCCTTTCCTCTCTTTTTTCTTCCTCCCTTTTCTCTTTCTTTTCTTCCTTTGCTTCCCCGTTCGATTCCGAACCATTGCGTGAACCTTGTGTCATAATTATGTTGAACATTCCGGCGGTTATAAACGTTTCTATAATTTCCATAAATTCAATAAAAAAGAAAAAAGAGAATCACGCGTTTAAGCGCAATTAATTTTCACCGATTCTTGTCGTGGCGCGGCCTGCTTCTAAATTGAGTCCTGCTGGTACCGGCGCCGCGCGGTGAATAGCCCTGCCCTTGGCGCGGCGGATAACCCTGTCCCTGCCTGCGTGGGGGATAGTCGCGTCCATGCGGACCGTATGATTGCCGCGGTCTTTCCTGCCAATCCCCGGAGCCGCCCTCGCGACGCGAAGGAATCGTAAGTTTTTCCTCCTCCACCGTGATTCCGCACTCGCGCTCAATCTGCCCCAGAAGCCCGAGCTCGTCGCTCGCGACTATGGAGAACGCGGTTCCCCCTTTCCCCATCCTTCCGGTCCTGCCGACCCTATGCGTATATATGAGCGGCTCTTCTGGAAGGTTGAAGTTTATCACGTGCGAAATGCCCGAAATGTCGAGCCCGCGCGCAGCGAGGTCCGTAGCAACAAGGACGTTTATCTCCCCTTTCCTGAACTTGTCCATGGCGACGTCCCTCTGCCTCTGGCTGAACCCTCCGTGGAGCGCCTCCACTTTCAGGCCGAACCGCATCAGGTCGTTCGCAAGCCTCTCGACAACGAACTTCGTCCTGCAGAAAATCAGGGTGTGCGTGGGCTTCCTCTGCGAAAGGTACGCGAACAGCGCGCGGTACCTATCGTGGAAATCAACCTGCGCGAATGAATGTTTTATGTGCTTTATCGTAAGTTCATCCTTGCTCACCGCAACATAATGCGGATATGACTGGTATTCCTTTGAAAGCGCGAGAATCTCTGGCGGCATTGTGGCTGAGAAGAGAAGCGTCTGCCTCTGCTTCGGAACGTGCGAGAGTATCTGCCTCACGTCATCTATGAAACCCATATCAAGCATCCGGTCCGCCTCGTCGATGACGACGCACGAGACGTTACCGAGTTCGAGCGTGCCCCTTTGCAAATGGTCTAATATTCTTCCGGGCGTGCCGGCGACAATCTGCACCCCGCGCGAGAGCTTCTCTATTTGCACGTTGATGCTCGCACCTCCGTAAATTGGAAGCACGTGCCCGCGCATGTATTTCCCAATTCTCTTTATCTCGTCGCTTATCTGCACTGCGAGCTCCCGAGTAGGAGCGAGTATGAGCGCCTGCGTGTCCCTTGAGTTCGGGTCGATGGATTCTATGAGGTAGATGCCGAACACAGCGGTCTTTCCCGTCCCTGTCTGCGCCTGGCCTATCACGTCTTCCCCTTGGAATACGATGGGCAGCGTCTCGCGCTGAATATCGGTCGGCTTGATTATTCCCATTTCCTTCAGCGCCTTCATAACCTCCGGCCTGAGGTTGAAGTTCGAAAAGTCATTCATTTCAGTCATATTTTTCAACTCCTTGGTTTTACTCCGCGAAGCAGCAGAAATAGAATCTGTCGTTCACGTGTGTCCAATAATCACACTTTAATCCTTTTATTCCTTTCGCAAGTTAAAACTTGCGAAATTTTCGCAGCTTCCAATTCGCGCTCCGCGCGAATGGACCATTTGTCCTTTTGGACAAACTGGTCGCTGCGAATCCTTTCTCCCTGCGTTTTTTGGAAAATTACCCCCTCGAACTCGTTTTTAAATCCGCGCGCATCCTTTTATTTTTTATTGAATCAGTAGAAACCGTGACAACCAAAAAACACTTTTCAACAGAGGAGGCGAAGAGGATTGGCGAGGCGCTCGGGCTGGACTGGCGCGCGTTCGACGTGGAGCAGTTCAGGATGGGAATGGATGTGGAACTTGAGCACGGGACGCGCGACCCGCACACGAACGTGACCGACGACGACCCGCTGATTACAGGGAAAATCGCGCTCGCGCACCTGAACGAGTTTCCGGATTACTACACGCGCCTAGAGAAGATGGAGGAGGAAGCCGAGAGATCCCACAGCAAGAAAAAATGAAAAAATAAGGAAGAAAATAAGAAAAATAAGAAAAAGAAAGAAGAAAGAAAACGAGTGGGTTCGGAATTATACGTTGAACCTCTTTCTCGCCTTCTTCACGATGTCCTTCGCGTCATCCTGCCCGCCAAGACCGAACGCGAGCGCGAACGCCGCTGCGACTCCGAAGGTTATTCCCTGGAGCACGGTGTTGAACGACATCACCACTATCGCCATATTGAACCCGACAGTGGAGAGCGCGACCGTCACTCCCATCAGCACTATTATCACTTTTGCAACAGTGCCGATGAACTTATAGTACGGGAACTCGCCCAAATCATAGATTTTCTCCTTCACCAGCTCGCCCACGAGCGCGGACAGCACAACCATTATGCCGGCGCCCACGAGAACAGGCAGGTAGAAGAGCACTGAGTTCACGAAGGTCGCAAGCGCGCCAAGGTACACGAGCGCGACCGCCATCTGCACGAACACGAGCAGCGTGTAGTATTTCGTGAGTTGCACGAGTATCTTGCCTATCTTCGCCTTCCCTAACGCGTCATCCATTCCGTGCTTCTTGAGCGTCTCCTCGAACTTGACCGCCTTAAGAAGCTTCTCAACTATCTTTGCCACGATGACCGCGACCGCCCAGCCCACGACGAAGACAACGAGCGCGGCTAT
Organism: Microcaldota archaeon; assembly: GCA_964632135.1. Taxonomy (GTDB): domain Archaea; phylum Micrarchaeota; class Micrarchaeia; order Burarchaeales; family JBFMAP01; genus JBFMAP01. The sequence goes on from CAZWEI010000001.1 coordinate 37,214, forward strand.
GAGATTCGGTATGAACCCCACGGCCATATCCACGTTCTTCGCTATGCTGCTCTGGAGCACTGTCGCATAGTCGGTAGCACCAACTGTCATGTTACCACCCCTCGAGGGATATTGGGTTTCCCCCTTTAAATACCTTGCGAATTACCGAACGCGTTCGAACGCGTTCGTGCGTTGGAATTCGTTATATATTTGTTCCCTGAGAAGTGAGTTCATGGATCCCTCTCTCATCAAGGAGGGCGCGTTCGAGCCTCGCGCATACCAGACGCAAATCGCGCAGAGCGCGCTATCGAAAGGAAACACGCTCGTGATACTGCCCACGGGACTGGGAAAAACAATCGTGGCGCTTGTCGTTATGGATGCGGTTCTCGCGCGCAGGCAGAAGGTGCTCTTTCTCGCGCCCACGAAGCCACTCGCAGAGCAACACAGGAAGAAAATACTCGCGTCGATGAAATTGAACGAGGAGGAAGTCGCGCTGCTCACAGGCGAGAAAACGGCGAAAGATAGGATTGGTGATTGGGGGAGCGCGCGCGTCGTTGTCGCTACTCCTCAAACCGTGAAGAACGACATCGGGCGGAGGCGCGCGAGTTTGGATAATTTTGGCTTGGCTGTTTTTGACGAGGCGCACCGAACAATTGGGAATTATGCATATACGTTTGTCGCGGATGAATGCGCGAAAAACAATGTGCTCGTGCTCGGACTCACTGCTTCCCCGGGCGGAAAAGAGGAGAAAATCCGCGAGATAACCGAGACGCTGAAAATCAAAAATATCGAGATACGCACCGAAACAGATGAGGATGTGGAGCCGTATGTGCAGCCGCTGGATGCGAAATGGATTGAGCTCGAGCTCCCTGCTGAATTTGTTGAGGTGAAGCGCGCGCTGGAGGAAATAATAATTGAAAAAACAAAGACGCTGACGGAGCTGGGCTACCTTTACGGGAATTTCAAAATCGCCTCGAAGCGCGCGCTGCTCGACGCGAAGAGGAAACTGGACGCGCAGAGGGGCAGAAACCCACGTTATTTTATTGGGATGACGACTTACGCGATGCTTTTCAATCTGGTGCACGCGCACGAACTACTCGAGACGCAGGGGCCTGGCACTTTTCTCGAGTTTTTCAGGCGGATGGGGGAGCGCGTAACACAAAGTAAGGCGGTGAAAACAATCCTCGCGAACAAGAGAATTCACGAGATACTCGCGGCCGCGGAGAAATTGAGCGAGCATCCGAAACTCGACAAGTTGCGCGCGCTCGTAGAGGAAAGAAAGGGGAAAACGCTCATCGTTTTTGTGCAATACAGAGATCAGATAAAGCACGTTGTTGGGGAGTTGAACAAACTAGAGGGCGTGCGCGCGGTGCAGTTCGTTGGAAAGCGCGAGGGCGTCTCGCAGAAATTGCAGAAGGAGACGATCGAGAAATTCAGGAGAGGCGAGTTCAACGTTCTCGTTGCGAGTTCGATTGGCGAGGAGGGGCTTGATATTCCCTCTGTCGACTGCGTGATTTTCTACGAGCCGATTGCGAGCGAAATCCGCTCGATTCAGAGAAGAGGCAGGGCAGGGCGCGCGAAGGCAGGCGAGGTTATTGTGCTCATCACGAAGGGGACGCGCGACGAGGCGTACTACTGGGTCGCGCAAAAGAAAGAAAAAAGGATGAGGAGAATCGTTAAGAGGATGCAGCTGGGTTTCGAGGGAAAGGGGAGAACGACGGAAAGAAAGAAAAAAGTGAGAGTTCAGAGTAAGATGACGGATTATTTCGGATAATTGAGTGGTCGCATGGATTACGAGAAAATCGCGAATAAAATTTCCACGAGGCTGCGCGAGTACGCGAGAGGCGCGAAGCGGGAAGTTGGAGTTATTGGACTTAGCGGCGGCGTGGATTCGGCATTAACCACAGCGCTTGCCGCGCGCGCGCTCGGGGCGAAAAACGTAATCGGAGTCATCATGCCGACGAAAATAACAAAAAAAAATGACATCGAGGATGCGCGTGCGCTCGGGCGTTCGCTTGGGATAAAAGTTGTCGAGATTGATATTGATGATATTGTCGCTCTGATGGAAAAAAAGTTATGTGCGATTCGTGTTTGCAAAATGAATGAGGTTGATGTTGGTAATCTGGCTGCGCGCGTTAGGATGGCGATTCTCTACAACATCGCTGCGCGCGAGAACGGCCTTGTTATAGGCACTGGCGACAAATCCGAAATCTCGATTGGGTATTTCACGAAATACGGGGACGGCGGCGTTGACATCCTTCCAATCGGCGGCCTTTACAAAACAGAAGTAAGGGAGATGGCGCGCGCACTAGGGATTCCCGAGAGAATAGCAAACAAACCGGCATCTCCTGGATTGTGGAGGAAGCAAACCGCGGAGAGGGAATTGGGCGCGTGCTACGAGGTTATAGATGAGGTTTTAAGGACGCGCGGCGGAAGGCACTGGGACAAGGGAAAGAAAATTCTTAGGCGCGTTCTGGAAACAGAGCACAAGAGAAGGATGCCTGAGATAATAAAAGTCGTATAAATCAGAGGTCGCCTGGTTTCAAAAGACCGGCCCCGAGCATTTCCTTGTGGAACTTACCGAAGCCAGGGTCTATCCCACTAGCCTTATTTAGGAATTCGAGCGCGTTTTTTCTTACGCCCCCACGAATGCTTTTGAACAGGTTAGCCGAAGCGTTTCGGCCGAATTTTTCATCTATCGCCGTTTGTATTATCCCCAAATCCTTACGCCTGTACGCACACTCAAGCACTGGCTGCGACGAGTTGTTTTCCATCCAAAGAGCAGCTGCCACAGACTCGGGGTAGGACAACGCGGATATTCCAACTGTGCGGAGAATCTTTGAGGAGAACAAATCGGTTATCCCCTCGTTCAACCATCCCGGGTTTATGTACCCGGTGGAATGTATCAGGTCGTGCGTCACGGAGTAATGCATGCTGGTCTCGCTGGCAAGTTGCGTTACGGGGAGAAGCACAGCGCCAAGCAGGCCGTTGTTGGCGCCGCTGTAACCGCGCGGAACCCTCAAAGCAAATGTTTTTTCTGAAAGCACGAGTATCGGCGTGCGCAGCATCGACATCCTCTGATGCAAGTAATTATGCAAAACTTTGGTTGCTTCCTGAATCGCAAAGCTCGCTGCGCGTTCTATCAAATCTATTTTTTCATCTTCTACGGCAAGTTTTCGTTCTATAAATATCGCGGGCTCGTTTAGAATTTTGAAAAGACGGCGCAGAACGAATCCTTCAAGAATAATGTTTGGGTTTTTGGGTAATTCGATATCGTGCACGGCATACACGACGTACTCGTCGATTTTTGACTGAAGGGGGTGGTTGCTGGAGAACGGAGGGCATGGTCCGCGCTGCAATCCGGCGGATGACGTCCTGCGCTTTAGCTCCATGACAAACAGTTTTGCATTTTAAAATTAATAACATTTTCTGCGCGCGGACAAAAAATTAGCCCGCGCCGCCGCCCCCGCCACCGCCGCCTCCTCCGCCTCCACCACCAAAGCCGCCGCCGTGTCCCGAGGCTCCCATGGAGGTTGAGAAGGAACTGAAAGAAGAGTTGATGGAACTCAAACTGCTAAGAGCCGCAACGCCGCGCGCGGATGCGAACCACGCGGGGTGGTAATTTTTCTCATTTATTTGGAGTTTCATCGCCTCTATTACTTTGTCGGCGCACCCGAGCGCCGTCGCGTAGACGAGGTATTTGTCCCATATTATCACTGAAGATGGAGGGTATTGTTTTAGAAGAGTCAGGTCAGAGACGAAACGTTTGAACGCGCTCCACGTCTCGTAATGCAGCGCGCCGTCCGGAGTTCTTTTCTGGAGGAATTTTTTTCCATAAACTATAATCACCGCGCATAGCAGTATCGAAACGAACAAACTCAAAATCGTAAGGACCAGAGCCGTCTCATCCGTGTCTATGATGTCCGCCAAGATGAATACAAACCCGAAGAGCGAGAGTACTAGGAGGGCTATTGACGCGAAGAACGCGTAATTCGCAATCCTGGAAGCCTTCTCCTCATGGAATTTGTACTGCCTCGCATCCTTCGCGACCTTTTTCTGCCATGATTCAAACCACTTTGAAAAGGAAGTTCTGAAACTTGCGTCCTTTTTGAGCTCGCCTATCACCACCGAATCGGATGGAAATACCTCGAGGACTTCCCTCTCGTAATCATTCAATTTTTCATCCGGTGCCTTTAGTTTTGTTAGTTTCAGGTCCCTGTCCGAGCCGAACACGCCCAGGAATTTTCCCTTCCTTACCTCCTCAAGTTTGAGGTAGCGCCTCTGCGCGAGGTCTATTGTGGTCGCGATAAATGCGTTCATGTTCGGCTTCTTATTTTCAGCGTCCATGAGCGTGCTGAGAATCGCCGGGGAATAGCCGTAAGGGGGCTCGTGAAAATACGTCTGGTCAAATTGAACCTTTGGCTCCCTTCCGTAGAAGTGCCACAGAATTCCGATGACGAGGGCGAGAAGAAGCGGGATGAGAGGGGGGAGAAAGGGCGCGATGCCCGCGAGCGCCTCGTTCCTTTTTCTTGTTTCAAAATTCCTTTTTTCTTCTTCAATTATGTTTGCGAGACCATCGCCAGGCTTGTTTGCTGTGAATATGCTGTTTATTGCCTTGCTCGGAAAAACGACCCTCCCTTCTACAAACGTTCTCTGCGGGACGTTTAGGACTACGAAATCGACTCTTCCATCAGAGATTGTGGTGAATCCGTTTTCAGGCCCGTGGCCCCACGCGAGTACATCCAATTTTTTTATTCCTGCGGGCAGGTAAACTACCGCGCGCACCACGTCGGCGCGCACTTCCCACTGGTCGCCGTGGAACTTCCAGTAGAAGTCAGCCACGTCGTCATAGCGGACTAGTTGGTTTTTCACAGTGTATTTTAGGGTGAACGTTCGGCTCTCGTCTTGCGCGCTGAAGCGCCAGAGTATGCGCTGGCTATTGCCCTCCACGCTGATTTCCGGGGTTAGTTTTTTGCTTCCATCCAAAACCTGAATATCGGAAAGTGCTATCATTTGGCCTCCTGGACTCAGAAGGGAGACATCCTGGTACGCGAAAGTGAACGGGCCGGAAAATTTGAATGTGAGGTTTTCAACGACGTCGAAGGAGCCGTCAGAGTTAATCCAGACGCCGACATCGATATTTGAGAGGTAGTAGGACTTGGACAACGAAAGAGAACAGAAGGTAAGTAGCACAAACAGAACCGTGGATGTTCGCATAACAGACCTCAAACATCATATGAGCAGCATGCTCAACTCCTTTACTTCCATCTCTCCCTCTAATGCTTCCTTCAGCGTCACGTAGCACATCGGGCACGGGGTCACGAGAACGTCTGCGCGCGTGTCTATTGCGTGGCGCGCGCGCTCCTTTGCCACCGCCTTCGTGAGCGCGGGGAAGTTCGCCCTCATTCCGCCGCCTCCGCCGCAGCAGAAGGACTTGCTTTTCGCGAGCCTCATTTCCTTCACCTCGCAGCCGAGCGCGCGCAATATTTCTCTGGGCTCGTCGAAAACGCCGTGCTGCCTCAGTTTGCACGGGTCGTGGTATGTTACCTTTAGGTTGAGGGGCTTGAACTTCGCGCCCTTCTTCATCGCATTCCAGATGGTTTGAGTGGCGTGCTCCGCGGGAATGTCACACTTTATGAGTTTCGGGTATTCGTAAGCGAACATCCGGTAGCAGGCAGGGCAGTTGCAAATTATTCGCGCGACGCCGCGCTCCTTGAAGAGTTTGTAATTCTTCTCCGCGAGTGCGCGGGCATCATCCGCGTATCCTGCCGTGATGACCGGGAGACCGCAGCAGACCTCGAGGTCCTTGAGTTTTATGAAATCGATTCGCAGTTTTCCGAATATCTTCTCGTAATTATCCATTACGTCGCGGAGCGCGAACTTCGTTAAGCAACCCGGGTAGTAGAGCGTGTTCCCGCCCATGAACTTATCGAGAAGCCCCATTCGATCACTGCAAACGCACTTACCAGTTAATCACGTTGATTGTCTTCAGCATTATCATTCCGAGCGCAATCATAACTATTCCCATGAGAAGTTTCATATATTTTCTCCTCCCGAGCCTCCACTCCTCCATCTTCTCCGCGGTGTAGCCGAAATTGAAAAGGATGAGGATGATGAACAGCGGAAGGACGAAGACCAGGTTGTAGAGGAGAAGGTCGAGTATCGCGGTCTGCGTCGAGCCGAGCGCGAGCATGCTCAATATCGCGAAATAGACGCCTCCTGTGCACGGGAGTTCGACGAGCGAGACGAGGATGCCGAGCGCAATCGCAGCAGGCATTGAAGCGCGATAAACATAACCCTCTATCATCGGCTTGTATTTCGCCGGAATCTCGAGCGAGAACCACTTTCCGTAAAAGAAGAAATCCTTTATGTTCACGAGCCCGGCGAGAATTGCGAGAACAGCCATTACCACGTAAACGACCATCACGACCTCGAAACTCTTTATCGTGGTGAGTATGCCCACGCCAGCGAGGAAATAAGTCACATAGACTGCTGCGATGTATGCAAGCCCTATGCGCAGCGTGCGCGCCTTCGCGCCGATTGCGGTGATGTACGCGAGGAGGAAAATCATCACCGCGAACGCGCACGGGTTTATGCTGTCCACGACTGCGGCGAGTATTATCAGATAGAGGGGCGGCTCGATGTCTGCCGGGGTTATTTTTATATCCGCATTTGAGAGCGGGTCCCCGCAGTCGCGCGAGAGGCACTTGCCAACCTCATCCTCCAAATTCTTCTGTATCGGTCCGTCGCCGAAAAGATATTTGTCGCCTATGAAAACCATCGGCGTGGTGCAGTTCGCGCGCGGAATCGAGTAGTATTTGCAAAGCGCCTGAAGGTAGATTTGGTTTTTCCCAATGTCAGTTTCGAGACGCGTGACGTTCAGCGAGGGGTATTTCGGGAGCAGGTAGTGGTTTATGTAGCCGTCGACGTTCAGGCAGTGGGTGCAAGTCTGTGTGTAGAAAAAATAAAGTTGAATTTTGCTCGTGTTTGAATCTGCGCGAGCGGATGGTGCAAGTGAGATAAGCGAGAGGATGGCGATTAGGGTGAGTGCGGCGTTTTTCATTTTTATCATATTTTTATTGCACCCATCTGCTCTAAAATTATCGCCCCCACGAGTATGAGGGTCACTCCTATGAACAGCCTGAACGCGCCCCTGTTCTCCTCCCTCCATTTGTCTATTTTTTCAGGAGGAACCCCGAGATAGACGACCGTCGCGAGGATGATGAGCGGGAACACGAGCCCGAGGTTGAACGCCACGAGAAGGGGGAGCGCGCCCATCCTCACCGCCGCGTCGCTTGAGGCGGCGTTGCCGAGAATGTAGAGGTAGATCCCGCCGACGCAGGGCGCCTTCACGAGCGAGAAGAGCGCTCCCAGGAGGAACGAGGCGAGGAAATTCGCGCGGTACGTGAGCGACTCGATTATTTTCTTCGCGCCTGCAGGGGTTTCTATGAGTTTGCTGTGCGGGTTGTTGTAATCTTTCAAATACCACGCGCCGATTAGGATTACAAATGCTGCGATTATGTAATTCAGAAGTTTCACATCAATGTAACTTGATGCGCTGAGAAGCCCATAGCCCACCACGAGGTAGGTTGCAAAAATCCCGAGCGCGAAAAATATCGTGGTCATTATCAGGCGAGCCTTGCTCTTCGAGACCGCGAGCGAGTATGAGACGAGGAACAGAAGGACCGCGAAAAGGCAGGGGTTGAAGCCGGCAACAATACCAGTGAGGAAAACGCTCACGGGATTGAGGGTGGTAAGCCCAAGCGCGCGCAATATCGCATCAAGCAGCGAGGGGCTTTTCTCTATTCCTATGTCAACGCGCGGGCATTCTGTTTTCGTGCAGTTTTCAAGGAGCGCGCGCAACTGCATTTCGGATATCTCGCCCACGATGAATGTCCTTCCCCCGAGAATCACTGTGGGAACCGCGCCCTCCTCGGGAGAATAGCCGAATTTCCCGTAGTCGCGCGCCATCGTTTCCCTGTTCGCGGCGTTCTCCCAGACCTCGAATTTCTGGATGTTCAACTCGTAATCGCTGCTGACTTTTTCCAGAAGTTTTTCGAAGTTCAGGCAGTGCGGGCACGTGCTTCCGTAATAAACGGTGATATCAATCGGCTTCGCGCTCGCTAGCGGAGGGAGAGCAAGCAAAAGCATCAGGATGAAAATCGATTTCTCGTGTTTCATGCTATTTCCCGTTTATCAGTGCCAGCGCTTTTTCGTGGATTTTCCTGTTCGCGCTCGCGACGAATGAAAGTTTTTCATTTATATCCAATGAGATTTTTAAATGCTTTCCGTCTCGTTCGGTGATTACCGCGCCTGCCTTCTGGGCGATGTGCATTCCGGGCACATGGACCGCAGGGAGGCTGCCGCGCACGTCAATGAACATTTGCGTAGCGCCGCTCGCGAGATAGCACAACCCCAAAACGTTCGCGCCTATCCTTCGTATATCTTTCACGCGCGAGAGGAGCGGAAGAAGGTCTGCGTAATTTCCTCTTTTGTTCTCATCCACCTCGACAATCAGACGCTCGAGCCTTGTTTCGCGCGAAGTTTGGATTTTCTTGTTGTTCTTGTAGGCAAACTTTTCATCCGCGTAAAACTCGTCTCCGTGGGAAAGGTCGCGCACATACGAAAAATAGATGTCATCGTAATCGCGCGAGCGCGAGAAGGAGAGCGCGATGCAGTAAAATGGAACGCCCAGCCCGAAGTTGTCAGAGCCGTCGAGCGGGTCGCAAACCACGATTCCCTCGCCCTTCTCCAATTCGCGCTCCGCGCGAATGGACCATTTGTCCTTCTGGACAAATTGGTCGCTCAATTCAACCTCGCCCTTTTCCTCTGTAACCAACACTCGCCCTATTCCCGCACGCTTTAGTTCTTCAATCGCCATATTTTCAATCTCGACGTCCGCGCGTATGCTCCGCTGGCCTATCGCGTTCATCCCGAGCAGCTCGCGCGCATTTTTCTTTCTCGTTATTTCCACTGCGCGCGCCGAGAGCCGCCTGCAAACCCTCAGCAGCTTTCCCTTTTCCATGGGTTAAGTATAAAAAACAAATTATAAAAAGTGTTAGATATGGCTGGCGAGGTTTTCTTCTCAAAGGACAAGGGGAGGATAGCGGAGCTTGTTGAGCGCGTTCTCGATATTGACAGGGGCGACGTGGTCGCGGTGAAACTGCACATTGGCGAGCTCGGGAATAAGACGCACGTTGGGCCAGAGGTCGCAAAAATTGTTGTTGAGAAGATTCGCGAGCACGGGGGCGAACCGTTTCTCACGGACACGCGCACCTGGTACAAGGGAAGCAGGAACAACGGCCGCTCGCACGTGCAGAACGCGCTCGCGCACGGGTTCGGGAAAGTTGGCGCGCCTTTCAAAGTAGCTGACGAGAGGGGCGGGTTGGATTACGAGACGAGCGGCATTCTAAAAACTGTTGAATTGGGCGCGCTTTTTGAGAAAGCCAACTATTTGTTTGCAATCTCCCATGATAAGGGGCACATTCTCGCAGGGTTCGGGGGCGCGCTCAAGAATTTGGGGATGGGGTGCGCGACGCCAGCGTGCAAGCTCGCGCAGCATAGGACAGTGGGAATTGAGATTGATGAAACGAAATGCACTGGATGCGGAAGGTGCGCGGAGGTTTGCGAGTACGCTGTTGTGCGCGAGGGAAAGCGCCGCGATGAAAATGAGAAGTGCTGGAGATGCCCGTCGTGCGGGGGGGAATGCCCGCAGAAAGCCGTAAGGCTCGTGAATCAAGAAAACCTGCAGCGCGCGCTTGCGTCAGTCTCGCTCGCGGTGAAGAATTTGTTCAAGGGAAACTGGGGCTTCCTTAGCGCGGGCATAAACATCACGCAGGAGTGCGACTGCGCTGTTGATTCAGGGAAAATAATTCACGAGGACGTGGGTTATTTCTCCGCGCGCGACCCTGTTGCAATAGATGCCGCGTTTCTCGAGATGGTCGGAGCTGAAATTTTCGAGCGCGCAATTTTTTCGCAAAGCGAAAAAATGCGCATTTTTCCCGAAGGGAAAAATTGCGCGAACAGGGTGAACCCAATCTGGCAGGTGAAGGAGGCCGAAAGTTTGGGGGTTGGGAGCGCGGAATATAAACTCGTCTCGTTGTAGAGGATAGTGTTAAATAATCTTTGCTGCATATAATAATACTTGTTCTATCTTGTATGTTTATCATGTGTTTATTCACGTAGGGGGTGAATTTATGCCTGGATTTATGATATCCGATGGGACTAAGACACTTTTGCATAAATCTAAAGGAGGGACAGTCCCGTATCGCAGTGATCCGGAGGATTTTAAAAAAGCGAAACTGCTTATTAAGGGGCTATATCACGGGTCGTTTTCAACATTGGGGGGGGATAGTCGTACTAACATAGAAACAGCCAATAGACTTCTTAGTAATACAATACAAAGTAAATTTTCTGAACTTGTTGAGACCTGTGATTTAAAGGTGACGAACCACCTTATCCGAGCTTTGACTTTTGAAAGAGAAGACAAACCTGAGGAGGTTATGGTCAGTTTGAAAGCCGCGCATGAGGCATACATGATGAAGAATAAGTTGCTCACTCTGGAAGTTGACTATATCGGAAAAATCAGAAAAGAGGGAACATTGCTAGCGCTCTCGATCGACGTAGCTTTTCTGATCAGAGAGGCAACAGACGCTTTAAAGGACGCTAAAATAGTGCAAAAGGAAATCTCGAGACTGGAAGCATTTATGAGTGGAAGAGGGGCAAATGTAAAACGCAAATTCACAACATTAAAGCTTGGCATATAGTGAATAGTCGGTGGTTTCGACAATAATTTTTGAAGCGCATCACTGGAAACTCACTCCTGCGCGCGCTATTTATTCTTTTAATTACTTTTTCTATCGGTCACACAATCACGCCTAAAGGCGTGATGGCGTAGTGAGCCGAGTGAAATGTTTCATTTGCGCCTTTACCCGCGCACGAGCGCGGGCTTCGGGCGTGAATGTGTGAGGTGAGAATATGCCGAGAAAAACTGAGACTGAAATCGAGACTGGATCCGAGGAGGCGCCTGAGCGCGCGGAAGAGGGAGAGAAGCCCAAGGGCGAGAGGCCCGCGTTCCGCGTTGTGCAGGCTGAGCGCGACGCGAACGGCGAGAGCAGGTACAGGAGCGTGGGCGGGATGTGGAGGCGCGTGAGCAAGAACGGGAAGGAGTTCTACTCGCTCGGAATCGGGAACCTCAGGCTGCTCGTGTTCCCGAATGAAGGCGCGGAGTAACCTCGGGGTTTTGTTACATACTTTTATAAACAACAATCTCGCCAATAAATCCCACAAAAAGAGGTGAGAGGAATGCGGGATGAATTGGAAGGAAAGTTGGGGAAGAACGGAAAAGGAAGCAGGCAGTTGGGTGTAGTTTCCGGAAGGCACAGGGACGCGCAGATGGTTTATAGGACTACTTTTGAAATGCGAACCTGGCGGTTTGGGTATTGCTGGTAGGCCGAAGGTCCTGAATTCTGAGCAAGAGTTACTGGCAATCGAACTCTATTCTAAAGAAGGGCTGAGCGTACGCTCCATCGCAGACGAGCTGGGAGTCTCGCACATGACGGTCTGGAGGCTCATCAAGTATGTGCGCTCCGTGCGCAGCGATTAGGTGATGTCGATGGCCGACGCTGCGCAAGTAAACCTATATGTTATCAGACACGGCCGGACGTGGGCGAACGTGCATGGCGTTTTCCCCAACGCTGGCTCGAGACTCACGCGCGAGGGCCTGGAGCAGGCGTGGTTGGTCCGGGATAAATTCAGAAAGATGAACGTGCTCATTGACACGATAATAGTAACGCCTACGCTGAGGGCGTGGGAAACGGCAGAACCCACGGTGGCGGGACAGATGAAAAAACCCCGCATAATAGTCGTACCTGGGCTGGCTGAAAAGGACCCGGGCAGGGCGGCCGGGATGAGGATTCCGAACGGGTTCGAAGAAATAGACCGCGCATGCGTGAAACGCGGGGGCGAGAGCTGGGAGCAGTTCATTGAGCGAGTTGTAGGGACAGCCGGTAGACTTTTGAGGGACATTAGGGAGGGGAAACTCGGCGCTAACGTCGCGATATTCTCCCACTCGCTCTCGAACAGAATCCTCCTCGGGGTGATTGAGGGAAGGCGCGCGTGGGACTGCCTGCGCGGTAAGGGGCAGGAGAACGGCGCGATAAGGACAATCGAACTTTAGACGCCGTCGTTCGCCGTCGATAACTATTTATACCCGGCGCGCGCGAATATACTCGGAGCGAGGGGCCGACAGCTATCTCTTGGAAACAGGGGAGGAAGTTCTGCCCATCACGAAAGCAGAGTGGTCTAAGGCCGTAAATGGGAACAGAAACGAGACTGCCCGGTTCAGATGAGGATGAAGCGATGAGATGTGCCGGCGCAGGTGAAACGAATCCCATTGAATGCGAGATGTGTGATGCAAGACCTCGAAGGTCGCTCAGTCAGATGCTGTTGAAAACAAAAGGCAGACTATGGCCCTCCGCTCCGTGAATTACCACCCGATAAATCGCGTGGCTTCTTCTTTCCTTGACGAAACCATTGTTTCGTCTCCAGAAGCGTTACTTCCCGTCGTTCCAACGGTAGCCCTGTTGAGTATGTTTATTGCTGCATTTAGATCTCTATCCACGCGAAGCCCGCAGGAACGACAATGGTATATTCTGTCTTGAAGCGCCTTGTCAATCACTGCGCCGCAGCGGCTGCACGTTCTCGTAGTATTTTTAGGATTCACGAAAAATACCCTGCAACCGGCTCCCTCCGCCTTGTATGCAAGCATATTCGCAAACATATTCCAGCCAACATCATTTATTGCCTTTCCATATCTTCGCGTTGCCATCTCTTGAGAAGCCAATCTCTCCGTTGCTATCAGAGAATAGGAATTGACTAGCGAAGTTGAAAGTTTGTGAAGAAAATCCCTTCGACAATTGGCAATCGTTTCATGTTGTCTCGCAACTCTATTCTTTGCTTTAGTCCTGTTCCTGCTTCCTTTCTTGCACCTTGAAAGATGCCTTTGCAGAAAAGCAAGACGCGCCTCATGCTTTTTGAAATGCCTTGGGTTTTCGATTATTTTTCCATCTGATAGCGTCGCAAATTTTAACAAACCCAGATCTACACCTACCATTTCTCCATCGTTTTTTCTCGGTTGTTTCTCTGGTTCTTCAACGCAAAAAATTGCGAACCATTTTCCAGAAGCTTCTCTTTTCAAAGTCAACGTCTTAATCATGCCATTTATTTCCCTGTGCTTTCTGATGAATATTTTTCCAAAAGGAGTAACTTTCAGTTTTTTAGCAAGTGAAAAACCCGTTTGTGGATAAACGAGGCTTTTCATTCTATCAGAGGACTTGAAACGCGGGAAACCTGGCTTTAGCCAATTCTTTTTCATCTCAATTTTTTTCCATAGAGTATCAAGAAGCCGGTCAACAAGTTCCTGCCCAACCTGAGAATAGAGTCCGCTATTTTTCACCATCTCTCTCAGTGTTCTTTTTGTGGGAAACTTTCCATAGTTTTTGTACATCTCTTTTGTAAAAGCAAGCATTTCATTCCATAATTCTTTTGATAGCCATAGATGAGTGTTCATCTGTTTCTCTTGACTTCTTGTGGGGTATATGCGAAATTTGTATGCCCTCATAGCTTCTTCTTCTCTTATTCCGTTTAAATATACGGAGAAGCTCAGTAATTTTCCAGTGATAAACGCACCATAAAAGAGATGCCTTGCCTATCTATTAAAACGGGTGAGAATTGGCGTCTATCATATATCTAGTTCCTGTAACTTATTTTTAAATGTTATTCGCGAAAATACTTCTGTGCCAAGGTAACTCAGCCTGGTTAGAGTGCCAGAACTTTTCTTTGCAAAAAGAAAAGCGCGCGAAACTCATAAGCACAGCTTTGTGAGTAATGAGCCCTTGCGGCAATGATGTGCGAAGCAACCAGGTGAAATCTGGAAGTCGCGAGTTCAAATCTCGCCCTTGGCACTTTTATTTTTTCACTTGTACGCTTCAAGCAGCTGCACTGCTTCTTCATTTCCTGCAAGAGTTATCTGGAGTTTTTGAGCCAGTTCCTTTGCTTCGCCTGCGTCCAGAATCCGTTCGGTCACAGTCTCAGTCTTCCCATCGTAGTACATGTACGATAGCATCGGATTTGCGGGTATCCCTTTCTCATTCGTGATGAACTCCAAGGAGTTCGTAGTATTGGCAACCGCTTCCATTTCCTTTCCGCTAACCTGAATTACATTCAAGTTCATCTGGTCATTTGAATAATCAAGACCTGGCTGGTGGTCGGCAAATTTTGCAACATTGAATCTCACTCCAATGCCAATTGACGGGATTATTTTCTTCTGCGGCCCGACCCAGGTTAATTTAATCTGGTCCTTGCTCAAGTCTCCCGCCTTGCTTAGGTCTTCCGCTGACGCAGTGGCGTTCACTCCAGTCTCTCCTGTCTGAGTGCACCCAATCAAAATCGCAAGCAAAAGCAAAACCGATGCAATCAGAATTTTTCCGTTCATTCGTCTCACCAGGTCATTTTTTCGGCACTGCGAATCCGTGGTTCTTGCCCCAGTTGTCCACCGCATCCTTGAAAATCGGTGAGGGTGGCTTGTAAGACCCGCCAACCCTGGATGCGCCTGCCCCGCCCTTTACCTGCGTAAACTCCCATGCAATGCATCCGTAATACGCCCCTGCGTCAGCGCCTTGCGCGCAGAACGCGCACACCTCGAATTCATAGGATATTCTTGAAACGTTTTTGCCCCACTTTGCTTCAAGAGTAGTGAAGTCTCCTGGGAGGATTCTTGGGGCATCGTACATTGTTGCATTCAGGTTCCCAGCGTGCTTTCCCTGCTTCCCTACCTTGTCGCTTGCATCATCCCCGTTATAGTACGGGTCATTCTCTCCATTGATGTAATCTATCACGCACTTCCCCCACACTCCTCCGTCCACCTCGTCCGCATCCTGGAATACCCATTTTGGGGAGGAGTCGCTCTGGTGCTCGAAATATTTATTAGTTCCATCCTGGAAATAAGCGCGAGAGCATACCACCTGCATGAAAACGATTTTTGTGCAGTTCTCTATGCAAACCGGAGCATAGGTCAGGTTGATTTCACTTCCCTGGCTAACTCCGGTCACGTTTGCGTACTCTGTTACTCTGGGTGGCACAACTGCTGGAGGCGGCGCCACCGGCGGCTGCACTGGCGGCGGCGCCACCACGCCGCCATCGTCTTTTTTCTTTCCCTCCCATTCACAGCTTCCCCCCTCAATGGATTTGACGGTCTTCCCGGCATCGCTTTCAACTATCAATCCATTCCATTCATACTCTACAAGCTTCCCGGTAACAGGGCAGGGGATTATTGCAACGGCAATCAGTTTATCCCCTTCAATGCGCCCGCTCACGGTCCCGCTGGCGGTTTCGGATTCCAGCTCCCCTTTCACCTCGTTCCCGGCCACGGTCAGCGTCATTGCACCTTCCGTGGCATAATCCAAGCCGGACAACTGGCATCTCCATCCGCCATCCCACTCGCCCTCGTTTCCAGAAGCATTTCCAGAGTTCGCAGTTTCTTCCTTCGCATACTGGGAGTCGTCGTAGTAAGTCTGGCCGCTGATGGCGAGTGCAAAAATGAAAAGAAGCGCTATAAATACGAGAAACAAGAAAGGCCTGGGCGTGGCATTCATGCGATAGTGTTATTGGCCGTGATTTAAAAACGTTCGGTTGCATCTTTTCGCGCGCGAGATTCGACCCAGTTCACAGCCCCCAGCCCACAGCCCGGCCCACAAGCTTTGCACACAAATCAAACACTTTCCACAACGCCGTCCCGATTTATGTGCAGCCTCGGGAATAAATGTGCGAACTCCTTGAAATCAGCAGCTATGCCGAGCTCGTGTATCTCGTGGATGAGGACGACCACGTTGTGGCATAGCACCTTCGCAAGCGCCTCGTTCACCTGCCCGGCCTCGTTCTTGAGCATCAGCCTGCCGTTGAACTTCCTCTTCAGCATGCTGAACGTCGTCTCGACGTTGGAGCGCTGGTGGTAGTGGCTGTAGAAGCGCTCCTGGTTGAGCTTGAAGTAATAGAACATTTTCGCCCATGCCTTGGAGCCCAGCTTGTTCGGCGCTGCGTTCTCCTTGAAGGGGATGTAGGGGGTAGCCCCGAAATCCCACGCCAGCTGCATGTTCGCCCTCGAAGAATACCCCATGTCGGCGCAAACTTCCCTTATCTTGAAATTTTTTGCGGTCTCCTTGACGAGAACAGGGAATTGGGGGCAATCGTTCCTGCTGCCGTCCGTAACAACCACATGCGTTACGATGTTGGTTTTGGTCCCGCAGATCAGGTGGACCTTCAGCCAGTCCTTGACCCTCTTGTCGCCGTTGAACCTGTAGTCGAGCCAGCGGGAATAGAAGGCGCTTGAAAGGCCGCTTGCGTCGACTGCGAACGTGCTCTCGAAATCCCGCAGGGGCAGCGCCGAAATCTGTATCAGGGCGGTCAGGACGGGCGTCAGCTCCTCCTTGTTGAGATAGCC
This sequence comes from Microcaldota archaeon, assembly GCA_964632135.1. Classification (GTDB taxonomy): domain Archaea; phylum Micrarchaeota; class Micrarchaeia; order Burarchaeales; family JBFMAP01; genus JBFMAP01. Next base: position 53,691 of record CAZWEI010000001.1, read on the forward strand.
CAGCAGCGTGTTGAAGTGGGGCACGCGGCTTAGGTAGCCCCTTCCCTTGGCAATCTCCAAGTCGGAGTTGAGGCGCCGGGACGAAAGCATCTCGTAGGTCTTGCAGACCGAGGCGAAGACCATCTCCCGCAGCGGCATCGGAGGCCTGCCCGCCCCCTTGTTCGGCACTTCCGGGATGAGCTCCGCGAGCTGGCTGAGCAGGTCGAGGAACATGAGCTTCTCCTGCGTCTGCGCCTCGTTGTAGGCAGGCCAGTTCTGCTTCGGCTGCGGGACGGGGACGGGCCTGCCGGTCTCAATTGTGGCCTGCGCAAAGCTCTCCGGCTCGCCGCTTTCAACCTTCCTGTTCAGGAGGAAGGCACGGCAGGCCTTGATGTGCCCGCAGTCCTCGCGGCTATTCAAGAAAGCAGCGCAGTTGCAGATCCAGCAGTTCGGCGTCTTCACTATGACGGCCTCCCCGGCGGGTTCATTGATAGAGAAGATATAGTGCCCCCTGTGGGCGCGGAGCAGCACTACCCCCGAAGAGCCGCGATATTTGCAGGGCGTTTGGTCAGTCGTGTTATACACCTTTTAGTATATTACTAATAGGTATATGTGAACCTACATGTTTATATACCTTTTGGTAACATATCAATAGTATATGCCTAAGGTCAAACTTGAAGGTTACGGGTGCGAACGATGTGGACACGAGTGGCTTCCAAGGAAGACTTCGGAGAGAGAACCAAGGGTGTGTCCGAAGTGCAAATCACCGTATTGGGATAGACCCCGCCGTAAGGAGGCAAAAAAGAAAAATCCGTAATGCTCCGACCTGTCGCGTGTTTGGACACTCCTGCTCATGACTCGTTCATTGTGCGGGGTGTCCTTACCGCTTCACACCCTCTTCGTTAAATCCTATACACGCCAACAGTTTATCGTGATTACGGATTTTTCGCGTTATTTTTTCACTGCTCCCTTTTCGAGAATATCGAAAAATTTGTCGCCTAACTTTTTGATTTGTTCCCAATCCCCCTTGTCTTTGATATTAAGCCGATTAACCTGCGTTATTGGGTCTTTTTCGTCGTTAGGTATAACCTTCAAAACACCCAGATCCCGTTTTACGCTACCCTTTATCTTGCCTTTCGCTATGCGTATTTTGCGTTCATGAGAATTATCGTCTTCTATGATGCCTACTACTACCGCCCACATCCCGCCGAGAGGAATTATCTCCCACTGAACCCAATGCGAACCGAATTGGTTTTCTTTTGCCACCATCTCTATCCCCCCTATCCCTCTCTCTATTACATATATATTCCGTTGAGCGACCCATTTGTTATTTAAACCTCTCCGCCCTAATTATCTCGAAGCGACCCCCGCGATTCGAACGCGGATTTGGATGGTGCCGTTGGCGAGGCTTTACATATCCATCCCGTCTTTCCGCTTAGACGAGGGGCGCGCTCTGATGCCATACAGTAGGCATCTGGAGTATTTAAATGTTTCGGAAGCCCCGAAGCGTATACGAACGCGCCGAAAGAAATGAGGTGATTGAAATGATGCTGATTCCATCGTTGCCGTCGCACTTGAAGCCAGAGGTAATCGCCCTACTTACGGCAAGTAGGCAAAAAATATTGATTGAATTGCTACAAGAAGAACAAACGCTTAGCAGGTTAGCCGAACGCGTTTCCATCAACATCCAACCGTCCTCCCTTTTTGAGTCGCTTGATATCCTTGAAAAGAACGGTCTTGTTAAAAAAGACAAGAACAAAGTATATTCGATAACGAAAGATGGCATGTTGGTAGGACTTATTCTTTTGAAACCCAACGGTATAAAAGAGAATAAGATTAGAGAACTACTCGATAAGGTTCTAAGGGACGAATTCTGTGTTTTGGATGAGGAGGAGAGGAGAGATTTAATAGACAATTTCAGGCAACTTGGGGAACATATAACCGAAACGAAAAAAGAAGCGTGCGAAGAGACTTGATAGACCCAATCAACCAATAGGCGACGAACAGTCAAAACCGCCAAAATCCACCGAAGGCGCGCCAGCACCACCGGCCAAGGCATGATTTAAATTAGTTAGTGGTTTACTCTTAATTTGCCTCGGGGATTTGCTTATGATCATGCATACCGTTATCGAGCTGTTCGCAGGCGCAGGAGGATTGGCCTTGGGCTTAGAGCGGGCAGGTTTGAAGACAAAACTCCTTATAGAGATAGACAAGGATTGCGTGGCTACACTCAGAAAAAACAGGCCAGGGTGGAATGCGCAGCAGACGGACATAAAAGAATTCGACTTCACCGGCATGACTGCGGACGTGGTCTCCGGCGGCTTCCCGTGCCAGGCCTTCAGCTATGCCGGCAAAAAGCTCGGCTTCAACGATGTCCGCGGGACGCTGTTCTTCGAGTTCGCACGCTGCATCAAGGAAGTCAGGCCGAAGGTTTTCCTCGCAGAAAACGTGGCCGGGCTCCCGAGCCATGACCATGGGCGCACGTTGAAGACAATGCTCAGCATCCTTGAGAACGAGGTCGATCACTACGATGTGCAATGTAAAGTCCTCAATGCATGGGATTACGGCGTAGCACAGAAGAGGAAGAGGATATTCATTATAGGGACAGAACCAGGCTGCTCATTCAGTTATCCGCAAAAACAGGAGCCAAGGCTTGTGCTTAGGGACGCGCTTCGGAATGTCCCTTCCTCCCCAGGGGCAGCCTTTTCTCCGCGAAGGAAGGAAATACTCGGCCATGTCCCACCAGGGGGCTCTTGGGTTAACCTCCCCATCGAACTTCAGAAGGAATACATGGGTGCAAGCTTCACATCCGGTGGAGGGCGGAGGGGGATGGCACGGAGGATCTCCTGGGATGAGCCTTCCTTGACCTTAACGTGCTCACCGACGCAAAAGCAGACTGACAGGATACACCCGGAGGAGACGCGGCCTTTCACGGTTAGGGAGTACGCAAGGATACAGAGTTTCCCAGACGACTGGGAGTTTTGCGGGTCGGTTGTTTCACAATATAGGCAGATAGGCAATGCGGTGCCGGTAAACCTCGCCGAGGCAGTAGGCCGGAGCATCATAAATGCGCTTGAGGAGCTTTGCTCTTAAAATCCATCTGCTCCTAAACTACTGCTTGATGGGGTTTAAGCCTCCATGCAGCTTTACTTCCACCCTTCTCTGGAACTCTTTCAATAATCCCTCTATTTGAAAGAGCAATAAAACAGCGCTTAACCTGATTTTCTGAACCTATCCCTGTGATTTCTCTTGCTGTTTTGTTATTAATTTCGTGATTGTGTTTTAAGAATTCCAAGATTTGTTCTTCGGGAGTAGCGAGTGTTTGGTGAGGTAGAATTACAATTACTCGATTATCCTTAACAATTATCGTTGGTTCTTTAAGTCTCACAGCTCTCATTTTTTGAAAGGCAGTATTTAGTCCTTCTCCAATATCCTTGTTAGGTGGTTCTGGATACTTGTTAAGAAGCCTAACTATTTTTGGATTTCTTGAGAAACGCTCTTGTAAAATATTGTCTTTAGTAATATGTCCTGGCAAACCACCCGGGCTATGGACTTCGATGCGATTATTAAAAATAAATACTAACACGTCATCCGAAATATTATAGTCCCTGTGGATTATAGCATTAACGAGGATTTCTTTAATGGCTTCGGGGGGATATTTGGCTTTTTCTAATCCAGCCGCACCCATGATTGGAACTGATTCGACCATTTGCTGGATTATACCTATACTTTGTTCTATTTGGTCATATAAATTTGCTTCCACTGTTTCTTGTCTTTCCAGATGTTCTCGGGTTGGCTCTGCATCAGATGTCTTATACCGAGTTATTTTTACTGCACATTTTTTAGGTAATGCGGCGGATGGAACTTCGTCATACAACAAGATTGAGCCATACGTTGGTTTTTCTGAACCCGACTCACCACTGATTAATCTCTGCTTTTTTAGAAAAGTTTCTGGTCCGGTTCTGGGAGAATACTCTTGTAAGAATCGATTCAAAGGTTTAGCGGAATATAACCCTTCCAGGTTATAACTTTCAACGGATTGATTTTCATAGGATGTGGCGCCCTTTGATAAACTGAGATTAAGAATGGCATCGCCAGTAATCTCAAGACATTGCGCCCCTTTTCTAACATACACCTTATTGTCAGAAGTATAATGAACCTTTGGGCTTTTTTGTATTGTTACTTTGAGGACTTTTCCTAATTCAGGATGTACATTAACGGGATAATATTCAAAATAAAGACTATCAAGTGACGGTCTAATATCGATTAGATTTTGAATCGATGCGTTGGCTTCCTCTTGTTCTTTGAATCCGTCCCATCTACCAAAAATCCCTGGTGGGGCGGTTGTGTCGCGTTTGTCAATTATTCCTATAAAAATTTCTCCACCATCTGCATTAGCAAAAGCAACGGCTTTTTTCTGTAATGTCCTTCCATCACCTTGTTTTCTTGTCGCATCAAAGAAGTGGCTTTCCTCCTGATTAAGAAAAGTAATGGCTTCACTTTCGTTTATGGTGATTTCTTCAAACATAACATAACCCGTTTGAACCTGCTCCCACAAGTTAGTCTGGTGTAAATCGATTACTTAATCGATTGTCTTGTGTTTAAGTCCTTTCTTTATTAAATCGACTACACTCTTTTATCCTTTCCGTGTACGCGCCCAAAGCCCTCTTAACACGCTGTAGCGCGTAGCCTGGCCTTTTAATGACCTGGGTTTCCAGTATCCTGACGACCTTCCAGCCAATCCTGCGCAGTTCCCGGTTAACCCCTTTGTCCCTTGCCATATTCCTTAGCAGCTTTTTTCTCCAAAACGCGTTGGCTGGTTTTATTCCCCTCTTACGCCAATTGTACCCATGCCAAAATTCACCGTCTATAAAAACTGCAACTTTCTTCTTGCTGAACACCATGTCCGGTGTCCCTGGCAGCTTGCTGTAGGTCGAGAAATTGATTTTTGCCTTTTTTAGCAGCTTGCGGAATGTAAGTTCTGGCTTAGTGTTTTTGGAACGTATCCTCGACATTATGCGGCTCCTGGTTTTCTTATCGAATACGTCTGCCATCGCGCTGCACCCCGTTTAATGGAGGGATGCGTTAAAGAATTCTACCAGCTTGGCTCTGTCCGAATCGGTAATGCTAACCTCTGTGCCAAGGATATCGCCTATGGCTTTCGGAAGCGCGTTCCAAACGGACTCCAATGCCGTCGGATCCCCCGTAACCAACTCGTAAACCTTTTTCCCGAAGATCCTCCTTATCCGCTCATCCGAACGGCGCCTATAAAGCCAAACACGTTCTCCTGATGAGCCATCCCTCTCAAGGATATACGCCCAGTACGCCTTAGCTCTTGGGTATCTCTCTACGGCTGCCTCTAATTTATCCCTGACCTTCTCAAGCGAGCCAGAATTTACGGTGTTGAATTTATTCTTGAGTTCCATAAACACCGTGTTGTCCTCCTTCCTCAAATCCACCCCGGTTTCGTCGCCCGTCCCAAGGTTGACCCAACCATCAACCCCGCCAAGAAGTTTCTGGTGGAATTCGCCTATCGTATTGTTCAAGGTCTTATCGTTTTGCCGTATAACCTCGCCTCTGATCCACCTATCCACTGTACTGCCACTGTTTATTATATCAAAAACCATCTTGAATGGGTCGATGGTATTGCGCCGCAGCTCTACCAAGTCAATCTCATTGTCCGAAGTTGGGTAAGCTCCGCATACATGGCGTGCGCAAGCCAGGAAATGGGCGTCAGAAACAAACCCAACATAATGGTTAGTGGTCGGCATATCCGAATTTATGTGCAACCGCATTAATAAATGTGCAGCGCCGGTTTTATGTGCAAAGCCCGGCCCACAGAAATATATTTAAATTTGTAGTCATGTATATCTAGTGAAAATGTCAGCCCACGGGGGCGCATTTTGAAAATTGTTGTTAGTTAGAATAGACGTTCTGTTAAATTGGAAATGAAAACTGGAAACTTGGAGGTGTTGGAATGGCACAGGGAGGAAATTTTGGAGGGCAGCAGGTACTGGTGCTGCCAGAGGGTTCGAATCGTCTTCTTGGAAGGGACGCGCAGCGCACTAATATTGCGGTGGCGTTTGCGGTCGCGAACGCGATCCGCACCACGCTCGGGCCGAGGGGGATGGATAAGATGCTCGTGAGCGAGCTTGGCGACATCGTCATCACGAACGACGGCGCGACCATAATGGAGGAGATGAACGTGGAGCATCCTGCCGCGAAAATCATGGTGGAGATAGCGAAGACGCAGGATAAGGAAGTTGGCGACGGCACTACTACCGCGGTGATGCTTGCAGGCGAACTCCTGAAGCGTGCAGGCGACTTGCTGGATCAGGACATACACGCGAGCACGATAATAAACGGGTACAAGAACGCGGCGCAGAAGTGCGCGGAGTATCTTGAAAGCATAAGCTACCCCGTCAGGCTCGAGGACACCGAGACGCTCGAGAAAATCGCGTCGATATCAATGGGCTCAAAGACGGTAGGAGTCGGCGGCTCAAAGGACAAGCTCGGGAAACTCGTCGTGAAGGCGATAAAGCAGGTCGCCGAGAAGAGGGACGGGAAGTATGTCGTTGACGGCGATTTCATAAAAGTCGAGAAAAAGGAGGGCGGGAAGATTGAGGACACTGAATTGATAAACGGCGTGCTGGTTGATAAGGAAATAGTTCACCCCGGGATGCCGAAGAAAGTGGAGAACGCGAAGATCGCGCTCGTGGACTCCGCACTCGAAATCGAGAAAACGGAAACTGATGCAAAAATTGAGATAACGTCGCCCCAGCAGATGAGCGAATTCCTCGCGCAGGAGGAAAAAATGCTGAAGGAGATGGTCGAGAAAGTAGCGGCGAGCGGGGCGAACGTCGTGTTCTGCCAGAAGGGAATCGACGACGTGGCGCAGCACTTCCTCGCGAAGAAGGGAATCGTGGCCGTGAGGCGCGTGAAGAAGAGCGACATGGAGAAGCTCGCGCGCGCAACAGGCGGAAAAATCGCAACGAGTTTGGACGATTTGAGCAAGGAGGATTTGGGATTCGCGGGCGTCGTCGAGGAGAAGAAAATCTCCGGAGAGCAGATGGTGTTCGTGGAGAAGTGCAAGGACCCGAAGAGCGTGACGATATTCGTGAGGGCGGGAACAGAGCACGTTGTGAGCGAGGGCGAGCGCGCGATAAAGGACGGGATAGGCGCGGTCAGCAGCGCCGTCGAGGAGGGGAAATACGTCACAGGAGGCGGAAGCACCGAGATGGAGCTCGCGACGCTGCTGAGGAAATACGCGACTGAGATTGGCGGGAGGGAGCAGCTCGCGATTCAGGCGTTCGCTGACGCGCTCGAGACGGTTCCGAGGACGCTCGCGGAGAGCGCGGGAATGGACGCCATTGACACTCTCGTGCAGCTGAGGATGAAGCACAAGAAGGCGGACGGAAGAAGCGCAGGCGTGAACGTGTACACCGCGAAAATCGACGACATGAAGTTCCTCGGGGTCATCGAGCCCGTGATGGTGAAGAAGCAGGCCATTTCGAGCGCGAGCGAGGCAGCGGAGATGCTCCTTCGCATCGACGACATGATAAGCGCGAGGGCGAGGGCGCCGTCCATGCCGCCAGGCGGGGGGATGGGTGGAATGGGCGGGGAGATGGAATAAACCTCTGCCCCATTGCTTTTTATTTTTATATTTTCTATTTCTTCCCATGGCAATCGTTGCCGCGCTGTGCGACATCTGCGGAAAAGTCGCCGTGGTTTCAACCTGCAGGCTGTGCGGCGCGCGCGCCTGCCCCAAATGCTCGAGCGGGGGAGCGTGCGCGAGATGCAGAGGGGGACGGGAAGGCAGTGGTGGGAGAATGGGTGGAAAGAAACTGTTCGCATTTATTCTCGCATTTGTTGCGCTGTTTAATTTCGCGAGCGCAGCTTCGTTTGTCCTTTATACCGGAGGCGACGCGAGCATAGGAAACTACACCATCAGACTGCTGAACGTGAGCGTGCTTGGAAAAAACGTCTCGTTTGTCTCTGTTTCGATAGTCGATGGCGGGCGGAAGAGTTTCGAGGACATAATGACTGGCTCGGGTTATGTCTGGGCTCTTGATGAGGATAACGAGGCGGTCCTCGGAGTGGAGTCTGTTGACGAGCAGGGAATGGGATGGGCGCGGCTCAACCTCAGCGCAAGACCGCGCAGCGAGAACCTCACGGAATCGAACTCGACAAAGGCGCGCGCATCACGGGCGATAATAGGCGCTTATTTTTACATAATGGAACTCAGGGCGAACGGCTCGTTCGACACGTCATCCGCAGAGAACAAGTTGTACGAGGCGCAGAACGCCTACAGGGAGAAAAATTACGAGAGCGCGCTTGCCCTCGCAGGAGAAGCCGACGGGATTGCGCGCGGGCTGAACCAAACGATAAACGTAACGGCGCCCGCGAACGAGACTGGCCAGATATATGTCGAAACCATCCCTGAGGTCAAGGAGCCCGAGAGGCCGAACACCGCGCTCGTGATCGGGATTATCGTCGTCGCGTGCATCGTCGCGTTCGCGATAACTTATTTCAAAATACTGAAGAAGTGGCAGAAGAGGTACTGAACGCCCGCTTATGGCTGGCTTCCTGAAGTGGAAAGCAGCATAGAGCTCGTGAAGGGATTCGACAAGTCGAGTTATGAGAGGTATATAATGTAGCACGCAGAAGCGGCGCTAGCACAAACGTTTTGCTATCTCGCGCGCGGCTTCCTTGCTCAGATTCCTGTTCGCGTTCCCGCACATGGGGTCGAGCACGCACGAGGGGCACCCGCTCTTGCAGTCGCACTTCTCCAATCTCTCGCGCGCCATCCCCAATATTTTCTCGAACTTCTCGTAAATTATGCGCGCGAGCCCCGCGCCTCCTGGCACGCCGTCGTAAATGTACATTCTTCCCGATGGGTAGCTTATTCCCCCAACCTCCGCCGGGTCCGCGCCAGTGAGCGCTGGGAGCATCGCGATTGAAACATGTTCGAGCGCGTGGAGCCCGTCGCCAAAATTGTCAACTAAACTCACTACGCGCGCAGGAAAATCAAAAAAAATCGCATGCGTGTCGAAGGAGTGGAGGTAGGGCTCATCGAAAATTTTTCTCGAAACCTGCGTGTCGCGTAAATAATCGCGCTTTACATACCCATAAATTTCATCAGTGATGTGAACGCTCGCAAGGCTTAAGTTTCCTGAGAGTGAGGCGCGCTCGTTGAAAACGTCAATAACTTCTGCCGTTTTTTCCCTGAGCGCGATCGTATATTCAGTAGTTGCGCGCGGCAGTTTCAGAACGCGCGCGGTCTTGTTTTCAACATCGAGCGATTCCGAAACGTACTGCTCGCCTCCGTGGAGGTAGAGCGCGCCTGGGAACAGCTCGCACATCGCCATCGACTCCTCGCGCTCGCCCAGAAATTTACCGCTCTCCGCATCGAAAATTTTAACCGGCTCCGCGCTCCCTCGAACGCCTGCGCTTCGCAAAACCTGAAGCCCTTTTCTCGTTGGGATGAAAACACCCGAGAAATCTCGCAGGAGCCCCTCGCGCAAAAGAAACTCCAGCACCGCGCGCGCGCCTTCCATCTCGCCCACCTCGTCGGCGTCAAGCGGGCGGTCGCGCGCCATCGCGAGAATCTGCAGCCGAAGCACATATTCATTCGAGGGGTTCGCATAGCAGTTCTCGGGCTCGCCTTTCAGGTATTCGTTCATGTTTTCGGCGTAATACTGATCGAGCGGGTTCTCGCGCGCAACGAATACGGCGCTAGCCTCCTGCCCCTTCCTGCCCGCCCTGCCGATTCTCTGCCGGACGCGCGTGAGCGTTCCCGGAAATCCCGCAAGAACCACCGCGTCAACAGAGCCGATGTCCATCCCCAGTTCGAGCGCGGAGGTAGTCGCAAGCGCGCGCACGTCCCCTTTCTTGAACTCGTGCTCGAGCCTCCTTCGCGCCTCGCCCTCGAGCCCGCTCCTGTAAACTTTCAGCGGAACTCCCTCTTCTTTTGCCATCATACCGAGCCGCTCTACAACGGAATGGCTGTTCCCGAAAACAAGCACCTTCTCCTTATCGAGAAGAAGCGCGCGAGCGAGCTTCAGGCTCGTCGTCGTGTAGCTCTCGCCTCTCGTAAGTGAATTCACGATGTAATGATGCGTTTTTGATTTGGGCGCCCATCTCGCATCCACAATGGAGAATTTTCTCTCGAAAAGTTGCTCTGCAAATGCGAGCGCGTTTCCAACGGTCGCAGAGCAGCAGATGAATTGAACCTCCGGGTTCTTGTTTTTCAGGAGTATGCGGTGGAGCCTCCGCGAAATATTTGAAAGGTGCGCGCCCAGCACTCCTGAGTAGATGTGAATTTCATCAACCACTACGTATTTCAATTTGGAAAAAAACCAATCAAAAAGGCGCGCGTTCATGAGCATGAAGTGGAGCATGTCGACGTTTGAGATGAGAATTTGCGGCTTATCCGCGCGTATTTGCGCGCGGGCGTGCTGCGGCGTGTCGCCGTCATAAACGTCTGCGCGCGCGCCGAGGAGCGCGAACTCGCGGAACCGCTCAAGTTGGTCGCGCGAGAGCGCCTTAGTAGGATAAAGGAGAAGACTGTTCTTTCCCTCGAGTGCCGCCTCGATAACCGGCACGAGGTAAATTTCAGTTTTGCCGCTCGCGGTGGGCGCGCTCACCACCACGTTCTCGCCCGCGCGTATCCTCCCAATCCCCTCTGCCTGGTGCTTGTAGAAATTAACGACGCCGCGCGCCTCGAGCGCGCGCCGAACGTCGGCATTTATCTCAACCTCTCCAAAGACGGCTTTCTGCTCGCGCTCGAGAAACTCCGAATCTGCGGAAATTTTTTCCTTCATCCCAGCCATAGGGGTATATAAACCAGTTTAGTAATAAATTATTACTTATTCTGGGGAATTCGCATGATGACGTTTAAGCCTAACATGCGGTGGCTGAAGGATAGCGACAGCTGTGGGCAGACGGGCCCGGGCGGTGGTGGTTTTAAGAAAGGGAGCGCACCCAGCGGGGTCATGGAGTTTATAAATGAACAGAAGTTGCAAAAACTCTCCGAAAACCTCTGGATTGGGGTTAGAACAGCGAAGGGGTGGGGGTTGGAAAAAGCGACGGCAGAGGACGTAAGGGGCCTGCTATCGCTCATGGTCGGGATGTGCCCAAGCGAAACATTCGAAAGGGCGTTTAAGCTTGTTTGGGGCATTAAGAAAAGAGCGAGTGAAATGGATGGGGCGGCTGAGTTCAAGATAAACGACAAACGCGACAAGATAACCTTTTACATTTTCAAGAACGTCCAGCTGGATGCAGGTATGATAGTGTACAAGGCGATGATTGCAAACGGCGGGCTGCGGCCTGACCCTGTGTGGTTTAACAGTGGTTCTGAGCCGTTTTATGGATTAATATTTGGGGATGCGCAATACGCGCCTTCGCGCGCGAATCTCATCATTGTCGACAAGAGGGGGAAACCTATTAACGATAAAAAGTCGATGATGCTGCAGAGGACGTTTTCAAAATTTTTCGATAAGAAGGTCGCCGAGGACTTCATCGCGAAAATCGTGGAGATTGCCGAGACCGAGGGACTTAGACTCAAGCATACGTACCTGCACTACGAGGGGGTTGTAACAGGCATTCTGTTCGCAGATGCACATGGAAAAAGTGGCAGCGTATGCGTGTCAACAGAAAGAATTCAGGGGACCGGCGTTTTCAAAACGCTTCATTTTCGCGGTTGAAAAAAGCAGTATATACTCATTTCCGAGTAAATAAGTTTAAAAGAGTATGAAGAGAAATAGGCGCGAGAAGAATAGGGTTGGGAAGGGGTGGAAGAATGGCGCTTAAAACGTATCAGATAATGGCCATCGCGCTCCTTGCCGCGCTGGGCGCGGTATTCCAGTTGACTCACGATGTTCTGGGAATCTCGCGCGCAATCACGGGCTTCATGTACGTCGACCTTGTTGCAGTTCCCGTGCTGCTCGCGTTCTTCGTTCTCGGGTTCGAGTCCTCGCTTTACGTCGCGGTCCTAATCGCGCTTCTTATCACGCTTCTCACAGGGGACTGGATAGGCGCGAGCATGAAGTTCGCTGCCACGCTTCCGATGGTTCTCGTGCCAGGGCTCATGGTCGTGCTCATGGGCAGGAAATACCACATCTTTGACGTCGTACTCGTCGTTGTGGGCAGCATCGCGCTCGCGATAGTGGCGCTCATCCTCGCGGGAACTGTCGGCTCGTCGCCGCTTATCACCGGCATTGTCAAGGACAAGCTGGTCTTGGGCCTGCTTCCGATACTGGTTCTCGCGGGCTGGTCCGTGCTCCTCGCGTACCTCTGGGGCAAGGCAGGCGGGGCGAACATGACCCTTCTCGCGCGCTCCGACGTGATGATCCTCACGCTTCTGCTCGCGCTTTTCGTTCGCGGTATTGCTGCCGTGGTGAGCAACTACTACTACGCGATCCCGATTTTCTTTGGGATGAGCACTGAGGCCGCGATGGACGCGTTCCCGTGGTACATAATTTTCGGCTGGAACGCCGTCCAGGGGCTCGTTGAGATGCTCATTGCCTGGGTCATCGCGTTCAGGTTCAGGTTCGTGGAGAGATACGGGCAGATTGGATACTAGAGGTTGTCGCATGATAGAGATTTCTGGGCTTTCATTTTCCTATCGCGAGGAGCGCGTTCTTGATGGCATAGATTTGAAAATACGCGGGGGCGAGTTCTTGGGGATTATTGGACCCGTGGGCTCAGGGAAGACGACGTTCCTCCTCACGCTGAACGGGATAATACCGCACATGATAAAGGGGAAATTCGGGGGAGGCGTGAAAATTTTCGGGAAGGACACGCACGAATCAAAAGTCCCAACCCTTGCGCGCGACGTGGGGATTGTTTTTCAGGACCCGGATTCGCAGATATTTTCATTGAAAGTAGCGGACGAGGTCGCGTTCGGGCTGGAGAACATAGGCGTGCCTCGGGAGGAGATTGATGCGCGCGTGAAGGAGGCGCTTCGTGCTGTCGGGTTGGAGGGGCGCATCAACGACGATCCAAACAACCTTTCAGGAGGACAGAAGCAGAAACTCGCGCTTGCGTGCGTCCTCGCGATGGACCAAAAAATTTTCGCGCTCGACGAGCCTGTCTCGAACATGGACCACGGGGGCGCTGTTGAAATTTACGAAATTTTAAGGCGCGCGAACGAGAACGGAAAAACAATAATCGTCGTTGAGCACGATTCTGAACTTCTTCTCGAATACGCGAACAGGATAATCGTTTTGGACAAGGGAAGGATTGCGCTGGACGGGAAGGCGGTGCGCGTCCTCTCGAGCAGGAAAATTTCGGAACTGGGTTTGAAAGTACCTTGTGAATTGAAAAAGAAAACGAAAAAATGAGATGACAAAATGCTCGCGTACAAGGGCAATTCAACACTCATCCACTCGGTTGATGCGCGCGTCAAAATAGTTTTGCTGTTATTTCTTGTTGGCGCACTGCTTGCCTTTCCTAGGGCAGAGGTCGCGATTTCGGTTTTTGTTTTTGTGGTTTTATTGTATTTCGTCTCGAGAATTTCTTTGTTCGAGATGTTCGGCGAGCTGAAATTTTTCTGGATGATAATTCTTCTTCCAATAGTAATTCACGCGTTTTTTACGAAAGAGGGAATTTTGTATGGTTTCGCGCGCAGTATTGTTCTTTTCGATTTGAGCGCGCTCACGTTTCTCTTAATCTACACGACCGAACTGAAAAAAATCCTGCGCGCGCTAGTCTTTTTCAAACTCCCTAGGACGCTCGCGTTCGCGCTCACCACCTCAATACGCTTCATTTCTGTTTTGCAGAGGGAGTTGGAGAGGATAAAAATCGCGCAGGCGTCGCGCGGGCACGAGTTCAAGAATGTTTTCTCATCAATCCCATTATTTGTCCCTCTTTTCCACAGCGTTTTCAGGCGCGCGCTGGAACTCTCGATGTCACTTGAGGCGCGCGCGTTCGACCCCGAGGACATAAAAATTAGTGAATAATCAACGGATAATGTCCTCTAATTTCCGGTCTATTCCAAGCGCGCGCTTCTTCGTTACCGTGAAAGTTTTATCCTGCTCCTCGAGTTCGGAAAGATACATGAACTTCCAGCCTATCCTTGAAATCCGCCACGCGATGAATGTGGTTATACCGGTGTTCTCCTCCCATTTTTTGAGCGCGAGAAACTTTTCCTTCTCGATGCCGATGCTTCCGGTGTCCCATGCCTTGCACTCGAACGCGTACTGCACCCCTTTCTTGAAAACCAGAAGGTCAGGCGAAAGAGAGGAAACCCCGCTGCCAGCCGCGCGAATCACTGAAAACCCGCGCTCGGAAAAAGTGTTTATCAGTTCGCGCTCCCCGCGCGCGCCCTTCGCGTAGCGGCCGAATGTCATGAGTGTGTTTTGGCGTGGGGGTTTAAATATTTGAAGTGAGTAAGAATAGATATGAAAGCTGACACGAGACTGGCGAGCCATGAACAGGCGCGAAGTAGAATAACGCAAAGCCCGAAAGTTGAACTAGCCAATCTGGAAGAAGTTCTGAAAAGCAAAGTGCCGGCCATCAAACTGTTCAAGCGCGACAAGGGGCCGGACGAGGAGAGTATGATAATTAAGGAGGTAGGACTCGTCATCTCCGAGCACTGGAATCCGAGCGAGTCAAATGAAAAGAACTTGAAGGCGCTGGAAGGTTTTTTCAAAGAACTCAATAATGCGCTGATTAAGGCCGAGAGCGAGGATGCCTCGCCGGAAAAACTGAAGGCGCTGGTTCACATTGTCTATGACCGCGTTTCGTTTAGGGAGAAAAAGGATATTATTACGGTAAGCGAAAACGAGGTTCTCGAGGCTGCCGAGCAGATAACTGAAATGCATGCACGAGTGGTAAAAAAGATTGACGCGGTAATACCGATAAGGGCTTTGTACGATGTAATAAAAGTGATGGAGGAGATAAGGGAGCGGGATCTGTATAAAAACCGTACGACGCAGGAAGTCGAGGACTTGACCGTAATCGCGGAAAAAATAGGAAAAGACGTAAAACGGGAAATGAACGCGATTGGTTACGAGCTGCGGATTGACAACGTGAGGGAATTTTTGGCGCACGGGAACCCGGGCTGGAAAACGAGGAAGAAGCTCGAAGACGCGGTGGAGCTGGCGAAGCAGGACGGATGGGTTTTGGGCGAGTGCAAAAAATTTTTAGGAAAATGAGACTGCGCTGGCTGGTCTATGTAACTGTTTCGGGATATTCGTCTTCTGCCGTATGCGAGTCTGGCGCGCGCGAACGTTTATAAAATTAGCCGTGCATAAGGAAGTCATGAGGACAGACGTTAGAGTAGGAGACTGCATGACGCGCGGCGTCGTCACTGTGAAGGTCGGCGCCAGCGTGATGGAGATAGCCAAAACGCTCAAGAAGAACGAGGTAGGCTCGGTGATAGTTACTCACGACGGGAAGATGAAGGGAGTGATAACCGAGAGGGACATCGCTTACAAGATAGTCGCGGAGGGGAAGGACCCGAGGAAAACGACGGCGAAGGACGTGATGAGTTCGCCGGTTACCACGATAAGCGCTGATAAGAACATCGAGGAGGCGGCAGTGCTGCTGAAGAGGAAGGACATAAAGCGGCTGCCTGTTGTTGATGGAAAAGGTAAGCTCGTGGGAATCGTCACAGAGGGCGACCTGCTCGCGGTATACCCCGGCCTGCTGGAGGTTCTTCAGGAGGACGCAGACATTCACAGGTTTCACCCGACAGAGGTTTTCACAGGGGTTTGCGAGCGTTGCGGCAATTACTCTGATACGCTTCGTAGGAGTGTTGGAAAACTCACGTGCGAGGAATGCTGCGAGGAGGAAGAGGTATAGTTTATATACCCGCGCGGAGTAATATTACCGCTGTGCAAGGATGGCTTGGGGAGATAAGCGAATCCGTGAACTGGAGTCAACATTGCACAGCACATCGAGAATTTCAGGCACGCGGACGAAGTTTCGGTTTCCTGCTCGTTCTGCTGTCTTCATTGAGAGAATGAAAATCGAAGTGACCACGATACCGAACTCCAGAGAATTCGGAGTCGAGCGAAGGGACGGAAGGTTTGTTGTTCGAGTGAAAGAAAAGGCGGAAAGGGGAAGGGCGAACATCGAGCTCGTGAAGAAAATGCGCGAGATGCTCGGGTGCGGCGTGCGAATCGCGCGCGGCGCAGGCTCGCGGAAAAAATTGCTTGAAGTTGATGTTGATGAGGAAACGTTCCTTGCTCGAACAGGAATTGAAAAATAAACTGAAGATTCTGAAGAGGACGCTCCGCGAGATTGAGGAGAGCCGCGCGGTTGTGCTCGTGGAGGGAAAAAAAGACAGGGAAGCGCTTGAAAGAATTGGGGTGAAGAACAGGATTGTGCTCGTGGGAATGGGGGCGCGCTCAGCATGCGAGAGGCTCTCTGGCTTTGATGAGGCGGTAATACTCGCCGACTTCGACGAGAGGGGCGAGGAGATCGCGCGAGAAATTGAGGAGACGCTCGGGGCGTGCAACATCCGTCCAAACACCGAGTACGGGAGAAGGCTCCGCTACGTCTTGGGCGTGCGGAACTTCGAGGAGATTGAAGGCAAACTCGAGGAGTTTGAGAAGAAATGCAAGGAGAATGGAATTGATTTGTGAAAGTTGCGGAAGGAAATTGAAAAAATTGAATGTTGTAAAATGAATTGAAAACCAAAGGTGAGAAAAATGGCCAAGACATACGTTGACACTGTGAAATACGTCGTATACGCGAATATTGAGATTGGAGGGATGGTTGAAAAGCCTGACGTGGTGGGCGCTGTTTTCGGGCAGACCGAGGGCCTGCTCGGGGACGAGCTCGACCTGCGCGAACTTCAGAAAAACGGAAGGATCGGGAGGATAGAGGTTGATATACAGGTGAGGAGCGGGAAGAGCGTCGGGAAAATCATGCTCCCGTCGAGCCTGGATATGGTCGAGACCAGCATACTTGCGGCAGCGCTCGAGACGGTCGACCGGGTCGGACCGTGCGACGCGAAAATACATGTTGAGAAGATAGAGGACACGCGGAACGTGAAGAGAAAGGCGGTCGTGGACAGGGCGAAGAGCCTGCTGAAGACCCTTCTCGCGAACGAGATACCGGAAAGCAGGGAGATATCCGAGATGGTGCGGCAGGAAGTGAAGATTGCGGAGATAAACGAGTACGGGCCAGAGAAACTGCCGTGCGGGCCGAACATAGCCACATACGAGTCGATAGTAATAGTCGAAGGGCGCGCGGACGTGCTGAACCTCCTGAAGAACGACATAAACAACGTGATAGCGGTCGGAGGCGCGAACGTGCCGAGAACTATCGCTGCGCTCTGCAGGGAGAAGGAGGTCACGCTGTTTCTCGACGGGGACAGGGGCGGGGACATAATACTCCGCGAACTTACGAACGTCGCGGACGTGGATTATGTCGCGCGCGCGCCGTACGGAAAGGAGGTCGAGGAGCTCACGCGCAAGGAGTTAATCAAGTGCATGAGGAGCAGGGTTCCTATAGAGCAGGTTGATGGCGTTACAAAAAGGCAGAGGGAGCCTAACGAGCGCGGGGAGCGGCCGGAGCGTTCAGAGCGCGCGGAACGAGGGGAGCGGTTCGAGCGGCACGAGCGCGTCGAGACGATAGCGGATATTGCTAAGGAGCCTGCGCAGTCAAGACAAGCCGTGCAAGCACAATTGCAACCACCTGAGCCTCAGCAGCCACTGGCGAGCGAGCCGCCGGCAGCGCTCATGAACAGCCTGAATGAATTGGAGAACACGCTGCGCGCGCGGCTGTACGACGAGCAATTGAATTTGAAGAGCGAGATTCCCGTGCGCGACCTCATAAGAAACCTGGGCGAAGGCGAGGGCGGAATCCACGCCATCGTCCTGGATGGGATAATCACGCAGAGGCTCGTTGATTTGAGCGAGAGCAAAAACGTGAAGATGCTCGTCGGGGTAAAATTGGGGAATGTTTTCAGAAAATCGGAAAAGGTGGCAGTCGCGATTAAGAACGCCGCGTAGCGAAACTAGCATCACGGCGTCGTCAGAAGTCGAGGTCAGGCTCGCCCTCCTCTTCTGCTTTTTTTATGTCTTCCTCTCGCGATATGTGGTACGCTAGAATCACTGTTACAACGGCAACGATGAAAGAGAACAGACCAACAGTAAACGCATCCTCATTTATCTGAGAGTAGAAATGAAAGAACACCGCGGCGGCAAGAACGCCCATGATCAGCGAAACTGCAAACCTGAGTTTTTTCACGCGCATTTGAACACCGATTTGAACATGCGAAACTGAAAGTGGGCTCGCCCGGGAATCCGGAACAGCAATTGATGGTTTTCTATCGAACCGGGAGTTTTCACCGTGTAAGGGTGACGTCTTACCACTGCCGGCCTGCCGACAATCTGGCGCGAGGCAGCAGGCCTTCGACTACGAGCCCGGTGAATTGTTATGTTTGGTGGGATTTAAATTAAATGCTATGGGGCTGTGACGCGTCACGCTACCTCGCTCTCGTCTGATTTCCTGCGCTTTGCCCCGTAGTCGCTCATTCCCGCGCGCCACCACGAGTCGTACCTCTCGCTCACCTGCTCCTCTATGCTCCTTCCGCGCTTGAGCGCCGCGCGCACGTGCTTCTCGTCTATCAACTCGCTGCCATCCGTGACCGCGAGGTCGCCTGCCAACTTTATTATCCCGCTGAGGTCCCGCAGGCGCAGCGTGAGGCCGACGACGTCGTCTATGGATTTTGCGCGCGCCCTCGCCTCGTCAAGAAGCACGGCAACTGCCTTCGAGTTTGCGTGTGGAATCCTTCCATCTTTCCTTATCTCCTGCGCGATGAACTGCACGAGTTTTTTCCTGTTCTCATCAGTGTCGGGCATCGTGGTGCCCAGCAGCACCTCGTATCCGTTGCCCAGTATGCGCGAGCGCAGGGGTGGGAGGAGATGATCCATGTCATTCGTGTTGAGCGCGCCTATGAGTATGAAGTCGCACGGCACGTTGTCAACGCGTATTGATGCGCCTGTGCTCGATGCGTTGCGCCCGGCAATCGGGAATTTCTTCTCCTGCATGGCTGTCAGAAGATATCTCTGCAAATATCCAAGCGTCGCTATCTCATCAATAAATAAAACGCCCTCGTGCGCCTCGTGAATCGCGCCCGGCACCACGCGCAAGTAAGCGGCCATTCCAATCTCCGGATGACCGCCGTATGGATCGTGCTTCACATCGCCGACAAGTTCGGTCTCGCTCGCGCCCGTCGCCTGAATGAACGTGTTTCGCTGAAGAGGAAGAATTATTTTGCGCGGGCGCTTTGATTCTATTTCTTCAATTTTCCGCAAAGATGACTGGTCATAGATGCGAATCTTTCCCTCCTCGTCGCGCTCGTAAAGAACGACCTCCTCGCGCCCGTCCGGGAATGCGCGCGTCGTGTGAACGCGGTCCTCCCTCACCTCGCCCATGAACCCGAAAATCAAATCGTCAAATGGGGACAACTCGCGGCGGTATTTATCCGCCCCGCACTTTGGGCAGACCGGCGTGTTGAAGTTGCTGAGGTTCCCGCACCTTTTGCACCTGAACCCGAGCCTCTCGGCGACGAACGACGGAACCTCGGAAGCGGAAAGCATCTTGCCCTCGAATTCCTTCGGCTTCCTATCCTTCACTATTTTCTCGCGGTCGCGCACCTCAATCACTGGCCGCTCTGGGTTTTCCGGATTGTGGAGAACGGAGACCTCCTGCGTCGGCTGCGGGAGTATGAATGCAATCGCCTGCGCGAGCATGCTCTTCCCTGTGCCCGGAGGGCCGACGAGAAGGAGATGACGGCGCTGCCTCGCGACCACGCGCGCTATCTTAACTACCTCGTCCTGCCCGATTATCATTTCTAGAGGATTTTTAGGCAGAATGATTTCCCGCGTGCTCTCGAAATCGAGGAAGCCGGCGCGCGCGTCTGGTTCCATGTGAATAGTTCAGCACAAAAATTTTATATATTTTTGGAAATGCTCGCTACTGTAATAAAAGGCATTTTCCCTCACCTAAGTTACAATCTGAGTAGCAGCAGTCCCAATCATCGCTACAATCTCCTCCATCGGGAACACACGCAACACCACCACATATACCGCTAGTGCATGATACGCCAGGGCAACAGTCGCTATCCTGAGTGCACTCTTCGCCGTTAATTCGACATGACTTACATTTGTAACCTGTAGTATCGCAATAGCCCGCATATTGGACGTCCTGAATGTCGTCGTAGGATCCGCAGCATTGGTACACCCCTATTTCACCAAACAATATGCGCTCTTGCTCCAGGGTAAAAGAGGATGCGGCGCCGCGCTGGTCCTTAGGCGTAAACAGCATAACTCCTGTGCCTGGACCTTTGGATAGCCCAACTTGACAATTGGAGCCTGTAGCAACACAATACGCGCATGTGTTGTTGGTACCGTAACAAAACGCTCCATCCTCGTGATAGCAACACTCATCACTGGTTGCACACATTCTGCCTAATGCCGTGCATTCCGGGCAGATATTGGCTGCGTCACACGTAACGGCGGGGTTGCAGCAGTCCCTGTATTTTTCACCGGTTCCACTGTCAACACCACAACCCCAATAACCCGTAAGAGTGCAGTTCTGGCACGTTCCTTCGTAGCAAGCCGCGTCGTATCCATAGCCCATCGTATTTTCATTATAACCGCAGCAGTCCTCGTTTTGCGTGCAGCTCTCGGTCAAGGCGCTGCATAATGGCGGAATGTAGCGGCACGTGCAGTCCGTCGCGTTTACCGCCCAGTTTATGGGACATGTTACGCCGGAGCAGTCGCACTGGCAGTTACTGTCGTTGCGCTTTCCGCCCGCTGTTTCGTTGCAGGAGTTCTGGCAGTCGCATGAGCAGTCGGTAGTGAGGTGTATGGGTTGGTTGTTGCACATCGTTTCTGAAATCTGCTGCTGTCTTGCGGGGTCGCCGCAGTTGCACGCGCAGTCCATGTTGTACGTGCCTCCGTGGCAGTCGTTTGAGCAGTGGCAGACGCAGTACTCGTCAAGAGCCCCGCCAAACGCGCACGTCGCATTCGTGCAGTCGCAGGTGCAGTCAGGATAAGGCGCCTGCTGCTCGCCGTTGCAGCTCCAGTAACAAGACGAGGACGAGTATGAACAACCCCATCCCTCCTTGCAGCAAAGCCCGTTTGGATTGCAGTAAAAGCCAGTGCAGCATGTTTCGTTGTCGCTTTCGTTGTAAGGACCTACTTTGCAATTTGACGGGTGGTGCGTGCATATGGATTTGGGGAATTTGAATTCGCATCGTTCGGTCGTGGAGTTGCAGGTATAGCCTGGGCAGCACGGGGCAGAGGAATTGCAGGGCAATGGATTTGCGCAATGAACGCAAGTCCCATGGGAATCAGTGCAGCAGTTTTGAGTACTGTTCCAAACCGAACCGTACGGACAGCAACTAGACGTAGGGCAGGTTGCTGGATATGCTACGGGATCGCATGTTCTTTCCGCCGGGCATGCAAAAACGCACACCCCGGCGCTGTTGGTACAGCATTTCTGGGTCGCATTCCAAACAGCGCCGGCTGGACAGCAGCCCGAGGAGGGGCAGGTTATCGGATAGAGCATATGGCTGCACATTCTTTTTGCAGGGCATGACGGAGTTGTTGCGCATTCCCCGGTGCCGTCTAAGCAGCAGGGTTCAGGGGAGGAACCGCTGGCACCCCAACTGGTGCCGGACGGACAGCAGCCTGAGGATGGGCACGTCGCGGGATTAGCCGCTGGATTACACGTTCTTTCTATTGGGCAGAAAGAAACGCAAACTCCGGCGCTGTTTGTGCAGCAGTTTTGCGTTGTGTTCCAAATTGTGCCGACAGGGCAGCAATCCGTCGCGGGGCATGTTGCGGGGTGAGCGGAATGGCTGCACTCTCTCGCTGTCGGGCATATGAATAGGCACGTTCCGAAGTTGTCAAGGCAGCAATTTTGTGTATTATTCCAAACCGTAAATTTTGGACAACAGCCGGAGGATGGACAAGTTTCAGGGTATGCCGACGGATTGCACCGCATGTCAGGCAGACAAAGAGATGAAATGCATTTCATTTGATGGCAAACAGAATCAGGACAGCATGCGTATGGATCTCCTTGAGGCACGCCAACTTTGCATTTGGGCGGATTTGAACAAGAGATGTAGGCGCATATTCCGTATTTGTCAGTGCAGCAGTTCTGAACAGTGTCCCAAACCGTGTTTGTAGGGCAGCATCCTGATGGAGGACACACCGCGGGGTATGCCGATGGGTCGCATTGCCGAGCAGTTGGACAAGTTGGCTTGACCGGAACAACCCCGCTTGTTTTGCATAGGAGCGCGATTAGGAGAAGCAGGATCATGCCTCCTACAAGAACCCCGAGTTTCTCTTGCGGTGAAGAGCCGGGACGGGCAGGCATTGGTTCCATACGGTTTACAACCCCGAGTGTTTATCTTTTTATTTGTTTATAAACTATTCGGCGCGGCATTTGTACTCATCGTACAACTGCATTATGCGCGAGGGATCGCACATCGTGCTGTTCGTCTCGTTTGCAGCGCACATCGTCATCGTCAATCCTTGCGAGCGGTAGTAATAGTCCGCGCATCCCTTGAACCATTCCTCGAATCCCTCCTTGCGCGCGTAAGCAGGCGGACCGGTGGTCAAACCGTAATTACCCGTGAGCGGCTGGCACGTGCCGTCCATCAGGCAGTATTGCGCGATTCCGGAAATCCCGGCGCCTGTGAGTTGGTATGTTTCTTTTTCGTACATTTCCGCGAACGCAGCGCCGACGCCTTTTCCGGCGCACGCGCCGACGCCCACGCCTTCCAGATTATAGGAGAGAATAACTGTCGGCTTTGTGTAATTGTACACCACGAACCTCGAAAGATTTTTAATCTCGTCCCACGCCCTGCTCGCGTTGCACACGCATTCTCCTCCTGTCTCCTCGCATATTGAACTCGTGTTCGCGAAAACGATGAAACCCACCATGTCGGTGCTGTTGCGCGCGAGCCGCATTATGTTTTGTATATCAGCCTCTGTCGCGCCTGGAAGCCTGACCGCGAAAGTGGTCGTGCAGTTCGCGCACTCTTTCGTGATGTTTTTCAATTGGTCCGCGATGCAGTTTTGATTTGAAAGGGGGATGGAGATGTCCTGCGTGAGAAGCGTGGGCCACGAGGGGCCGAACGGGTTGTATTTTTTGTAGTAGAACTTGTCCCAGAAAGGAGTCATGTACTCTGGATTGTTGTCAAGATAACTGTTCAGTTTTTGCGCGAGAGGAACAACGTCCGCCCCTGAGCAGGCGCCAGGGGCAAGAGTGATGAGGAGCGAGAGGCCGGTCGAGACGTCTGTTATTGTTATATCTACGGACGGCATCGTAATGCACTGCGTCTCGTTCGGCGCGAGGGAAATTAACGCAGGTAGCGGGGGCGGATTTGGCGCGAGCGAAAGTTGGTGGTTCCTGTTGTCCAGATTGTAGAAGCATATCCGCGTCCCTTCTTTCGCGCTCATATTCATCGAAGGCTCGAAGAGTTGGTCGATTATCGGGACCACGATGTCGTACGTGTAACTGACTATCCCCTCGCGGTTGTTGCTCACGCAGTCGATGAGCGTGTGCCTTCCCACATCTGGCGACCAGCAGTACGGGCTCGTCTGGTTTATGGTCGGGAGCAGGCTCGCGTTGTAGCCCCCTCCTGGACGCTCCTGGATGAGAAGGAGCCTGTACCCCCCTGCGTATGCGCCGCTCGCATTCCAGCAGACCGTGCTGCCCGGCGAAGTTGTCACGACCTCCTGCGAGAAGTTCATCTCAGCGAGGGAAACCTCTCTCGTGCCGCCGACAATCGGCATAGTCACATCAACGGTCATGCAGCCCATCTGGCTGCTGTCAAAGGTTGAAGGACAACTCACCTCAGGGACGTACAGCGTCATTCTTGTCGGCGGGGTTACGTCGCATATTCTTAAACTATAATCGCCTCCTCCGACATCCTCGAGTTGTATTTTCACTGCCGAGCGCGCGGGAACAACTACGTTTGGCGGCGAGACAGGAACGACCCACGCGTACTGGCCGGCAGGAAGGCCGGTGAAGCAAACGCTATCATCCTCGTGCACGGATAGAGTGCTCCACGGGGACGGGCTGGTCAGATCCGGATCGTTCATATCTATGTCCGCGCCATAGTAGAATGTTTCCGTGGAGGAGCGTTTGCAGGTGGAAATACTTACGTGCGTGGCGAAGGTGAGCGCGATCGGGAAGGTCATGTTCGCGCCCGCAGCAAGGTGGTATTCCACGCCATTGAGCGAGAACCATCTCGCATACGCGCCGCCGTTGTTGATAATTTTTGGAATCACCCTGCTGTAGCGCACCCCTTTATCAAGCATCGAATAGGAGCACCAGCAGAGATTCCACACGTTCTGGTCAGTGCAGTTGTCATAAACCCAGTCGCCGCAAAAGTCATCTATGCATTTGTCAAACGGCTGCTGCAGGGTGAGGTTGATCGCCGAGGTATCGGTGAACTCGCTTGAGTTCAGAACGTTCATATTGAATTTCTTGTGATCGCCAAAAATATCGCGGTAATAGACTTCATACGAGCCGACCGGGAAGTTGAAGCACTGGCCGTTGCTGAATCTGAAGCCATTGAAGAAATTGTAATCTATCGAAAGGACTCTGTCCTTGTACCCGCGGTTTTTGAAGTAGAGCTCGTTATTGTTTGTCGTGAGCGTTGAGGGAGTGAACGGGGCGAATGTGAGGCTTATGATCGCGCTCAGGTTTTGGACATCTACAGTATATCTGCGCGCGGACACGTCGTCTTCGAGCACGTACGAGCCAGCAGAGATGTTTGAGACGTTGCGCGTTCCGCCTGGCGGGAGGGTTAGCGACCCTAGCCACGAGCCGCTCTGCGCGAGAGTGTGGCTCAAGCGGTCGATGTTCCTCCAGGAGACGTTGCTTCCCGCGGGCACGCCGTAATATTCATCGAGCAGCAGGCCGGAAATATCAACGCGCATGGTCTCATCCGCGCCCCCGCTGTTGAAAACGAGCGCGGTCAGGACATCCTGATTCAGGAGGTCTTTCAGGTTCATCAGCGTGACAGTCCCTATGTCCCCGAAAACATCCTGGACCGCGAGCCCGAGGCTCAAATTCGATTCGGTCGCAGGGCCGATGAAATAAACGTCCTGCGAGAACGCCTTCGACTCCTGGATGATGAGCGTGCTCGTCGCGTTCGCGGTCGCATTGTCTGTTGCATTTATTGGATATTCGTACTCGTAGTAGAACTGCCTCACGCCTACTGTGGAGGGTACTGAAGACTCGAGGTCCCAGAAAATTCGCTGGTTCGGACTTACGGTCTGCCCGGTCCAAAAGTCCATTGGAACGTCCACTGTTCTGGTGCGCGCGAACAACGTGTGATTGACATTATCCGCGTTTTCCCAATAAACCGTTTCATTGTTGTATACGTAAATCAGATTCGGATAGGTTCCTGCCGAGGTCATGAAAAACTTCTTCTCCTGCGAACTCGTGATGATGAGCGTGTGGTTCTGGGTGATGTTCTCGGAACGCACGACATAATCGTAGTAGTAATGAATCCCCGCTGCGACCGAAGTGCAAATCACGCGCTCTGGCAGCACTATGCCGATTGACGTGATGTTGTGCTCGACATCATCCGAGTTTATGAGGCAGATGCTGCCGCCCGGAGGAACGCTCACGTAATTCGGCGACGGACCGAGCATCGTGAGGTTTATGTTCGTAGGAAGCGTGGGGCTTACCGTTATAGTCGCGTTTGTTCGCGTGACATTGTCCCGAACACCATAAATTTGCAGGGACTCGTTGATGAGTGTAAAGCAGACCCTGCTCTTCGCGAGAACATCGAAAACAGCAGGAAGAGGCGGCAGGAAATTTGAAGTGAGGCGCCTGTCAAGCCTGCCCGGGTTTATGAAGCACAGTGTTGTATTTGAAACAAGCGCGAGATTGGAAGGCTTGAACGCAGGGTCCTGCAACCTGACCGTATATTCGGACGTTTTGCCCGTGACGTAGACGGTCACGAACGGCGGGGTGGAGATCGTTATGTTTAAGTAATAGCCCCTGGTTCCGCCGCCGGCGCAGGATACCGTCGCGTTTATGTCGATTATGTTGTACGCCCCGCGCTGATAGTTTGGAAGCTGGAATCCGCCCATCCAATTCTGTGAGCCGCAGACACAAATGTTGTCATCCATCTGCGGACCGGCGGGCTGGCGGTTGATTAGCGTGTTCCCGCAATCGCTTATCAAGAACCCGCTCACGAGCACGCTCATCGCTTCAGGGGGGACGTATAAATTCAGCCTGTAGGACGCTGTCCCGCTCACGTCAGTTTCGTATTGCTGGAAAGAGAGCGCGGTGCTGTTCGTGCCCGCTGCATTGATGTCGTAGAAAATGTATGTTCCAGGCGTCCTGTCCTCATATGCACCGGAATACTGGTTGAGGAAAGACGCGCGCGACTGCCAGCAGCACGAGGAGCTGTTGGACACTGAATGGATTTCTTTCGGCACAAGCATCTCGCCTTCAAGTTTGTACACGTGCAGGGTGTGCGATTTGCTCGCGTCGGTGTTGTTGAAGCAGACGTCGTCTCCCCATATTATTCCGACCTCCTCTGGGTTCGGGCCGCCTGCCGCAAGCTCGACCTTGTTGTTGATGCTCTTAACGAATATTGAGCCGTATGTGTCCGTGTTTATGTCGCGGAAAGCGTGTGGTCCTAGTTTTTTCATCGCGCCAGGCGGAAGTGTCAGGGTTCCGCCTGCGAGTACTGTTTGGGTTATGTCAGGCGTGGGCTCGGTGTCGTCTCCGAACCATAGTTCTATAATGTGGGCCTCCTCTGCGTTGTTTCGTATCGAGATGTTCTGCCCCTCTGAAACGACAAGGTCTGCGGGCATGAACGAGTCAGCATCGAGGTAGATGAAGCCTTCTGAACTTATCGCGAGCGTCGATTCGAGTCCTGTTTTTGCGTCAGTAACCGTGTATTCTTCGGCAGGCGGCGGGGAGAAGGTGTGGTTTAGCGTGAAGTTCGATGAGCACGTGAGCGCGCTCACGTTGAGATTTTCCTTCGGGCGCGGTCCTGAGAACGCGAGGGTGTGAACCGGTATCGTCGAGTTCGCGACGTTGTCCCAGCAGATGAGCGAGCCGTCCGTTATCGTTATTTCATCAGGCTCGAAAAGCGGGTCGCCGACAGTCATCTCCGAAACTTTTTCAAGTTTCGGCTTGCAGTATTCCCTCGCGCTGAGGAAATCGTTGAAACTCGGGCCCTGGCCGAGCATGAAGTACTGGAGTTCCTTGAAAGGGTCGCGCGTAATCGCGTACAACTCGTTCGCCCCGCATGGAATTTCTGTGAGGAGAAGACCGCCCTGCAGAGTCGCCTCGTAGTGCACTGCGCACGAGCCCCAGAACGTGCGCGTCCCAGCCCGGTCGTTGCATTCGTACGCGACCTGCGCAGAATAACCGGACAGACATTCCGCGGTGCACCCGCTGGTCGTAACCGAGGTGGGGGGCAGTACGACCATGCAGCCGTAGCCGACGCACGGGGGCTTGTAAATTCTGTATGTATACGAAACTCCAAGATGCGTAACTGTCACATCCTCATATTCGCACGTGCAACCGTTCGGGCTCTGGTCGGGTACAAGAGGACAGCAGTAATAATGCGCGCAGTGGGAGGAGTGGTGGGCCCAACTGCAGCAAAGGAAGCAGCCTCCGCACGCGCAGCCGTGAACCTCCCAGCCCAAGAAATCCATCGTGCCGATGCCCCCGCAGTTGCAGCAGTCGTCGCACGTCATCCTCGTCCATTTTCCGGCATCGTTGCAGGAGTCATACGCGAAACAAGCATACATCGGCGCGCCCGTTGTCCTTATGTCCTTGCAGCTGTCGCCCCATTTCGTGTTGAACTCGCGCGGATCGAGCCCCTGCCCCTTGCTGGTGTATCCTCCGCTGCATTCCCAGCGCGTGTAGAGGGGCCTCTTCGCCCTCACCTGGCACATGCACGTGGCGTTCTCGCACGAGGAGGTCGCCTCGATTCTGACCTCAATCGTGCTCGGCACGCTTGTGCGCGGCGTCATGTAAAGGCATCCGAACAAGAATAGGAACACAAACGCGAGGCTGAAAAAAACCAATGGTGAGATTTCCCTTTTCATTTTTTCACTTCATTTGTTATTGAAACTCAGCAACTCCATGCTCCCGCCGCCGCCCTCGGCGGTGGAAACTATTTTTACTGGCACTGGGACTCCGTCGGCAATCCAGACTGTGCTCGCCTCCTCTGGAAGCGAATACACGCTCGTGTTGAAAACGCCGGCGGGAACGCGCACCTCCTCGTGCCTGAGCAGTTTCGCGCCCGCGAGGTTTTCCTTGCACATCACGCCGGGTATGCCGGATACGTCGGCGCAATCAGCCTCTGTGGTGAAAGGCTGGCCCCCTGCGAAGCTCATCGAGATTTCAAGCTTTTTGCACTTGAGCGTGTTTTTCTCGAGCCACATCAGACTATTCATGCTCGCGCTCTGCCCCTGAACCGAAGCGTTCGTTGAAATCTCGACCTTGTACGTGTCGGTCCCGTCCACGAGTTCGGTTCCTATATAATTGTACGATGTGCGCGCCTCCTGCGTGCCTCCATATTGGCTGTCCGCCGAAACCTTGTAGGCATACGAGAACTCGGGGGTCATGTTGAACAGCGGGGTGCAGTTCATGGGCTCGGCGCGCGGCTTTTGAGTTCCGTTCTCCGAGAGGTTTCCCACGGAGAAAACTGAAAAATTCTCACCTGCACTCGGCATCGGAGGCGGCGTATACGAGAGCGATGAGATGAGAACCAGTATCACCCCCAGAATTATTATCGCGAGAACCGTCATCTGCGCAACAACGCTCATGTTTCTCTGAACCAGTTTTTTCACATCAACACCTTCGCTTACAATATTTTAAATAAACTCCTGCCCATCTCGGAAACGTCCGCGCCAAGGACAGGCGCGATCGCGCGCACGAACGCGAACGTGACCACGAGCACGACAATGGGGTAGAAGAACGCGTAGACTATCATGCTCACCGTCTGGCCCCCGAGGCCGGACGAGCCCATCGCCGCCTCTGCCTGCGCGACCTTTATCAGCGTCGCGAACGCGGCTGGGTCGTTCGCGCATATGTTCGTGCTCATCGTTATCTGCGGGGCCTGGCATCCGGATGGCGGGGAGCCGGAACTCATCAGAATCACTACGAACATGAGCGGATATACGATGTAAAGGCCGATGGCGAGCGCGATCATGAGCGCGCCTGCGCCGCGCGTGTACGGGAATATTCGAAGTATGATTCCTATCGGCAGATAAACCGTGAACATCGCGGTCTCAACCCACTGGAGGAGGTTGTACTGGAAGTAGAGCGCGAGCGCGAGCCACGTGAGGCTGTTCGCCTTGTAGTGCGCCTCCACGATCATGCTGTACAGCGGATACGAGAACCATTTGAAAGGAATCGGAATCCGGAGTATGAACGGCGAGACGATGATGTCGCTCGCGAGAAGCCGCTCTATCCCCGGCTTGTACGTCTCCTTGTATTTCGACTCGACGCACTTGAGCATCGCGCGCAAATATACATAACTCGCGTCGAACGGGCTCACCTTCGCGAGCCCCGCCATGCCCGGCACGACTATGCTGCCTGCGAAAATCTCCGTCTGATTTTGGATGAGGCCGACGCCGTAGGATTCGCCTGAAACTATTGTGAAAAGAAGGACCACGAGAATAATTGAAGCAAGCACCTGCGCTAGTTCGCTCTTCACCCATCTCCTGAGGTCCGGAAGCTCGAAAAATTTCGAGAGCATGTACGCGAGCGCGACTATGAAAATCTGTATCATTATCGCGAGGAGCGCGATCGCAATCCAGCTCGCGTCGCCCAGGACGGTTTTTCCAAGGTCAGCCGCAGTCGTGTTCCACATAACATCATCTTTCAATCATATCCGATCATTGTCTTTATATCACACCATCCTCGTCAGCGTCGTGATGTCGACCTCCTCGCCAAGCGCGCGGGAGAGGTCGCGCACGACCGCTATTATTATTATACTATTTATGGCAGGAAGCAGGAACGCCGCGAAAATCACCGTCGCGATTTGCGATATCGCCCTGCTCAGGAAGAAATCGGCGATCAGCGATTCGATCGTGAAAACGGCGACCATTATGTTTCCTGTGACCGCGGAGACCGCGATTGATGGAATGCTTGACTTCAGCGCCTCAAGGACGTCCCTCCAGACGGACACGCTCTCTACGCTCGTGGGCTGCCCGAGCACGACGAAATTCAGCATGAGCATGAACGGATACGCGACGAACAGGCCGATCGCGATTGCCATGAGCGCGCCGCCGAACTTCCGCGTGATTGGGAACGAGCGGCACACCACGCCGATTGGAAGGAGGATGCTGAGCATCCCCACGTTTATTATTTTCAGCACGACAATCTGCGCGATGGTCACGAGAAGGCATATCGCCACCGCATTCACGAGGAAATTCAGTATGGTCATTAGCGCGCTGAGCCCTGCGAAAGGCGACATTATCACCGTGACGAATGTGATTGGGAGTCCGCCGGTAAACGAGGAGAGCATCATAACTATGTTCGACATCCCGAGAACTCCTCCGAGAACGACCGCGGTCTTGTCCCTGAGCCAGAGCAGAAAGAACTCCGCGACGTCAAACATGTTCCCGCCAACGTTCAGCCCGAAATCGGAGAAGTTGAGCGAGCACAGCGTCGTGACGAGGAGTATGATGGACGCGAGGAAGAGCGCGGTTATGAAAACCTGGTAGAGTTCATTCTTTGCGCGCGCAACAAGCCAGGGGTTTCCCATGTACGTGCCTATCATGTAGAGCAGGGAGATTACGAAATAGGACGTGAGGATGCCTATCAAACTCAGCCCCTGCCAGCTGCCAAGCCAGTCACTGGGCGACACGCACGCGTTCGGCATTGCCATTTTCACACCATTCCAATCAATTCAATCAAATTCAATCGAAATCAATCATCAGATTATTTTCACGAGCGAGGTGAAATCGATCTCCGCGCCCAGGAGGGACGCGAGGGACCTCGTGAACATTATCGTGGCGATGAGGCACATAAGCGGCAGCAGCACCGCAGCGACGACGGACATGTAGAGCATCGGCCCGAAATCCCCCTCGTAAGTCATTTCCTTCACGAACTCCGAGGGCGCGCTCCCTCCCCTGTTGAACATGTCGTCGATTATGTCGCGCGCGTTCCCCGCCATCGCGAGCGTGAGGCTGCCACTGCATTTGTAGGTGTTGCAGTGGTCGCGGACTATCTGCTCGGACGCGAGATACGTGAGCGGAAGAACGATGTAGAAACCAATCGAAATCGCGATGAACGCGCCGCCTGCCATCCTCGTGAACGGGAACGCGCGCAGCGCAATCCCCACAGGAAGGAAGAACGCGAACATGTAATCGCGCGCGAACTCGAGGAGCATCTCCTGCGCGCGCAACTGTATTATCGAAAGCGAGAGGATGGAGAGCGCGTAACCGAACATGTCCATGACGGGCCTGAACGCCGCGCCGGGCACAATATCAAACGTGAGCGCCTGCTTTATGTCGAACATCAGCGTCATCGAGGCGATTGCACCCGCGAGTATGTCGAAGTGAATCATCGTCTTCACGTAGCCTGTTATCTGCTCCCGGAGGGCGCGCGCATATGCGACGGCGTGGTTCTGGAGCGCGTTCCAGTCGCCCGCGCACGAGAACGAGGAGTATGTGTAAGTGCCGGTGCCATTCAAGAAATTTGTGCTGCAGAACGCGGGGAACAGCATGGTGTTCAGGTACCAGTCCGCGGAGATGAGCATCCCGAGCATGAACGCCGTCGCCGCTAGTTGGTAGAACTCGTTGCGCGCGAACGAGATGAGGTTGTTCGAATTCACTCCGGTGCCCACCGCGTATATGAGCGCCATCACCGTGAGCATGGTGAGCAGGACTATGAGCGTCACTGTCTGCCATCTCTGGCACCAGACGGACGTGCAGTCCGCACGAACAAGCGTTGAGAGCAGCACTAACGCGACGAAGGCGAGCAGAATTTTTCTTGCGTTCTTCATTGCCGGTTTTTTCATTTCTACACCTACAGCAATCTCGTGAGCCCTGCTATCTCGACATCCCCGCCGAGCGCAGGCGAGAGCGCCTTTATGAACGCGAGCGTTATGAAAATGTTCAGAAGCGGGAGCGCGACAGCAGGTATCATCAGCATCGCCGTCGTGTCGAGAACGCCAATTGAGGACATTCCTGTGATTGGATCAATTGCGGGCATCCCTGTTACGGGATCGTACTGCGTGAAAAGCACCTTTGCAAAATCGCTCGACGACGGGGTTAGGTCGTGCGTGAAAAGGATGAGGTCCTTTGGCTGCGGGGTTCCGTGCGGAATAAGGTCTGTGTTGAGTTTTGGAAGAACAGGGATGACATCGACAGTGTACCAGCCGAGAACGTACAGCAGCGGGAAAATGGAGTAGAGACCGAGCGCTATCGCGAGCATCAGCCCGCCGAGTTTGCGCGTGAACCACAGCGTCCTCAGAATCAAGCCAGCCACGAGAAATATCGGGAAAACGCCGTTTTGTATGTAGAGCAGAACCTGCTCCTGGAACTTCACGCTCAGCATCGCCTTTGCCATGAAGTCCGCGGCTGTCCCGAGTTGCTCGTATAGTACGCCATAGCCCGCGAACGGCGCGATGTCGAACTTCAGCGAGAAAGGCAGGCCGAGTATGTTTATGTAAAACCCGAAATGCATCGTCTCGACGAACACGAGCTCCGCGTACATCTTCACGGTCGCGCGCGCCTGCTGTGCTATCTGCTCGTACGTGCGGCCGAGGAATGCGCGCGCGAGGTAGAAGTGGCAGGGATATGTGCAGGTTATCGTGCCGCCCTGGACCGCCTCCCATCTCCCTGCGCCCTTTCCCGCGCCCGCGCCGGTCTCGCGATAGCGATAGGTGTATGCCGTCGCATTTGGTATTATCACCCACGTCCCTGTTGCATTGGACGCGCTCCAGCCCGTCTGGCTCCCGAGTATTTTCGCGCCGAACTCCTGCGAAACCGATTCGAGAAGCGGGACGAACACGACGAACGCGCCGAAAAGTATCGCGGACACGAACGCCTGGTAAATCTCGTTCTTGATGAGCGTTTCCAAATCCCGCAACTGGAACGCGCGCGCGACCATCCACGCGGATATGAGCGCGAAGACCGCGATGATTATCACGAGCCCGCCGGCGGACTGCCACGTCCCGCCCCATCTCTGCCAAAGGCTCATCGGCGTGGGCCTGCACACGCACCCGCCGGTTGTTGGTATGCATTCGCCGGAGCAACAGGTGCAGGGCGCGATGGTGCATAACTCGCCTGTTCTCGTGCATCCAGGAGTCGTGCATCCGAACATCAGCAACAGGAGGATTGCAAGCGAGACAATCGCCAGCGTTACTCTCATTCAAGCTCACTCCATCAGTTGATAATCATACGTGAATACTGTCACGAGCACACGAATAAACGTGATTGTGATTATGAGGTTGAGCGCGGGAAGAAAGACGGCCTGCGGGAGCATCATCCCGATCGTCTGGAACGTGTTGCACACTGTCCCGTGCCCCATCTCCGAGAAGACGTCGGAGAGCCCGCTCCTCCCGGAACTGCACCACTCCGTGAAACTCCTGTCCAGGCTCACCTCCTCCATCACCTTCATATCGAAAACGTACGTGAGCGGGAAGACGATGAAAAACCCTATTGCTATCGCCATAAGGTACGCGCCTGCCTCGCGCATGAACGGGACTGTCCTCAAAATGAAGCCTATCGGCAATAGGAATATGAAGAACGTGTCCTTCACGAACGAGAGGAAAAGTTTCTGGAAAAGAAGGCTCGCCGAAATGGGCGTTACGAGAAACGCGAGGGTCTCGAAAAGGTAACTCGCCGTGCCGTAGCCTGCGAGTGGAGAGAAGCAGAACAGACCCGTGCAGCTCGGAATCGCAATGCTGAACGCGGCCTTTCTCTGCGCGCTCAGGCTCATGTCAAACAGGGACTGGACAGCAGGCACCATCTTGCCCCATATCAACCCGTGGAGGTATTTGTCAGAGACCTTGAAGGGGTCTGCGCCTGCCACTCCCTGTGAAATATCGCATGAGAGCAACGCGAACGAGATGACGCCGCCTATAAGTATGCACGCGACTATCGTCTGGTAGAGTTCGCCCTTCGCCCAGAACTCCCAATCGGTGCGGCGCGTGAACTGGGAAATCATGTACACGAGCGCGACCAGGAAGAACGAGATGAGAAGGGCTAGCGCCATGAACGGAACCCAGTTCCAATAGTCCGACTGGAATGTGCAGTAGTACGTTAGCGCAGCCATTTGGGACACCTGTGCACACAGCTCATAATTTCATATGAACTCCGCAAGACCGGTTATTCTCGCCTCTCCTCCGAGAGCTGTTGAGAGCGAGCGCATCGCCGTTACAACTATTATCAAATCAAGTATTGGGAAGACGAACGCTGCGATGATGGGCTGCATCATCCAGGGCACGGCGTCGGCGTAATAATCAAAACCGCTTCCAGCCACTTCGCCAACTCCCGGATAGAAAACGCTCGCGATCATGACAAGAACGAAAGCGATGATTTGGATGAACGCCCACACCATGCTCCATATCCACATTATTATTGCAAAAAAGAAACACCAGGGGAACTTCCACCACTTGTCGCAGTAGTGCGAGAACCTCGGGCCCTGGAACGCGTCGGTTATGCTCCCCATGTCGAGCATTTTCAGCGGGAGAGCGCCCCAGTATTCTTCCCGCGGTATCGGGGTAACCGAGCTGTATATCTCGTTGTTCATGACAAGGGTGAGCGGATAAACTACGTACGCGCCTATTGCGACCGCCATCAGCGTCGCGCCCAATTTCCTCGTGAGCGTGAACGAGCGCAGGACGACGCCTATTGGCAGGAATATTTTGAACATCGTCTCTGAGATGAATTGGAGTAGGACGAACTGTCCTATCATCGAGAAGAGCGCGAGCGAAATGAGGTTCGCGCCCGTGTTTATTATATTGGAAATTATCGAAAGTCCGTAGAATGGCGAGAACGAAAAGGAGAACCCCAGGAAAATTGGGAACAGGCCTATCACCGGGGGCGGTACTGCCCCGGCGCCCCCTTCTGAAGGAGGCTTGGGGCACTGCTTCCCGATGCACGTGCCAAAGCCCGCGCCTCCTCCGAGATACTGAATCAGACCTATCCCGAACTCCGCCTTCACTGTTTTTCCAAATGCGGCGAGGAGGTCGCCTGACACGCGGTTCGTGTAGCCCTGCGCTATGCTCATGTAGTCCTCGCCGCTGACAGTCCCAAAGTCTTGGATGACGGTGTTGGACAAAAAGACGAGGAATATTATGCTGCCCACGAACCACACGGAAACGGAAACCTCCACGAATTCCCTTCTCGCGTAAGCGTGGAGTTCAGGGGAATGGAGGAATGAGGCGACCATTATCAGCAGCGCGACTAGCATGTAGCCGATTATTAGCGCGACGAGCGTTATCGGAACCCATGTGTTCCACGCGTCAACCGTGAGCGTGCTGCCGAGAATCGAGGACGAGAAATTCGTGCACGCGTTGTTAAAGCAGTACTGGCCGCCTGAGCATGGGCAGTCCTCGCAGCAGAAGGAGGTGTTTTCAAAATATGGCGAGCCGGAATCGCAGGTCCCGTTGTAGTTGCAGCATGGGGTGACGAGGCGCGTGGCGCACGCTCCCCAGTGGCAGTATTTTTCTCTGCAGATTTCAGTCGCAGGGCCTATGCAGCCCGGCGCAGGCGCGCCGTTGATTCCGACATACTCGCATTTGGAGGTCACCGCTTCCAAAGGGGCGTACACCACGTCGTCACTCGCGTTGTATAGAACGCACGTTTTGTAGCCGCATATAAAGAGCTCGTAGCACTGGCATTGGGTATCATTGTATATGCAAAAAGGCGTGTCGTCCCTGACGCACTTATACGTATCCGGATCGCAGCGCTCGAGCGTGCACGGCTCCTTGTCGTGGTCGCATTGGGTTAGGTTTGCTGAGAACGGGTCGCAGGACTCCCCGAGCGCGTGAGCGGGCTTGGCGAACAAAAACAATATCACAAATAGTAACACGATTGTCTTTGGCAAGGAGTTCATTATTCGCGCACCAATAGTATTTCGTAGAAGGGTTTTAATCCTTTGCTGAGTTGTACTCCGCGCAACGTCTCGCGCACGCGCTTAGGATAAATATATAAACTTCGGAGAGGATACACAATCATGCGGGCGTTAGCGTTCGTTTTTGCCTGTTCGCTGTTTCTGTTTCTGTTAGCGAACCCTGCGCTCGGGCAGACGTGCGCTGTTGGGAAACTGCCCACCTACATAGAAGTTACAACCGTTTCAAACGAGAACGTTGGCACGCTGGAGGCAAAGGCGACCCTTTATTACGTTGATGATTTCAGGAAGACGACCGGCGTGCTTCCTTACCAGGACGTCTATTTTCAAAAATGCCCGTCAGGCTGCCCGCCGGGCAGCAAAATATGCGACCTGGGCTGCTGCGACAACGCAGGCGGACGTTACTGCGGCCCCTCCACACTGAGGTTCTGCCTTCCTTCGGAATGGATGTGCGACAGGGGCTGTTGTTTTGCAGATGCAAGCACAATAAAGGGCAGGACCGACAGCAACGGGGAGGCGTTCGCGGTTTTTCCAAAGGACAACATATCCGTGGTCGCGATGTACAAGGGGGGCGACAGGTATTTCCCGAGCAACAGCAGCGGCACGTACGGCTCGAGCCCGCTCGGGAACATCACGCTGGGCGCGTGCTTCCCGCTGTTCCTCCTTCTCGGCCTCCTTCTCGTGGCGATGGGCGCCGCGGGATACAACCCCCTCGGTATGTTTGATTTCTCCGCGGTCCGCGTCCCGCGCGCGCGAATCCGTCCGCTCATCAGCTTCCAGATGAGCTCGCGCGCGATAACCGCATCACTGGCTCTGGGCGCGAAAAGGAACTTGGAAAAGGCGAGTGTCGACCTGCAGATGCTGAAGGACTTGAAGGCCAAGCTCGGCAATGAAACCGACCCAGGCAAGAAAAAGGAATTGCAGAATAAAATCGATGGCCTAGAGAGCAAATACGGTAAACAGGACGCAAAAAAAATCGCAGACTCTGAAAAAAAACTCAAGGACGTCGCGCGCGAGTTGCAGGAGGAGAAGAAAAAGGGGAAGAACGCCGACCCGGGAAAAATCGCAAGTTTGAAAAAAGAGTTGGACGATGAAAAGCGCAGTTTGCATCTGGAAAAAGGCAAGACTGGGCGCAGCGTTGAGGAAACCATCGAACATCTGAAGAAACAGGTTAGGTTCTTTGAGAACCTTACGAGTCCGCAGCCAGTTAAAATGGGCAAAGTAGTGGACGTTATAACCGGCGCGCCTGTCGCAGGAATGGCTATAAGAGCGATAGGAAAAGCGCTCAAAGGGAAGAAACACGAAGAGAAAAAAACTGAAGAAGGCGGAGAAACTCAAGAGAAGATGGTCCAACGGGTCAAGACAGTCAAGGATGTAACAGTGCTCGGGAAAGCCTCTGGCACAGTTTGGAAGGGAGCGAAATTCGTCGCTAAGATGACCCTCTGGTCGTTCAAGGCCCCTTTTGCAGGGATAAAGAAATTCGGCGAGTGGTGGGACGAGTTTGCAAAGAGCAAGGCAGGCCGGGGCATCTTTAGTTTCTTGGGAATCGTAACTTTCGGCATGGCTGGAAGGAAGGATTACGGCACGAACATAAGCATTGGTCCTGTCACGTTCTACGCAGGGAGCCCAGGATACATAGAAACGGTGTATGGCTGGATGGATGCGCGGGCATTACTGATGCAGCAAAACAAGAAGGTCGTGAAACAGATAGGCGATGCTCTTGAGATTGACGGGGACGTGGTTTGGGTGACGATTGCAAGCGGGTATTTTAGCATTGGCGGCGCCGGGGCAAGAAGAGATGACGTTCTGAGAGAGGAACACAGGATTCACAAGGACAAAGATGGCAATGTCGTGGAAAAACTGGTTTCCAGCAAGGCGACGGAAGGCAGCGGCGAGAACGTGAAGGACGTGGTGCTTTACAAGGACATGCGCAAGGACAAGGACAATAATGTTTATGTGAATGGCGTTTACGTTAGGGAGGCCGACGGCACGATTTCTGAGGTGGAGTTGAATGAGAAGGGAGAGCCGATACTCGATAGCGAGGGGAAATTCAAGAGGGTCGGCAAGCCGCTGGTGATTTATGAAACCGGAAAGAAGCACGGGCTGGTTCTGCTCGAGCCGACTGGCGTGATAGAAGCCTATCAGGGGAAGGAAGGCAACACGTCATTTGCGCGCGCGCTTATACGCAAAGTCGTTGGAGTGCTGGGTTTCGCGGACGCAGTGGCCGGCGCATTTGTCCCGTTGCGGTACGGGATGATGAGCCGCAGAATCTATGATACATCAACAGGAACGGCGGAGATAGGAGTTGCAGAGCCAGAGGACAAAATTGTTTTCATGGCGCTGGATGCAATTGAGAGGAGCAGAACTGCTGCCGAGAGATACAAGGAAGATGTGATGGATCTCGCCAAGCAT
Source organism: Microcaldota archaeon (assembly GCA_964632135.1). Taxonomy (GTDB): domain Archaea; phylum Micrarchaeota; class Micrarchaeia; order Burarchaeales; family JBFMAP01; genus JBFMAP01. The sequence continues at coordinate 92,136 of CAZWEI010000001.1, forward strand.
AGCAGCATGCAAGACGAGATAAGAAGGATACTTGATGACAAAACGCTCGCGCCGAATGAAAAATTTGAAGCGCTCAGCACGCTGCTGAAACGGGCCTATGAAAAGAAAGCGCCTCCTGAGGACAGAGGAAAAACCATACTGAGAAAAATATTTACTGGCGAAGGCAGCAAGCAGGAGGATGAGGAGGAGGACGTTAAAATACTCACAAAGATACTGACGCGATACAGGTGGATGATGGAAGCCGAATCCAGCGCGAGTATGGGCCAGGACCACCTTGAGATGATAAACGCGATGAGCGTGAGGCGCGCGAGGCTTCAGAAGGGCGATAGGGAGATAGATGAAGCAAAGGAAAAGCTTGCTGACGCGAGCAAGTCATTTGGGTTATCCGTGCCGGAAGCGTGGGAAGTCCTCTACGACAACCTAGGCGAGCACAGAAAAAAAATAACCGAGAAAAGCGAGGCGCTGAAGAAGGACGCGACTGCGAAGGAGAGCAAGAAACTCGACGAAAAGACAAAAGAAATAATGCAGAAATTAGATGAGTATGTGAACACTGTTCGCAGGAACTACGCTGACAACGAGTTCCAGGCCGGCGTTGCTCTTGGACTTATCTATGTGACTTCAAAACGCATAGATGAGATCGACAAGAAGATCAAAAAAGAAGATGATGAGGACAATAAAAACGCGCTTAGGAATGAGAGGGAGCAATGGGATAACCTGCAGGATTTTGTTTATGAGTTCAAGCCTAGCGGAGAGCGGACCGCGAGCATCTCCGCGCTGTTGAAGTCAGTTGTTGAGGGAAAAGACGGCAGGGATAAGCTCACGGCCAAAAGGGATGATCTCACGGCTGAAGTGGAGAAGTACAAAAAGGAGGTTTACTCGGTCGAGGATGCGTATTACGGTGTGGCTAGGGTGGACGCCATCAGGACTGCAAAAGAAGGGGGGATTGAAAAAATTGATGAGTTAAGAGAAACATCCGCGAAGACCGGAAATGAAAACGAATCGAAGTTGTTGAGGACGTTGGAGATTGACGGGCTGAGGAAAAAGGCGGTTGATACTGGAAATCTGAAAGAAAACGAACTGAAGTTATTGACGAAATTGGGGATCGAGGAACTTGACGAACGCAGGAGAGCGGCAAGAGACGCGGGAACGCCAAGTGAACTCGTTTTATTGACTGAGTCGGAGATTTCTGATCTTAGGGGGTTAGCTGTGAGTAAGGAAAGATTGGAAGAGGACAAGCTTAAACTTTTGACTGAGTCGGAAGGGAGGCTGGAAAAGGAGTTGCTAAACCCTCGACTACCGGAGTCCGTGCCTCGTAGGGACGTGGAAGAATACGTTCTTCTTTCCGAGAATAAGATGGGGGAAGCCTGCAACACGTTTAAAGAAACATTCGGAATTGAACCGACGCCCGAAAACGTAAATGCAATGTACGAAGAACTCGCCAACCAGCCCAGCATGGAGCAGATTCTTGCAATGCGCGCGTATCCGCAGATTAAGGGGGCCATGGATGAGACGCGTTCTATGCTAACCGAGGGTCTTGACAAAGCGGGATATTTCGACGAATTCAAGAAAAACCCGGGGCTACTTTCAGAAAATGACGGCTATAGATATGAGGAGAGTAAAGACAAGTACAAAGAAGAAGAAGCGGAAAACCAGCACTTCGACGGTATCTTCAACCCGGAGGAGCCTGGCGCGCTGTTCTACAATGCAATCGAGTTGCTTGAGCAGGAGGAGATGGATCCTGAGAAGAAGAGAGAGCTTGTCGAAAAACTCAGAAAGAAAAAGGAAAAGGTTGAGCAAATCACGCTTTCATCACCGCTTATGCTATCCTATGGAATGTTTTCGAGCCTCAAGGCAAGCCTTGACGGCGGAAGGCGCGAGCCGGAGCCTATGAAAACGAAACCTATCCACGAGGAGCTTATACTAAGGAAGATGGAAGAGGACATGGCGAGATATAGAGACGCACAATGGGGAATTACAAAGAAATGGATTGACGAATATGAAGTAAAGAGGGGTTTGCTTCGTGGCCTTCCGATGTTTGAAAGTTATCTTGGTTCATAGGATTCGCAGTTGGGCATAAGGTTTAAAATTACATGCCGGCAGAATAGAAAACAGGGGGAGTTTTGACATGGACAAAAAAGTAGTCGCAGGCATAATGAGCGTGGTTTTCGCCCTTATCGTAGGAGTATTTATTGCGTACTGGTTTGATGAGGCTTACAGTCTGGAGTGGTACATGCCCCTTGGGATAGGGATAGTGCTTACAATTACGCTTTCCGCGCTGTTTTACAACCTTCTTCTGAACAAATAGACGCGCGGCGGACGCAGGCTACTTTTTTCTCTTTTCGATATGCTCGCGAATCAGCGTCGCAATTTTTTGGTATCCTTCGCCTAATCCGGAAAAATAAGCGTGCGCGCGCTCTGCGTTCTTTGTGTCTGTTGCGAGCGAGTCCCTAAGCGCGCGGATTATGCCGTCGATTTTTGCTTTCTCCTCCTCGCTGCCCGCGCTCTTTCTGTTCGTCTCGAAGAACTTCAGCATGTCCTCGAGTTTGTTTTTGAGTTCCGCGCCGCCCAACCTCTCACCCGCCAATCGATGTCGCGTCAACGCACTCGACCTTGAACCTCTCGCGTATCGGGTCCACGTATTCTTTCTTTTCCCTTTTCTCGGCGGGCTTTTTCGCGCGCCTTATTTTTATCCCTGCGAGAGGTATCATCTTCGGCTTTCTCTTTCCCATCTCTGCACCTCATGTAAATTAACGAGTTTGGATTTTCCGCGCGTAGATTATTAAATATTTCCCGCGCGCGGCTCCCCGCGCCACAATTTCTCGAACTCGCTGACGTATTTCTCGACTATCGCAAGTTCGTGAGTTCTCATCCCGTGCTCCACGTTCCGCTCGAGGCTCGTTGCGGTGAGGTTCGCGGACGAGAAAATCACTTCCACTTCGTCTGCAATTATGAACTTGCTGTGAACGTGGTCGTTGAGCTGCGCGGGGATGTTCAACTCGTTTAATTTCGCGAGAAGCGCGCCGTGCCCCTTGTCATCCTGCATCGCAGGCCTGCACACAACTCTTATGTCGCAGTTCTTTCCCTTGAGCATTTCAAATCTCTCCACTATCTCCGCGACGCCCCATATCCACGGCGAGACGACATACACGCTGTGGCGCGCGCCGTCAAGCATATCGAGAATGCCCGGCTTTATTGCATTAGGCTCGAGAACAATAGTCTTATCCGGCCGCGTGGAGTAGAGGTGCGCGAGTTTCAGCATCCTCTGGTATGCCTTCGCGAGGGTGTTGTTTATCCCGCCGAGCGCCTTCTCCTTGTGGCGCGCGTGCGCCGAGATAAATGAGCGGTATAGGATTTTCTCGTCCGCGCTCAACCTGTCCTCCTCAAGCGTGCCGGTCATTATCGCGTCGAGTATTTTCTCGTCTCTCGCGTGGTAAACCTCGGTTATTTTCTTCACGTCGCTCTCGAGCGCCTCCTTCAGCATCTGCGTGAGCTCGAGTTCGTCTGGCTTCGCGCCTCTCGCGAGAGATTTCTCCGTCTCGAGCACGAGCGCGCCTGACTTCTCTCGTATGTACTCGCCCATGCTCGCGTAGAAATCGTCCGATAGGGGCTGGAGGTTCTTCGTCTCCCTCTCGTCGCTCCAAACCCTGTGGAGCCTTTGGAGTTTCTCGCTGTCGCCCATGCGAATCCGTATAGTTTAAAAACTTTGGGAGTTATAAATATCTATGCCTGAGGAAATTGAAGCAAAAGAGGCGAAAGAGGAAAAGAAGCGCAAGTACATCATCGTGATCGGCTCGCTGATGTCTGGCTTGGGCAAGGGCATCGTCACTTCTTCTCTCGGACGCAGTTTGAAGGCGCGCGGACTCAAGGTCGTGCCGATAAAGTTCGACGGCTACCTGAACGTTGACTGCGGGACGATGAACCCCTACCGGCACGGCGAGGTGTTCGTCCTCGACGACGGCACGGAGTGCGACATGGACTTCGGCACGTACGAGCGCTACCTCAACATCGATCTCAACTCGATAAACAGCCTCACTGGCGGGAAGATTTTCAAACTCGTGATCGAGAAGGAGAGGAAGGGCGGGTATCTTGGTTATGACGTACAAATTGTCCCTCATCTCACGAACGAAATTAAGAAATGGATAAAGAAAGTCGGGCATGATTTCGACGCGGACGTGGTGATGGTCGAGGTCGGGGGGACGGCGGGCGACCTTGAAAACTCATATTTCATAGAGGCGATGAGGCAGTTCGCGTTCGAGGAGAAGGACGTGGCGTTCATCCAGCTTACGTACGTTCCTGTACTTTTGGGAAGCGGCGAGCAGAAGACAAAACCGACGCAGCACGCGACGAAACTTCTTTTGAGCATGGGCATCCAGCCAGATTTCATAATATGCCGCGAGACGGAGAAACTCGGCGCCGAGACAAAGAAGAAAATGAGCATGTTCTGCAACGTTCCCGTGGACGCGATAATAGACGACCCGGATGTGAAGACGATTTACGAGGTTCCGGAGATTTTCGAGAAGCAGCACCTGAGCGACCTTCTCATGAAAAGGCTGCACCTCGCCTCTTCGGAAACAGACCTGAAGGAATGGGGCGCGCTCGTTGAGAAAATCAAGAACCCGAAGCACGGCGCGGTCATCGGGATAACCGGGAAATACACCGCGCTACACGACGCGTACGTGAGCATAAAGGAGGCGCTCGTCCACGCGGGCGCGCACACGGACTGCGGAGTTGAAGTTAAATGGATTGAGACGACTGAAATTGAGGAGGGAAAGCAGACTCTCGATGTTTTGAAGGATTGCGACGGCGTGATTGTTCCCGGTGGTTTCGGCTCGCGCGGGGCTGAGGGAAAAATTAATTGCATAAAATGGGCGCGCGAGAACAAAGTTCCTTATCTTGGCTTGTGTTTCGGGATGCAGCTCGCCGTTGTTGAATGGGCGCGCAACGTGTGCGGAATGGAGGGCGCGAACTCAACGGAGATAGACCCAAACACGAAATATCCGGTTATTGATTTCCTCCCCGAGCAGAGAACGATAGAGTGCAAGGGCGCGACGATGAGGCTCGGCTCCTATCCCTGCAAACTGAAGAAAGGAACGCGCGCGCACGCCGCGTACGGCGCGGATTTGATTCACGAGCGCCACCGCCATAGATATGAATTCAACAACGATTTCAGGCAGAAACTTGAGGAGGGCGGACTCGTGATTTCAGGGGTTTCTCCTGATGAAAAAATAGTCGAAATGATGGAATGGCGCGATGGATGGGGGGTCGGCACCCAGGCGCACCCTGAACTGAAGAGCAGGCTCGAGCGGCCCGCGCCGCTTTTCGTCGCGTTCCTGAAGGAAGTCTTGAAGAGAAAAAAATAGACGCATTTTAGAGGATTACGATGTCACTCATAAAAATCAAATGCCCGAAATGTAAAACTGAAAATACAGCAGATGTACTCAAAGCTGAAGAAGGTAGTCGCATTTTATGCAGAGGTTGTAACGAATTTATAACTATTCAATTCAAGGGAAAAACACCAAAGGATATAATTGATGAGCTAAAGAAAGCAGTACCTAAAAAGATTGAAATTGGGTTGATATGATGGATGCTTATAGAGAAAAGATTAAAAATCGAGATTTAACCACGAACGACATAGACTTGATTATATCAGAAATTGAATTGATAATGAAAGAAAAACGGAGAGGGTATACGGAGTTATCAGATGACGATATTGAACAGCTTAAAATTTTTAGATTTTTTTTGAGTAATTATGAGGAGAATAACAAAAGCGTAAATTTTTCAACACGAACTGAGCATCTGAATCATCATAAAGTTAAGAACATCATAGACGAGCTTGAATTAAATCAGATTATCACGAAACCGCTTGGGGATATAGGTGGTCGATTTTACTTCGAAATTCTTGATAAAGTTCGCTATAGAGATTATATACTAAAATCGATCGAACTTATTATAAACAAAATACCACGAAAAACTTTATTTGGATTTTTGGGCAAGCTTGATTGGTATAACCCTTACGTGGTGGGATTTGGAGTAACAGTATTCGGCGGTTTACTATTGTTAATTTTTTGGAACATGATTACATCTAAGCCAGAACCAGTACCGGGGATCCAGATAGACAGCATCTCTTTCTCTCCTACTACTTTTTTGTGCGGCCAGTATTCAAATTTTGATGTAACATATAAAGTAGGACATGTTAGTGGCGAGGGAGTTGGATTTGGGTATCCATATTATGTTCTCATAAATCAAACAAAAAATACATGTTTGGAAAATTTTACATTTTTTAATGGCACGCCTTCCGCACATTGTCTATCTTTTAACAAAATCAGCGATGGGAAAGAAGAAATCGCAGTATGCAGTTCAAACGTTGAACCACTTTTTCATAAAACAATCACAGTAAAATCAAATCTAAATGATTTAGCATATCGTATGATAGATGTGTTTAGGGATAAAAATGTTAGTGATTGTGAACTTTCAGAACAAGTAAAAATATGCGCTATTTTTGATGATAAAGATTATTGCTCGAGTGGTAGAACAGTAGATATTACTTATGTTGGATGCAAGAGCTAGGAACCTGCGCTAATTATTTAGCGATACTTTTCTGCCTCTGTCATCTCCTCTTGCCGAATCTTCCCTCGGTTTTGCGGAAGACCTGGTAGGAATAAACTACCACCGCGACTATCCCGACTATCATCGGCACGAAGAAGATGAATATCGTGTGCTGCTTGAAGAAAAGTGCGAGAAGCCCGAGCGCGCCCATGAACATGAAAACCTTCCCGCCGAACGCGTGCGTCCTATCCCACACGAAGTCGCTCGCGAGCGTCCAGGGCGTGCGTATTCCCACGAAATAGTTCCGCTTGAACTTCGGCATTATCGTGCCTATGAAGAAGAACATCATGGAGATTGAGAGGATTATCCCGTCGGACATCGACACGTAACTCCCGCGCGCGGAAAGAAGACTGAGCGAGAAGATGTAGAACAGCAGAACGAGAAACGCGAGCTTCATCTGGATGAATTCCATGTAGAACCGGTTGTAATTTTTTCTCAGCGGGTCTATGAAGGGAAGCACTGAAATGAGGAGGTATACCGAGAGCATGATGACGGGCAATGCAAAAATCGAGAGCGGGGGCCCGTACCTGTCGACCCCGCCTGCCGCGTTCCAGTGTATTGGCACGCTCTCAGGAAGATGCGGGTAAGCTGCAATCGCAATCAGAAATGAAAGGATTAACGCGAGAATCGGAATCATTTCGTCCATTATTTTGAATTTCATTCCATCACCTCGCATCTATTCCAAATCAGTATGCTTTGCCCTCAAATCCTTTTCCCCTTTGTTCCTCCTCAGCATCAACTCATCAATCACCGAATCGAGAAAAATCATCGCAGTCAGTTCAAAAAGCGTACCAAGGGGTACGAGAGGCTCGTGCTCGCCTACCAGTTGGCGCGCGTCGTAGTCCGGGCTCAGCGAGCGAAGCGCGCGCCCTTTTATGTGAACGACCAACCCCGCGCGCCTTCCGAGTTCCGAGTTCGGATTTGAGGTTATAGCCGCGAGAAACGCGTTTTTCTGTTTTGCCACGCGCGCGACGACGTTGACCGAGGACGTTTTTCCAGAGCCTGAGACCGCTATGAACAGGTCGCCGTTATGTATGGCAGGCGTTATCGTCTCGCCTACGACGTACACATCAAATCCCAGATGCATGAGCCTCATCGCGAAAGCGCGCGCGACCATGCCGCTTCTCCCGACTCCGTGTATGAATATTCTTTTCGCGCCAGTGAGCGAGCGCAGGAATTTCCCCGCGCTTTTCTCGTCGATGTGCGCGCACTGCTCTCCAATTTTGCGCGCGAGTTTCTCCATCCTTACGCGGATGCTCATATCACTGCCTCAATTTTTTCCTTTATGTCGACCTTGGAAGTTTCGTGTAAAATTGTATTTGACGAGATTACTTTTTTCGCGCCTTCCTTGAAAAGTTTCTTGTGCGCGTCCCCCAAGAACAGCCCGTGCGTCGCACAGCAGATAACTGTTTTCGCCCCTCTCTCCCTGCAGGCGCGCACCGCCTTGAGCATCGTCCCGCCGCTCGCGACCATGTCATCGATGATTATTATGTCGCGCCCATCAACGTCAGAAACCCCGCCGACTATCTTCGCCTCCCTGTACGTGGTCGCGCCATTTTTCACGTACCCGCCCCTCCGCTTTTTCATCACGCGCGCGCTTTCCTCCTTCTCGACCAGATATCTCGCGCCCTCGTCCGGAGAGACTACGAGCGGGTTCTTGCAGAATCTCTTCGCCTCTGCGAGGAGCTCCTCGCCCATCGTGAGATTTTTTATCCTCAGCCCGCCGTATTCGAACCCGCCGGCGCGCTTCAAAAAATGACAGTCGAAAGTTATCAGTTCGTCACAGCCGGCGCGCGCAATCATCCCGCATATTATCTTCGCGCTCACCGCCTCTCCCTCCAGAAACCGCTTGTCCTGGCGCGCGTAAGGGAGATACGGAACAACCACGCGAACGCGCGCAGGCTTTTCCTCCGTTATCTCGTGGAGCGCGAGAGAAAGCTGGATTAGGCGAGTGTCTATGTTTGGGTAGCATCTGTGCGCTAGGACGACTTCCTTGCCGACACAATCGACAGGCACACGCACGTAGTTCTCGCCATCGGGGAAATTCTTGGTTTCGAGTTGCGCCGCGCCTGCTATCTTCAAATCCGCACAGTTCGGGCTCGCGAGAACAAGCCTTTCCATGGATTCCTATCGCGTGCTAAATTTAAAAACTATATCGCTGAAAAGCACTCCTATGAAAGCCAAGCCGCGCGGGTTTCTCATATGTTTCGAGGGGATAGACGGCGCTGGAAAAAGGGTTCAGGCAGGCAAACTGAAGCAGTATCTCGCGCGCGGCAAACGCAATGTCTCGGTTTACACCTACCCGAACACGAAAAGCATTTTCGGGAAACTCATCGATTCGTATCTTCATGATAAAAGAAACAAAAACGAGATGGACGCACCCACGCTTTTCATTTTGTTCGCGTCCGACATCCTTCTAGACCAGAGCGGGATGCGTGAAAAATTGGCGCGCGGCGAGGTCGTTCTGCTTGACAGGTACATCACCTCCACGCTCGCGTACCAGGCCGCGCAGGGGATGAAACTCTACGAGTGCGTGAGAATGGCGCGCGCGATGGGCTTCATCGAACCGGATGTTACTTTTTTCATAGACATCTCGCCAGAAACATCGATGAGAAGAAAACGAAGGCAGAAGGGCTCGCTGGACAGGTTCGAGGAGAACAGGAAGTTTCTCGCAAGGGTGAGGGCGAACTACAAAAAATTGAGCGCGCTCGGTATCTTTTCGAAAAAATGGATTAGAATCAACGGGGAGGAGAGTATAGAAAGAATAGTGGCGCGCATCAGGCAGAGCCTCAAACAGTTCGGATTATAAACCTCCTTCTCGTAAATATCTCCACGCTCCAGTCGTCTAGCACGGTCAAGGATTTCGGCCTTTCGAGCCGACGACCCGGGTGAGCTTTTCTTTCTTGGGTAAAGAAAGAAACGCTTAGGGAATTCAAAACTCCTTAATAATTTAAGGAGAGGGAAATGCCTCATCCTCGTGGGGAGGGTCAGGAGGACCCTGAAACTGGGGAGGGGGTTCGAACCCCCTCCGCGGTTCGGATCCCGGCTGGAGCATTGTTCTTTTTATCCTATTTTCTCCCCATCAGTGCAATCCTTCTCAGGTAGATATCCGCAACCGGTTCGGCCAGTTTCACTACCTCCCTTTTCTCTTCTTTCGTCAGCGACGCCGATGTGCCTGAAATGTTCTTTAGGTATAGATGGATGGCCGGAGGCTGCTTTTCCAGAAAGCCCTCGAGTTCATCCCTCCCAGTCCCATTCAACAACCCGCGGCCTGCTATCATGATGAACGACTGTAGCACTATGCTCATGAAAAACAACGGCGCGCGCGGCTCTATTATCAGTTCAGGGTCGAACAGCAACCTGACTTGCGGCAGGACGAGGAATTTCTCGAACTTTTTGAGGTCGTCGTTAGAAAAGGGGATGTTTGGAAGCACGAACAGCAGTTCTATTACCTTGGGATAGCTGAGGACGTACGAATTCTCCCTGTCTTTTTTTCTGACTCTGACAAAACCCATGTTTTTCAGGTTCTCCCTGTGTACTCTCGCGCCTTCGCCAGCTCCGGTAGTTTCAGAAAAGAACTGCGTGTCGCCTATGCGAACCCCTGCCTCTGCCGCGAAGTCCTGTATTCCGCGCCTGGTTTTTCGCCCTGCAAGAAGGGCGAGAAGGATGTACTGCTTAGCGAGTCCCATCGTGGAAGGTACCATTTTCAATCACCGTGCGAATTTATTCGCGTGTAGTAATACTAACGTGGGATATATTAACCTTCTCCTTGAGAAAATCCAGCGGCGATTCGTTCAAAACAGCAGCAACATCGCTGAAAGCGTGAGCAGCGAGAGGAGTGTTGTCGCGAGCGTCGCTGACGCAATCAGGTTTTTGTCCGACTTGAACTGCTCCGCGAGCACGAAATTAGTAACACCGAGCGGCATCCCAGTTTGCAGCAGCAGGACGCGGAACGGGACACCGTCCAATCCAAAGGCGCGCGCAAAAACGAAAGCGAGAAACGGGAGCGCGAAGAGCTTGAGCACTGAAAGTGTGACGACGCGCGATGGCTTCATCGCGGCGCAGCACTGCGAGAGGAACACGCCGAGCGCGAACAGCGCGACGGGCGATGCTGAGGCCGCTATCATCGAGATAATTTTTTCAGCGAGCGTCGGGAGCGCGATGCCCGATAGCGAGAAGATTATTCCGAGAAGCGTTCCCCACAAAAGCGGGTTAAGGACGATTTTTACGAGCGAATCTTTTGTACTTATTTTCGCGCCTGAGTAATGCTGAAGCACGAAAACCCCGAGCGAGAGCGCGACCAGAATACAGGCGGCGGAGATGAACGCGGCGATGGGGAGCGCGCCTGCGCCGAGCGCCATCGAGACCACCGGGAATCCCATGTACGCGACGTTCCCGAGAAAAGATGACGCAACAACCGCGCCTGTCTCCACCTTACCAAAACCCAGCGCGCGCGATATAAGAAGAGCAAGCGCGGCGCACGCGAGCATGGCGGCAACACTCACGAGCGCAGAGCCGAAATACGAGGCATCGAGGCGCGAGGATGCGAGACTCAGGAATATGAGACATGGAACTGCGACGTAGTACGCGTAGTCGTTGAGCGGCTTGTCGTCGCCAGCCCTGAAAATCCTTGCGCGCGCGAAGGAGAACCCGAGTGCTATGAGCAGAAACACCGGCAGCATTACGCCGAATAGCACGAGAAAGTCCATAGGGGGATTTCGGGTAGTAGGAATATAAAACTCACGTGTGAAGCTATAACCATGAGGGAGCACATCATCCAGAAGGTCAGCGAGGAGCTCGCGGACGAGGGGTTCGCGCAGTTAAGGTGTGTGGGAATGCACAGCTGTTTTGACATAGCGGCGCGCAGGGGCTTCCTCCTTCTCGTGAAGATACTCGAGAACATAGACGCGCTCGGCAGGGAGGAGGCACGGGACCTGCGGAACATAGCGGCGATGCTCATGGGCAGCAGCTTTCTCGTTGGCGAGAGGGCGAAGGAGCTCGTGCTGGAGGATGGCGTGGTTTACGAAAGATACGAAATCCCCGCCGGAAACCTGGACACGTTCAAGATGATTATCGAGGAGGATTTCCCGAAGGTGAAGAAGTACAGGAAATTTCTGGTTGAGATTGACGGGGAGAAGATGGCGAGGATGAGGAATGAGAGGGGGCTGAGCCTCGAGGAACTGGCGCGCATATCGAAGATATCAAAGGAGACGCTCTACAGGTACGAGCACGGGAAAACAAAGGCGAGCGAGGAGCACGTGAAGATAATCGAGAGCGTGTTCCACGCGGAGATGAGGCGGGCGGTTTCCCCGTTCGTGCGCAGTCCTGCGGTTCACGAGCGCACCGTTCTCAGCAAACTCGGGTTCGAGAGCGTGCGCGCGAGGAGCGCGCCTTTTGATTTGGTCGCGAAGGAGGAGGCGGAGAAAGTTGTCGCAGGCGAGCAGGCTGACCGCCGCACGCTCGCGAAGCGCGCGGGCGTTTACCAGAAAATAAGCGACGTACTGCAGTCTCACTCATGCTTCATCCTGAGCGAGTCGAAGCGCGACGAGATTATGGGCGTCCCGGTCGTGAGAAAGAACGAGCTCGCGGAACTGAGGAAGGCGCGCGAACTGATCAAACTGATTAAGGAGAGGTCTGCATAGATTTAAATATTGGACAATGCAAAAAATAACCATCGCCATAGTTCGATTTGGCGCGGGGGGTTGGGATGAGACCGGAAAAAATAAGGCTTCTTGTTTTGTGTTTATTGGCGATTGGCCCGATGTTGCTTTTTGCTTTGATTACAGCAGAAATGCCGCCTGTTTTAATAATGTCCGCGAATCCTGCCTCAATTCCTCAGAACTATCTATTTGGGACTGGACTTCCTGCATATTCTAACATAAGTATTACCTTACTGGTAGGCACTGGACAAATAATCCCCCAAACTGTAAGTATCTCGACTACGCTTGGGACTCTTGAGAATACAACTGTAGTTACCGATGACTTGGGTCACGCTACGACGCGTTTATTCGCTGGTTCTATTGCCGGTCTTGCAGAAATAACCGGAATGTATAGCGGTATATACGGCAACGCGACAGGTCGTACGTACGTTGATATCACTCCCGTATTAGAAAGGATAGACGTAACACCTCAATTACTTCAGATTCCAGTAGGATATAGATATAATTTCAGTGCAATCTGTTATGACATAGCCGGAAGGACTATGCCTTGTCCGGCATTAGAATGGACACTTGGAAACTCCGCAGCAGGAACGCTGTATCCTGACCAATCGCGTTGTGAGTTTGCCGCAGCGCGAGTTATAGGCAAATCTTCTCTAGCTACGTATATCCGCGCAACAGCCGTTGGCACGTCAAAGTATGGGCAGGATAATTTCACTGTTGTATCCGGCCCCCCTGCGGTGATATCTCTAAACATATACGTACCTCCGGCTTACCTCTATGACAGAATAACGGTATACACGGGTCAAACTGTAATAATAAGGGCAAGCGCCTACGATCAATACGGCAACTGGGCCCAGGATTATTCACTAATAAATTTCAATAAATCTGGCGTGGGATATTTTGTAAATGGAATATGGAGCGCCTCTCTTAAAGATGGCACAGCATCAGTCGTTGTAGGCTCATCCGGAGTGGGAACCTCGACAGTCACTGCGTATTACCTTATTTATTTGGGTGTACCGGGAAGCCCGCATGTAGACTCAAATCCTGTTTATGTGACCTTCATTAACAAGCCAGCACCTTGCCCATTCGGCTATCCGAAGTGCCCGGCACCGCAGGAGGTAGCCCAAATGCCGCTTACTGCGCCACGTGACAAAACAAACGATGCGACTGTCGCGACCGTAGCCCTCGTAGTACTTTCGATTGGGGGACTGCTAGCGACATACTACGCGGCAAAGAGATAAGCAAGAACGGGGATTTGAAATAAAAAATAAAACGGGCCCGGCAGGAGTTTCGTTTCTTCGTTTTGTTTCTTTTTTTGATTGTTTTATTTCGAACCCGCAACCTACTGGTCCGAAGCCAGTCGCGCTATCCGTTGCGCCACGGGCCCGCAAAACAGGGTATATTGTGGATTACCTGGTTAAAATAGATACGCTATCCTTCTCCACCCGCACCGTCAGCTCCGCCTGCGAGACGAGCCCCTTTCCCGAATCGCGCAGAACGGGATACTGACGCAGCGCGCCCATGAGCACGAGCTCCTTGAGCGCGGCGTTGAGAAGGAGTTTCGACTGGAACGCGCCCTTCCTGAGCCATCTCTCCGCGAACGGGAGTTTTCGGTAATTCTCCTGCGCGTGGTTGAGGAGTTTCCGCGACTCGCGGAGCCGCAATTTGCGTGGAGCGCAAATGCGCATTTGCCCTTCGGGCAAATCGCGCGCCGGCGCCTGTTCGAGCAGGCTGAAAATCTCGACCATGTTTCCCTCGCTCACGTGCCCGGCGCCCGCTGACGCGAAAGGCTCGACCGCGAAAACGTCCCCCTCCTTCAGTTCGTACGAGTGGTGCGTTTTTATGTTCGGTATTTCAATCCCGGCGTGCAGTTCGTATTCGGCGAGCGCGTGGCCGGTCAGATTCTCAATGGGCTTGAAACCGTATTTTTTAATCTCAGTCTCGACCGCCTCGCCGATCGAAGAGGTTGCCGCGCCTGCCCGCATCACAGAAAGCGCCGACTGGAGCGCTCGCTCGCTTGCCTCAACGAGTTTTCCATTTTCGCCTGAAAAATCAATCGTTACCGCCATATCCCCGATAAAACCATCGACGTGCGCGCCGACATCAATTTTCACGATGTCCTTCTCGCCGAGCACGCCCGCGTCGTCAAAAGGAGGGGTGTAGTGCGCGGCGATATCGTTTATTGAGATGTTCGCCGGGAACGCTGGGCGCGCGCCCTGCGAAACTATGAAGCCCTCTATTTTTTCCACGAGCTCGAGAAGCTTCACTCCGGGTTTTGCCTCGCGCCTTGCGAGTTGCATCGCATCAAAAACCACTTTCCCGGCGCGCTCGTATTTCTCGTTCATCATCTCGCCTGCTTTCCACGCTCGATTTTCTCGAGCACGGCCAGAAGCTCGTCCATCTTTTTTATTTCAAAATCAGCAGGCCCTTTTCCATCGCGCAATTTTTGCGCAGCAAAAATGCGCATTTGCGCTCTGCGCAAATCGCGTTCGCGCGTTATTCTCACCGCGAACATCCCGGCGCTCTTCGCGGGGATTACGTCCTTCTCGATTTTGTCCCCGACCATCACGGTGCTTCTCGGGTCGAGGTGCAGGCGCGCGAGGATTTTCTCGAAGAACCTCTTTGACTTGCTCTCGCCTATGTCCTCCGAGACGAAAACGTCGTGGAACACGTTGTGGAGCCCGAGCCTGATGAGCTTGTCCCACTGCTTGACGGAGTTGCCTTCCGAAGCCACGTAAAGCTCGTAGCCCCGATCGCGCAGGTTTAGGAGCGTGCGCGGGACTTCGGGGAACGGTAGGATTGTGGATTTTGTGTTGTGGTATGCCGCGACGCCAGCCGCAGTGAGTTTTGGGCTCTTCCCAACATGAAGCTCTTTCAGCAGCGCGTCGAAATGGCGCTCGTAGTTCGAGCCGTATTTTTTTATGATTGCAAGCAACTTTTTGTACACGAGTTCCGGGTCCGCGTCGAGCCCCGCCTCCACCATCGCGTTTATCGCGTTTCTCCTGGCGAGTTCCGCAAACCTCGTTGAGGGGAACAGCGTGTCATCGATGTCGAAAAACACCGCGCGTATCTTCATGGGAACACCGGAGTAATTACGACACTAAAATAATATAAATAATGACGTTATGATAATCTCATGCTTTTCATGCGCGTGCACGTGAACAGGAAGGAGAAGGCGAGGATACTCGCCGTGTGCGATTCGGATTTGATGGGGAGGATTCTGAAGGAGGGGGAGCGCACGCTCGATCTGGAGAGGTACGGCGGCTTCTACGGAAACGAGGAGGCGAGCGAGGAGGAGGTTGCGCTGGAGATGGCGCGCGCGACATCTATGAATTTCGTGGGCGAGAGGGCGGTCGGGATTGCGCTGCGCGCAGGCATGGTCAAAAAAAGCGACGTGGTTTACATCTCGAAGGTTCCGCACGTGCAGGTGTACAGGATATAGACGACGTGATGCATATGAAAGCGAACACAAAGGAAATCGTGATAATCGCGAGGGACCGCGTGGGGCTTCTCGCGGACATTTCGTCCATCCTCGCACGGAAAGGTATAAACATTGACTCCGTTTCAATGGAGGTGGTGAAGAAAAACACCGTCGTACGCATGACGACGTCCAGCGGGCAGAAGGCGATAAATCTGCTCAGAGAGGCAAAGTTTGAGGTCGTATCATCTGGGGCCATAGTCGTGAAACTTGCCGACCAGCCCGGCCAGCTCTCGAAAATAGCGCGCATACTTGCGGACGCGAGAATAAACATAGAGAACGTGCATCTTCTTTTCAAGGAGGGAGGAAAGACGTTCGTTGCAATCAAGGCGGATAATAATGAGAAGGCGGCGGAGCTTCTGAAGAACTACGTGTGAAGGGTTATTCTTCCCTCCTTATCCACGCTCTCGAAAAACGCGAACTTGTTCTTCAGCTCTCGGTTCATCTCCTCCAGACCCAATTTTCTTTTCTTCATCTCGCGGAAAGTTTCGAGCATCTCGCCAATCCGCTCGTAATTCCCGTAGATTGCGTCGCCCGCCTTTTTTTTCTCATCTGCCTTCACCATCAACTCCTCGCCCGCAGCTAACTGTTGCTCAAATTGAATTTTCAATTTAATCTGCTCCTTGCTCTCGCGCGGCCCCTCCTCCGCAACTAGTTTGGCGCGCGCGTAGAACTCGTCCATCGCCTCTGAGAGAGTTGCGTATTTCACCATGCGCAAGTTTTCGTGTTTTTTCAAAGTCGTCAATGAATAATCGACTGCGCTTTCGCCATCAAAATAAACTGTGGGCGAAGACGCGGAGAGGATTGTTTTTATTTCCGCGCAGAGTTTTTTTCTTTCGTGTTCGGAAAGCGAGTTTGATTTTGCTGTCGGCTCTATGCAAGCACGCGCGCACGCCTCCTCCAAATAAACCGTGCCTATCGGAACCTCTCGCGCCAGAACTGCGATCAACTGCTTCTCGCTCAAGAGGATGCGCGAGAGCTCGCTTTCAGTCAGAGTTCGCGGATCTTTTATTTTTGTTTTTGGAAATTCGTACTTTTCTTTTATTTTTATTTCCCTGTCCTTCCACTCCTCGCGCCTGTAGCACTGGAGCACCACGAAATTTTCGTCAGCTAAAATGAGATTTCCGTGCGCGAACATCTCGAAGATAAGGAAATATTTTTTATTCCTCTCGAGCTCGAAGAAAAGCACCCTGTCAAAATCGTGCTGCTGAATTTTCAGCACGCGCGCATTCTCAAGATGCTTGCGCAGGGACATGGCGAACTGCGTCGGAGTTTCAGGCGCCTCCTTGATGTATTTCGTCATGTTTAGCCTCTTCTTCAGTTCGCACGCCACATCCACGCTGCACTCCGGAATATGAAACTGGAAGCGGAACTCGCCTTCCCCCAATTCGTAAATTTTGTTGAGGCGCGCGCCTGCTAGCTTCTGAAGCTCCGCGCACATGTACGAAATTTCAAGCGAGTTCATCTCTCTCATGGAAACACCGCGTTTAGAGGTGTACGATTTTGCGCTCTTGTCCGCCAATCGACAAATCCTTCCAGTTGGAGCATAGTTTTGTTATGCCGCCCATTTTATGACAAATGTATCTAAACAGCGCATCATCGAACGTGTCTTTCTTTATGTCAAGAGTTATGGGTTTCCCGTTGTGCATTGTCTCTGCCACTAGCTTCATGAACGATTCGTCCCATGGGAACCGTTCCCTTGTTATCCTAACCCCCTGGATGCTCACGCCGTTACGGAGCGCGCTCGCGCGCAGCCATTTTAGCATCCTCCTCTTTGCGCGGTCGGGGTCCTCGTCTGGAATAAGTCCCATGAGAAAATCTACCTTGGCAACAACTTTTATGTTTGGGCGCTCTTCTCTACTGAAAATGTGTTTGCACTCCACGTTCAAAAACATTTCTATAGGATTCTTTGCATTTTGCGGAGCCATGGCGCTTCCTCCAATGCCACATATCACGCTGGGCTCTCTCGCCTCCTCACCGTTTGGTTGTTTGAACTCCACCAAGCATTTGTCCGGTATGCGATCCCCGGAAACTCCGTTGGTTGTGACTGAAAAAATTTCCCCATTCGAGTTCACGCCGTCTATACGGAGTGCTGTGAGCGAAAACCTCCCTTTTATGCGCTCTGGATTTTCTTTGCCATCGCGCGAGAAAAAGCATTGGGAACTGTGTAGGTTTCTCTCGGTGTAAAAGGCTACAAAGTCCTTCAGAAAAGCGACTGTGTTTTGCAAGGTGCCGGAAATTGTCGCCTCTCCCTGCACGTTTCCAAGTGATGCCAGGGGTACGCACGACGTGCCACCTGCGGTTATCACGTCGCCGCCAGCTTTTCCAAGAAGGTCGCTTATCCCGGGCGCGCTAGGCTCGCCTTCATCATCGACGCATTTTATCACGAGGCAGGCATTGACGCCAGAACTGCGGTTCTTTTTAAGTTCGTGAAGCGCGAGAATTGAAGCGAGTATGTCCCTGTTTTCATATGTTTCGCGATGCGCCGGGGGGACGATTCCTGCCTCAACCCACTCATTGCAAACCGCAAGCGTTAGAGTCTGCCTCGCGCCATCTGCTTTCAAATCAATTATTACGTTACTCCCATCAACAACCTTGGCGCGCAATCCCATCTCATCGGCTATTTTCGCGAAAAATCCCGCGAGTTTTTCTGAGTTTCGTACGCTCAGCGGATGGTGATATCGAGCCAACGATCCATTATCTTTTTTGAGCCTGAGGACCAGTTTCTCCAGATCGCTCTTAGGGGCTGAGTTCTGGTCTATTCTCTCTGGCTTTTTTTTATTGTTAAACAAACTGAAGAGCATGCGAATCACAACAAGCTTATATTTATGGCGGGACAGATTAAATAAAATTGTGGTTCCATGGCTGGCGATACTTACGAGAGGAAACTGGGCAGCGACGAGGCCGCGCGAAAGTACATTTTCATAACAAAGGAGGCGCTGGAGTTTTTCCCAAGGGCAGGCGATGAGTTCAAAATCCGCGCCGGCGGCAGTGAGTTTGCTGCGCGCGTGGTCGCGGTCGAGTGCGCGTGCATGGGTCCGGACAAGCCGCACGAACATTACAATATAGACGCATCTAATTTTAAGGATAAGGTGGCGTGGAAAAGGGGCACTTTGATTAAAATAAAAAAAGTAAGTGAGCGCGAGTACGAACTCGTTTAACTCATGTGTTTTCCTCCTGCGCGTTCTTGTTGCTTATCTCTTCCCCACGCCCATGTAGTATGTCGCTATCAGCCCTGCGAACGCGAGCAGGAAAATAACCGTTGCCGCGGAATTCGCGTCGAGAGCTCTGGGCGAGAGGGATATCTGCGCTACCTCTACAGGCACTGGACACTTTGGACCTTTGCAGGGTGGCGTTACCTTTCTTAGAAAAGTCACAGAAACTGAGTTTGAAACCAGTGCGGGGGTCATAATAGTTGCGGTTCCGACATCCGAGGAGCCGAGAACAACCGACGCTTTGCAGTTCATAGTTGGAATCACTGCGTACTGCCCACCAAGAGAGCCATTCACGAAGTATCCGACGCCTGATTTGTTGAAAGTCACGGACGTTCCGTCAGCAACGCAGTTTCCGTATGCATCATAGACATAGGCAGTTATTGTCGAGAATTGACCTACAAACAGCGATGTTGGGTTGGCAGTCAGATTAGCAAGCGCGGGCGAGCCTGGTACAATATTAACTGTTGCCTGACCGTATGTTCCATTCGTTGTGTTGAACACCGTTGCGCGCACATACAAACCAGTTCCAGGAGATGTTCTTGCGGTCAGCGTGCTCGTTGAAGTTGAGTACGCGGGGTTCATTGTTCCTGCATTCGTTGTCCATTGCAGCATTGGACAAAACAGGGTCGTGTTATATTGATCCCTACACGTTGCAGTGAACTGCTGCGTCCCGCCAACGGCAACGTTAGCGGGATTTGGTGTTACGACTATCGTAGCCAAGACTGATGACGCGGGGGTGATATTAACATTCACGTAATTCGTCGCGTAGCCGTAGGTGCCGTTATACATTCCAGTTACGGTTGCCAGACCGGGGGTACCCCCAGGATATAATCTATTTGTAGCGACACCGCTTGCATTCGTACTCGCATAGGTCTGCCATATTGCCCCGAGCGTAGTTGTAAACTTTATTGTTTGATTAACGAGTGGTGTGCCATTAAGTGTTAGAGTTGCGTATATAAGCGAGAAGCCGCCACCCGCAGGAATAGATGTTGGATACGCGGCCATCGTCAGCACAGACGAAGGCAAAACTCGGACCGTCGCGATACCTTGCACTCCTCCAGATGACGCGGTCACGTACAAATCGGCTTGGGAGTAGGTAGTTACAGTAAGAGTACTCGAATAGTACGACGAGGTTGGGTTCATCGTTCCTGCGCTAGATGTCCAGCTCAGCATTGGACACGGGCCAGGATAGGTAGTATTAGGATTAGTTCCATTAGTGTAGTAACACGTTGCCGTAAACAGCTGCGTATCTCCTACTTTGAGGGATACAACGCTTGGAGATAAAGTTATCTGAGTTAGTGTCTGATTTTGCGCAAAAACCGATACCGCGCCCAGCGCCATCAAACACAGAACAAGCAGCATTATTTTTTCAAACCTCATCCACACCAACCCCCGCGCCATCGTCTCCCTCGACGGCGACGTTTATTATTATACGCGCATGTTATTTAAAACTTACATCGCAAATCTTTAACATAATTGCACTTAGAAGGGGTTATCGAAAAGTGTGAGAAGGTGGTGTTTATGGCAGATGGAGTTGAACTAAAGGTCGCGGAAGCGCTTCAGAATGATGTGGGCAGGGGGCTCGTCAGGATAGACTCCCGCGCGCGCAAGGTGATTGGCGTTACCACGGGCGACATTATAGAATTGAAGGGGAAGCGAAGCACTGCCGCGGTCGTGTGGCAGGCGCACCCGCAGGACGAGGGGCTGAACATAATCCGCATGGACGGATATCTGCGGCAGAACACGGGCATGGCGCTCGGTGACAAAATATTCGTGAAGAAAGCGGAGTTGAAGGAGGCTAAAAAAGTAGTGCTCGCGCCCACTCAGCCGATGAAGTACTCGCCTGGCTTTGACGAGTTCGTGAAAAAGAAACTTGTTGGGCGCGCGATGGCAAAGGGCGACACGATTTTCGTCGGCGTGTTTGGAACAACATTCCCGCTCGTTGCAGTGGTCGTGCAGCCTCAGGGAATAGTCGTAATCAATCCGACCACAGAACTCGTTCTAAAAGCAGAACCCATGAAGGAGGCTGGAAAAATAACCGCCATCTCGTACGAGGACATCGGAGGTTTGAAGGACGAGGTGCAGAAAATACGCGAGATGGTCGAGTTGCCGATGAGGCATCCTGAACTTTTTGAAAAATTGGGGATAGAGGCGCCCAAGGGAGTTCTCATCTACGGCGCGCCAGTGACAGGAAAGACTCTGCTGGCGCGCGCAGTCGCAAGCGAGAGCGAGGCGAACTTCATACACATCGCAGGACCCGAACTCGTTTCCAAATTCGTGGGAGAGAGCGAGGAGAGATTGAGGCAGATGTTTAAGGATGCGGACGAGAACGCGCCGAGTATAATTTTCATGGATGAATTGGATGCGATTGCGCCGAAGAGAGAGGAGGTAACAGGCGAGGTTGAGAGAAGGATGGTCTCCCAACTTCTTACACTAATGGATGGGCTGAAGACGCGCGGGCAGGTAATCGTTATAGGCGCGACAAACCGCCCGAACAGCATCGACCCCGCGCTCCGCAGGCCAGGAAGATTCGACCGCGAGATTGAAATTGGAATTCCTGACAGGAACGCGCGCAAGGAAATTTTGCAAATTCACACGAGGAACATGCCAATTGCAGAGGATGTCAGTTTGGACGAACTGGCGAACATCACGCATGGTTATACGGGCGCGGACATATCGTCGCTTGCAAAGGAGTCGGCGATGAAGGCTCTGCGTAGGATACTTCCGAAAATCGACTTGGAGCAGGAGTTCGTATCTCCGCAAATTCTTGAGGAGCTGCGCGTCACGCGCGAGGACTTCTTCAATGCCCTGCGCGAGATCCACCCGAGCGCGCTCCGCGAGGTTTTCGTTGAGGTCCCGAACGTCCGCTGGACTGACGTGGGCGGGCTGGACGAGATAAAGAGCGAACTCAAGGAGGCAATCGAACTGCCGCTAAAAAAACCAGAAGTGTTCACGAGATTGGGAATACGACCTGTGCGCGGCATACTGCTCGTTGGTCTTCCGGGAACTGGAAAGACTCTTTTCGCAAAAGCAGTGGCAACAGAGAGCGAGGCGAACTTCATATCCATCAAGGGGCCGGAACTGCTCTCGAAATGGTTTGGCGAGAGCGAGAAGGCCGTGCGCGAAATTTTCAGGAAGGCTAGGCAGGCCGCGCCGTGCATAATATTCATAGATGAAATTGATGCGGTCGCCTCGTGGAGGGGCGCGAGCGACGAGGGCTCGCGCGCAGGCGAGCGGGTTGTTAATGCGCTGCTCACCGAGATGGACGGGCTCCAGAATTTGAAGAACGTTGTCGTGCTCGCTGCGACCAACAGGCCGGACATACTCGACCCTGCTCTGCTGAGACCTGGAAGGTTCGACCGCGTGCTCCAGATGCCTGTTCCTGACGAGGAGACGAGGCTTGAAATTCTGAAAGTGCACACGAGAAAGATGCCTCTCATGAAGGATGTTGATTTGAAGTCTCTCGCGAAAAAAACCGAGGGATATACGGGCGCGGATTTGGAGGCGGTTTGCAGGGAGGCAGGAATGAACGCGCTCCGCGAGGACATAGACTCGAAAACAGTAGGGCAGAAGCACTTCGAGCAGGCGCTGAAAACGGTAAAGCCCACGGTCACGAAGCAGAACCTCGACAGGATGAAGAAGTTCACAGAAGGGACGGACGCGATGTTTGGATAAACCGCGCGCAAAGGCGATCGCATGAGGATAGGGCTTTTCTTCAAAACCTTGATAGTTTCAGTTTCGGCAGCGCTCATACTCTACGCGCTCACGCCCTACTCGCTCACTTTTCTTCTGAAATTACTCGCACTCGCGCTCGGAATTTCACTTCTCACGCCGTTCGCGTATCCGCATGTGCGCGGGGTGCGGAAGGGCGACGTTGTCCTGGTGGCGAACTACGAGGCAAGCGGGTTTGCGAACCTTCTGCAGATGAACACCGCGGTCGCGATGAGCAGCGGGCGCACCGGCGGGAGAATACGCATCTCTCTTCCGAACGGCAATGTTGCCGAGGGGGAAATCATAAGTTACGCGGGTTTCATAATGCCCGCGCGCGTTAGGCTGACCGAGCGCGAGATTGAGGTCAGCGTTGTTTAATTGATTCTGATATTCGAGTTGATTGCTTGCAAAACGCCGAAATATACGACATCGCGGTTTCGATGCTCGCGGTCGCGATAGCGTTTTCCGTGCCCGTCCTCCTGAGCGAGCCGATGGCGATTCCCTTTGTCATACCAATAATTCTTGTAACGGTCGGGCTCGGTTTTCTCCTCCACGAGCTCGCGCACAAGTACGTGGCGCAGAGATACGGCGCGTACGCTGTGTATCGCGCGTGGCCCGAGGGGCTCGGGCTGATGCTCCTTCTCGCGTTCGTAACAGGCGGGCGTTTTTTCATAGCCGCGCCGGGCGCGGTTTACATTTTCGCGCCCTACATAAGAAGAAAAGAGAACGGGATAATCTCGTTCGCAGGCCCGCTCACGAACCTCGCGCTCGCGATCGTTTTTGGTTTCGTTTTTATGATGAGCAGCGGGGGGCTGGGCGCCACGTCCCCGGACGTTTTGCAGATTGTGCAGGTAATCTCGCTGATGGGGGCGCGCGTGAACATGCTTCTTGGATTGTTCAACATGCTTCCGATATTTCCTCTTGACGGGAGCAAGGTACTCGCCTGGGACGGCCGCGTGTGGTTCGGGTACATAATCGCGGTGCTCGCGGTCTCGTTCTTTTTCGGCGTGCCCATCTGAGGAAGGAGCGATAACGATAAAAAACAGTCGCTCGTTATAATTTGGGGTGTTATGGCGCCAATGGCTCGCGGACAGATTTCGGCCGAGCTCATCATCATTATAGCGGCAGTGCTCGCGGTCGCGCTCATCGTTGTGATAACGCTGCAGCAGACCGCGAAGGAGGCAAGGGGCATCGTGAAATCCGAGACTAGCGACATCTTCACGGAAACGAAGGAAATCACGAAGCCTGAAAGCAAGAAGCTCGCGAACGGGCAGGCGTGCACCGCTGATGCGGACTGCACGTCGAACTACTGCGACCCGTTCGAGGCAGTTTGCAAAGCGAAATGACGAAGTGGGATGGTGAGGGCTCAGCTGTCAATTGAATTTCTTATTCTGCTTGCTGCTTTTGTAGCGTTCCTCATAATCTGGGTTCCCCTTGTTTTCGGGGTGAGGCAGACGGGCGAGGACGCGCTCTCGCGCGAATACGCGAAACTCGCTCTCGCGGACATAAAAAACGCCGCGGATGATGTCTGCGTTCTGGGAAAAAATAATGCGCGTGAACTTGAAATAAATTTGAAGGGCGGGTGGAAAGTAACCGCGGGCGGGAATGAAATAAAATTCGGCAACGGCGCCGCTGTTTTCAGTGAAAAAACGAAATGCGCGCTAGAGCGCGCTGAGTTTGAGTTGAGCGGAAGGGGGGTTGTGATTGTAAAAAATGACGGCGAGTTCGTCAGCATGAGGTTAGCGTGATTTTTTTATTGCCTCCTCCAGTATTTTTTTCATCCTGAGCGCGTCCTGCTCGAGGAGCGGGCTCTCGCATATTATCGTGCCGTCGTATCCATTTTCTGCGATTACTTCAGCGAGCGGTTTGAATGGAGGGGAGTTTTTCGTTCCCAACTCAAGATGCCACCTCTCGCCCTTTTCGCTGTATTCTATTTCGCTGAAATGGCAGTGCAGTTTTTGGAGCGCACCCGCGCCCACCACTTTTTCAATCTCGTCGAAAATTTTCTTGTAATCCTCCTTATTTTTGAGCGCGCCGTTCCCGCGCGCGTGGATGTGCGCGAAATCAACAACAACCGCCTGCCCCAACTCGCGCGCGATTTCCAAATTTTCCGCCAGAGTGCCGAACTGCGTCTGCTTTCCGGAAGTTTCGAGACCGAGAACCACGTCGTTTATTTTCTCCTGTTTCATTTTTTCGATAATTCCGGCCAGCGTGTTCTTTATTATTTCGCCAGTTTCCTGCGGGCTCCTGCCCATGTAGAAGCCGGGGTGAAAGACAATTATGTGCGCGCCCAGAATTTTCGCGATGCGCGCGGTCTCAAGGATGTTCCTCTCGGTGGTTATGAGTTTTGCCTTTTCTTTTGCAGCGCAGTTAATCCAGTAGGGGCAGTGTGCGCTCAGCGAAATTTCGAGTTTCCGTGCCTCCCCGCCTACGCGCTCCGCGTACTCGTCGCCCATTTTCACGCCACGCACGAACTCCACTTCGAACGCGCCAAGCCCGAGCCTCGCGGTATCCTGGACTCCCTCGAAAACGCCTCCTGTTGTTGAAAGAGGTATACCCGCAGGACCGAACCTCATAAACACACCGAACGGAAAACACCGAACAAAACCAATCAGGTATATAAATTAAATATAGATATACATTTAACGGTGATGCGATGGGCCCTAGGAACGTTGCTTTGTTTTTGTTTGCAGTTTTCGCGCTTTCCGCGCTGAATTACGGCAGTCCGGTTTACACGAAGGGCTATCGCCTGAACATGTATGTCGATAAGCAGGAATACATTCCAAACGAGAACATCGTTGTTAACGCGTATATATACGAGAGTTGGGAAACCGTCGAGATAAACGAAACTAATTTTTACCCGTATGATTATAATACAATACCGTTTATTTTGAAAGTCTATCGCGTCGAGGATAACAAAGACGTTTTCGTGCGCGGGTATGAAACAGAATTTGGAGGGGGTAGTGGGATTTACGGAAGTTACGCGACCATCAACATCACTCTGCCATCCGGCGAGTATAAACTTATTGGAGAAACGACGCTCCCGACAACAAAAAACGTAACGAAAAGAATAATTGTAAGCGAGATTGGGCTCATCACGAAATACCATTACTACTCCTCTGCGCAGGATGAATATGTTTATGCAATAGTCGTGAACAAAACTAGCGGGGAGCCGATTCCAGGCGCACTCGTATCTCTCTATGAAAGAGGGGGCTGGGACAGCGACGCGCAGGAATACAACATAAAGGAAGTGGTGGAAAGCACGTTCGCGGATTACAGTGGGATGGCGAAACTGAAACTGCGTGCGAATAAGAGTTCGTTTGTTTTGAAGGCAACGCACGGAAAGGAGAGCGCGAGAGTTGACGCCTATGTGTATGGCAGCCGCGAATACAACGCCTATACTGCTTACGCCTATACGGACAGGCCGATTTACAGGCCAACGCAGACCGTCCATTTCAGGGCGATAATCTTCGCGGGCTACGGTGAAGATGAGTATAGGGATTATTCGGGAAATGTGACACTCAAGGTGTACAGCCCCGAGTATAAGATATACGTTGAGAAAACAGTTGAGGCAAGAAATAACATAATTTACGCGGACTTTCCGATAGACACGGACGCGGCGCTGGGGTATTACAACGTCCAGATGTACGCGATCGGCGGGAGCGGGAGTTGGCTTGGGAGTTACAATTTCGAAGTGCAGGAGTACCAGAAGCCCGAATTCAAAGTGGCAGTAACGCCGGCGAAAACTTGGTTCGGGGTCGAGGAGAAAGTTTCGATAGACGTGAGCGCGCAGTACTATTTCGGAAAGCCGGTTGTTGACGGCGAGGTCGAGTACAAGATTTACAAGGGATACCAATACCAACCGTGCGGGGGATGGCGCTGCAGGTACTACGAGATGGATTATTATTACGGTTATGGCGGGTATCGCTCTTACTCGTACAAGGAAAAGGAAATCGTTTCCGGAACAGTCCGCACAGACGCGAACGGGAGCGCGAAAATCGAGTTCGTGGCGCCTGATTTCAAGGGCGACTACGACATTATTGTTGAGGCGAAGGTGCGGGACAAGAGCGAGAAAACAATCGAGGAGACCGGAAGCACGCGCGTGAGCAGGGGCTTCTCAGTTTATGTTGAGCCGAAGTGGTACGCGCAGGTCGGCGAGGAGACGAGTGTGAAAGTAACGATCAAAACGCCTGATGGAAAGCCCATCGCAGGGCAGAATGGAATTCTTGAGATAGGTAGGCGCGAGTATGAGCGCGACGGCGGGGAGAAGAACGAGAGCGTGACGAGCGAGATGTTCACGACTGATGACAACGGAGTAGCGCACGTGAAGTTCGTCCCGCAGAAATCAGGACAGTATATACTGAAGGCTACTGTCGTGCGCAACGGAGTCCTTATTGAGCAGGAGGGGTATTTGTGGGCTTATGGCGAAGGCAGGCCGTGGTACCGCTTCGAGCAGATGGAACTCACGACGGACAAGGACGCGTATAAAGATGGGGAAACAATGGAGGTTTACATCTCCTCGCCGATTGAGGATGCGAATGCGTATGTGAGTTTAGAAAACGGAAAACTCCTCTCGCTGAGCGCGCGCCGTATCGACGGGGTTTTCCTCGCGCTCAAATTCCCGATCACGAGCGATCTCCCGACCGCGTTCAAAGTCGAGGTAATCGCCGTAAGGAACGGAACGCTTTACACCGCAAGCAAAATCGTGAGCATCGAGAGGGACATAAACAAACTTCTCGTCGAGGTTAAACCGGATAAGCAGAAATACGAGCCAGGCGAGCGCGCGTACGTAAGCATTTCACTTAAGGACTGGATGGGAAGGGCGCGCGCAGGAATCGTCTCGCTCGCGGTCGTTGACGAGTCGATTTTCGCGCTCGCGCCTGACCGCGCGCCCGTTGATGTTTACAGGTATTTCTACCAGCGCGCGTTCGGATACCAGACCTCGACGGTTTACAGCTGGACTTATGGGGGATACTACTATGAGTATGATGGCAGAGTCGGCAGGGAGATGGCGCAGGTGGTTTATTCCGGATCAAGAGCAGAAGACGCGATAGGCGTGCCTCCTCTCGGTGGGGTTGCGGGGAAGGGGGCTTCTGCGCTCGAGACAATTCAGGTGAGAAAGGAATTCCCCGATACCGCATACTGGAACCCGTTCCTCATAGTCGGTGAGGGCGGGGACCTCGTATCTTTCGAGATGCCTGACAGCCTCACAACATGGAACATCAGCGCGGTCGCGTCAACTGATGATAAAAATGTTGGGATGAGCAGCGCGAGCGCGACCGTTTCAAAGGATTTGCTCGTGAGGCTCGAGACGCCGAGGTTTTTCACGCAGAATGACGAGGTGAAAATTTCAGCGATAGTGCATAGCTATATGACAGATGCAAGCAAAGGGAATTACATGATTTATCTCAACGTGAGTGGTGGTGTGAGACTACTTGAAAATCCTGAGAGATATGTTACTGTTGGCGCGGGCGAGGATACGAAAGTTGAATATAAGCTCGTCGTTGATGGATGCTGCCAAGCGAACATAACCGCAAATGTTATTTCAGTATGCGATGGCTCTTCACGTGCGTGTGATACAAGAGTAGCAAGCGATGCAATGCAGCTCTCAATTCCAATCCTCCCGCACGGAATCGAGAAAATTGATGTGCTTTCCGGCGCGGCTGAAGATGAAACGCTTAATTATGTCGTTCCGGACGCGACGAGCGGCGCGAGCGTGAAACTCGCGCTCACCGCGAGCCTTGCGACTAGCGCGCTCGATGGGTTGGAATACCTCGCGCGCTATCCCTACGGATGCGTCGAGCAGACCACGAGTTCGTTCATTCCTGACGTTATAGTTTTGAAGACCGCGCGCGAACTCGACATAAAAATCAGCGACAAACTCCAGGCTGAACTGCCTGACATGGTTGAGAAGGGGCTAGCGCGCCTCTACGGATTCCAGAATTCCGACGGGGGCTGGGGATGGTGGAGCGAGGGAACGAGCGACCCCAGGATGACCGCGTACGTGATGTACGGGCTCACGCTCGCGAAAAACGCTGGCACAACGATAGACGAAAATGTTTACGCGAGGGGCACGGAAAAGCTGTTGAGCATAATGAAAGAAAACGAAGACGTTGATGAGCTCGCGCACGCGGCGTATGTGTATGGTATGCTAGATTCTGGTTCGGATGATTTGAAGACCGCGCTCAACAAAATCGACAAGAAAAAAGATTCCCTGAGCGACTACCACTTCGCGCTATTTGTGGGCGCGCTGCAAAATGTTGATGACGCGCGTGCAGATGAGTACATCGATGAATTGATTAAGAGAGGCGACTGCACAGCGCGCTTCTGCAGGTGGAGGGGCGTTGATTACAAGTTCAACAACGTGGAGGCGACCTCGAAGGCGCTGGGCGTGCTTGCGCGCGCTGGCAAAAAGGACGAGGCGGTGAAGGCGGTCGCGTGGCTGATGAGGAACAGAGGGGAAACGGGCGGATGGGATTCCACGCGCGACACGGCGCTCGCGCTCATCGGCATCTCGGACTATTTGAAAATTTCCGGCGAGTTGAAGCCGAACTATGATGCGTCGGTCTATCTTGATGGAAACGAGATAAGGAGGTTCCACGTGGGCGACCCTGCGATGGAGAAAGTTGAAATCGAACTTCCGGGCGTGGGCGCGCACACTGTTAAAATAACTAAAAACGGGGAGGGCGTTCTCTACTACCTTCTCACAAATAAATACTACAGCTCGGACGAACCTGTGCCAAAAAGCACGAGCGGCGAGATGAACATCAGTCGCGTTTACTCCACCAATGACGTGCGCGTTGGTGATGAGATTAAGGTGACGCTGAGTGTGGACCCGTATGATTTGGAATATCTGGTTATAGAGGATTATCTGCCGAGCGGCATGGAGGTAGTGAAGGACTCGGTGAAGTACTCCTGGTGGGCGAACAGGTACGAGATAAGGGACAACCGCATCGTGTTCTTCGTGAATAACTTCTATGGCTGGTACGGAAGAACAGACCGCCAGAGTATAACATACACGCTGCGCGCGGTGTTCCCTGGACAGTATCACGTGATGCCTGCGCGCATATACGCGATGTACCAGCCCGAAACGCACGCGACGACGGGCGAGGCGAGGCTTAACGTGTATTCGAGAGTGAAACTGAGCGCGCTCGTTGAGGAAAAAACAACGACAACGAGAGTCATTGTGAAACTCGAGACTGATGAAGTTGCGCCAATAACCGGAACGCTGCGGATAAAAATGCAGGACCAAGGCGGCGCGGTCACGACGAAGGAAACCATATTGACGATTGAGGGGGGAAGCGCTGTGGGCGAGATGGAGGCAGGAGTCGTGAAGCCGAAGAGCGTGAGTTACGAGTTCGTGGCGCAGGATTTTGCTGAGCGTGGAGAATGGGTCCCAGCGCCGAAACAGATTGGGCCAGGAGTTGGCACTGGCGCGGGTGGTGGAGTTGGAGCAGGCATTCCGTGGGACCTTGTGCTGATGGTTGCCGGCGCGCTCCTAGCGTTTGGAATAGTTGTGTTCCTGTACGTGAAATTCTTTGGAGGCAGAAGGGGTAGAAGGAGAAGACGCGGACTCTGATGCATGTGCGGGTGCGTGTTGCGCGTGTGCGATGAGCGCGGTTCGTGCGCGCTGGCGTGTGAGCAGATGAGCTTATGCGCGGACTCGTGAGCATTCTTTTAGTTATTCTGCTGCTCGCTCAACTACTTGTTCTCATGTCGGCGTACGCGCGCCAGCGGACCGAAACGCGGGCAAGCGCGAACGACGCGCTCGTTCTTGAGAAAAATTATTACCTCGAGATGGACCTGAAGCACGCCGCAATAAACTCGGTTGGGATGGCTGCGCGCGAGGCAAACGGAAGCCGCGATGAAACCGCGGACGCGGTCGCCGAGCGTCTCGCGAAGTTTGAGAAATTTGTTGAGGATGAGTACGCGAAAGGGGAAGGCGTTGAGATTGATTTTTGGTGCGGGATTACTGATGAGCGCGAACTGAACCTGCTCGCGAAGAGGATGCTCGAGAACAAAAAACTCGAGAAGTGCGCGAGTTGCTGGGACTTCTCCGAAATGGGCACGCGGACGCACGGGAGGGAAATCTCCACTGTGAGAAAGTGCGCGGCATTTTTCAACCCCGACACGCTGAACCGCGCCGTTTTCATATCAAGCGGGGGCGCGGACCTCGTTGATGACATCGCCTTTGGAACCGCTCAGCATACCGAGGAGTACGTCGTTGGATTTTCGATTCTAGACAAAAAACTTGGAATCGCATCAGTGGTGGTAATTCCTGAAGGGACTGGGGTGGGATATTGAAATTGGAGGGGGGATTTCGAAAAGGACAGTTGAGCATTGAGGCGATCGTTTACATCGCGGTATTTCTTGCAATACTTTTTCTTTTCATTCGTGGCGAGACTGAAATTCTCTCGGATGTGCGAGAAGCGAGAAGTATGATTGAGGCGAAGGCGTGCGCTGAAAGCGCCGCGCTTTTTGCAGACTTTTACGGAATGGATGGAAAATTCGCGCGTTATGAAAAGACGTTCGGAAATGCGCGCGCATCAGGAGGGTTTGTCGAATGCGGGGCTGGTGGGGCTAACGCGCGCGCAAAAACGCTTAGTGAGATTTACTGGTCCGGTGGTGTGCTTCATGTCAACGCGAGCAAAAAATACCCAATCTAAATTCGTGAAGGGGAGCGCGTTCATGTTCGACGCGTTCCTCGCGCTGATTCTCGTGGTTATGATAGTTTATGCTGGCTCTGCTGCGCGCGCATCGGTGTGGGAGAGGACAAACGTAGCGATGGCAGGTGCTGAGAAACAGAGGGCCGTTCTTACGCTCGCGGATTATCTGGTGAAGGAGGGCATCGCATACGAGGAGGGTGGGCGCGTTTATCCAAATCTCATCAGCGCCACCAAATTCGAAAAAATCGAGTTGGATGCATTGAAAAATAGGATGGGCTTGGAAAGGCTGAGCGCGCGAATTGAGAGCGAAAATTACGCGCGGGGGATTGGAGGCAATTTTTCAGGTCTGTGCGTGGGACGAACTGTATTCATAAAGGATTACGGAGTTGGTCTGCTTGAGATCTGTGCATAGGGGTTTCATACTTAGCATTGACGCTATCCTGAGTTTTGTAGTAGTGCTACTTCTTGTTCTGGCTGTTGGTTTTGCGCGCGGCGCTCGCGAGAATCCCTACGAAACTCTTTACGAGCACCAACTTCTCAATGACGTTTTCGAGGTTTGCGAGAGGTCCGGCGCGAGCGGGGACATGGGCGCATGGGTAGCGGGAGACGCGCGAGCCGGCGAAATGGCGAGGGAAAAACTTTTGGAAATCGCGCGCTATTCCGGCCGCTGCATCGAAATAAAGGTGGATGAGAAGAAGATGACCGCGGGTTGCGAAAAAGAGAATGTAAACGATGTTGGCGATGTGGTTGCAGGAAGCAGAATACTGGTTCTCAAAAATGAATATAAAAAATTAGAAATAGAAATGCGCGCGCGTTAAAAGCGCATTATTTTCTTTTTCTTCTTGCCGTGGAAACCGCTGTCGCGACGGTGGAGTCGGGCACGGGCGTCTTTGGCCTTGCGTGCATTGCGAACGTGGTTGCGAAGCCTGCGCTCATCGCGGTCGCGGACACGAGCGCTGCGGCCGCGTCAGGAGCGACGAGCAGGCTCACTGCGGCAGCCCCCAAGCCGCATATCGAACCCCCAAGAACGCCTTCTATGAAATACGGCAGGGACTCCTGGGTCGTCATCCCTTCCGGAAGCAAAGCCTTTATCGGCATATTACCACCTGTTTTCTTTTGGTTTGAAGAGTATAAAATGATTTTGGTGTGTGGGTCGGTTAATTTTTATTTATCGGCGCGAGCAGTAGTCAGCACCCGAGCGCCCGCTTTATCGAACCGGCGTCGTGCAAACCTAGAAGGATGCCGTTGTCAACCACGACCGCAGGGGCCCTCGTGATGCCGTACCTCGAGACAAGGACGTTTATCATTCCTTCATCGGAGTTGCTCGGGAACGCGAATACCCTTACCCCGCACTCGTCGCGAACGGAGTTGAGAACGGCTTCCTGCACTCTGCAGTCAGGGCATCCCTCGCCTATCTCGTAGAAGTAGAGAACGGGCTGCTGGAGCGAGCCCGGGCACCGTCTCCTTGCCTGCTCGTGATAGAGGTAGAGCTCCAAGTTTGCGAGGTCGTAGCGCCTGTGGACGTCCGAGTAGCTGCCAAGAACGTTGTTCTTCTCCGCCTCCTGCAGGGATGCTGCAAGCTCGAAAGTCCGGGCAGCCTGCCGGTCCGTGTATTCGATGAGAACAGGGCACACCTCATCGCTCTCAATCGTTTGGAGGTACATGAACAACAGGCGCGCGGACTCGGCTTCCATCGAGACCTTGTCAACTTCCGCTCTCAGCCCCGCTATCCTCTGCTCATCTATGCTCCTCACTAGGAGCATTCCGGCTATGAAGACGATGAAGGTCACGACGGCAGCTTTGATGTATACGCTCACCATGGCATTACCATTTGTACGGGCTCCTGTTGAGCTCCTTTACGTAGGATAAAAGGTAGGCGAAAGATATTAAAAATGAATACAGGAACATGAAGCCCACGATTTTGGGCAGGTGGGCGAGCCTGAATTTTTCGCGTGCAATCCCGAAGCTCACGTACACTATTACCGCCCAGAGGCAGAGCGAGAGGAAGAGAAAATACGATGATGACTGTATCGCGAGCGGCGAAGTGGGGAAATAGACCTGTGGCACCATGTTAACGGAAAGCCACGAGAGGCTTTTCGAAATATTGAGGGCGTTAAGGTAGATGATGAACGAGAACGCGATGATGGACGTGAGCTCGATGAAGAAGGAAAAGGGGAAGACGAACTTGCCGAAATGACCGAAGCGGAAGTTGAAGAGCATGTGCCGGTAATTCATCCCGTTTACAATCTTCCCCCTGTACCACCTAACCCTCTGTCTTATCCAGTTGCCGAAAGACGATGGAACTTCGGTGTAAATGTGGGCGTCGGTTGAGCACACGATGCTGTAGCCGTTGTCCTTCAGGCGCAGTGCTATCTCCATGTCCTCCGTGATGTTCCCCTCCTCGTATCCCCCGAGGTCGAGCACGAGCTTTCGCCTGTAGAGGCTCATAGGACCCGGGGTGACGAACATGCTGTCAAGCGCCGCCTGCGAGCGGTGGAAGAAGCCAAACGCCACATAGTACTCTATCTCCTGCACGTGCTGCAGTATCGAGTGGGGCTCATTCACCCGAACGAGCCCGCAAACAGCGCCGACTTTCGGATTTGCGAAATAAGGAATCATGAGCATGAGCGAGTCTGGCGCAGGGAACGTGTCAGAATCCACGCAGGCCGCTATCTCGCCCTTGGCTGCCTTCAGGCCCTGGTTGAGCGCAGCCGCCTTCCCCGCGTTCTTTTTTCGTTCTATGAGCGTGATCCCCTTCTGCGTCCTCAGCCATTCAAGCGAGCCGTCCGTGCTCGCGTCATCGACGATTATTATTTCAAACTTTTTCGGGTATTTGAGTTTTTTGACCGCCTCGAGGCATTCGCGTATTGTCTTCCAGCTGTTGTAGGATGGGATTATGATGGAAACGGACGACCAGTGAGTCGGTTTCGGCGGCTGCTCATTCCTCGTCTCCCAGTAGGTTATGAGAAACACCATGCTCGAGTAGAGGAGCACCACGTTGATTATTATAAACAGCCAGTAGTACGAGATGGCCGAGAATACGGCATAAAGGAAAAGGGCTATCGCCCCAAGAAGAAGCGCTGAGACGATTGGGTCGCGCGCGCTTTCCTTTGTTGAGGGCATGCAAGCCTTTTGGCAAAGGATGTTTTTAAGTATACCCCCGCTAAATCAGCGCTAATTTTAAGCACTCGTATTAGTCTACATTTTCTCGTTTCTCATCCAGGAACTCCCTGAGCGCGACTGTCGCGTACGCGCCGGGTGGGAGGGAGAAACGGAAAACTCCTGCGCCGCCTTCGCTTTCCTCGGGCTCAAAACCGAAATCCTTCAACGGCGCGAGCAGCACCCGCGGCGCGCCCTTCGAACTCAGTTGGGGAAATGATTTTATCTTGAAATTCTCGGGGGGAATTTCCTCGCGCTCGAGAAGCGCGCGCTCCCTCGCGCTCGGTTTCGTTTCGTATCCGATCGTCCTTCCAACCAGAAATTTCCCGCCCTTCTCCGCGCGCGCATTCTCGACATCGGGGAACCCGTAAAAATTCTCACCGCACGTCGCATCGCCTTCCTCAAACTCCAAACCCCCTCTCACGCGCTCGCCGAGCAGTCCGTTGAACAGATGTGACTGGTACGCGTGCACGAAGAGGAGGGAGAGCCCGCGCGGGAGCCTGCGCAGCGCGTTCACGTAATCGTTCGGGTGCTCGGAGAGATGATGCAGAAGAACGCGCTCATATTTCAGATGCCCTGGGAAGTTTTTGAGCGCGAGCTTGAAATCATTCGTTTCCGCAAGTTCCTTTCTCGCGCGCGTAGATGATTCCATTTCCTCCATTTCTTCATTCGTGTGCGCGAGGTAGTTCATCGCCGCGCCCCGGAAATTTCCCTTCACAATCTCGCGGCCAACGAGGTGGGTGTTCGCCCTGATGCTCCCGAACCTCTGCGAACCAAAATAATTGGGAAACAGACCGTTCAATTCGCCATAAATCTTGCGAACGCAATCGCGAGCGCGCGCGTTTGTTATGTTTTTTATTTTAATCCTGAATCTGTTCCCGAGCAAATCCCCAATCTCAATCTTTTTTTTCGCGCGCCACGCGCCGTTTATTTTGATGTCCTTTATGTGGAGCGCGAGAACCGCCGCCTCGTCGCACTTGAACGCGGAAACTAGTTGCGTGGAGATGGTTTTCCTGTCTTTATTACCAGCGTAACCGAATCTCTTCGAGGACACGCGCAGATTTTTTGCAATTTCCTTTATCGCCTGGAGCGTGTTCCAGTTCTTCTTCTGCAGAACGAAATGAACAAAATCGCACTCGCCGCTCTCGCCAGCGCGCGCAGTCTGCTTGTCGATTTCCAAAACCGTTCCATCCTTCGTGATTTCCTCTACTAAAAAATCCTCTGCTTCCCCTGAAAGTCCGCCCCCAATCCCGCGAGCGCGCGATATGCATTCCATAATTATGCGTCGGCGCGAGATTTATTAAAGAGTTTGTTTAAACTTGTAGGTTCGTTGCAACCCGTGATACGATGCGATTGATAGTCTGCGAGAAGCCGAACGTTGCGCAGAAGATAGCGGACGCGCTCTCAGAAGGAAGGATGGAGGTCGGGGGAAGCGAGGGCGTGAGGTATTTCGAAATTACGCGCGGCAATGAGCGGATTCTGGTGGCGCCGGTCGTCGGGCACGTTTACACCCTCAGGCAGAAAACAAAGGGCTGGGGCTATCCTGTGTTCGACATCGAGTGGGCGCCGTCCTACGAGGTTGACAAGGGCGCTGGATACACGAAAAAATACGTGGATAACTTGCGCGCGCTCGCGAAGCGGTGCGACGAGTTCGTGAACGCGTGCGATTACGACATCGAAGGTAGCATGATTGGCTTCAACGCGATTCGGTTCGCGTGCGGCTCCGAGAAAGGAAAAAGAATGAAGTTCTCCACACTCACGCGCGACGAGTTGATAGGCGCGTACGAGTCCGCAGGCGAACTCGACTACAACAACATATGGGCAGGCGAGGCCCGCCATATGCTGGACTGGTTCTACGGAATCAATTTGAGCCGCGCGCTCATGCAGGCGATAAGAACTGCCGGCGTGAGCAGGGTTATGAGCATAGGCCGCGTTCAGGGTCCTGCTCTCCACATACTCGCGAAGCGCGAGCGCGAAATCTCGTCCTTCAAGCCTGAACCTTACTGGCAGCTTCTCGCATTGTGCAGGGGCGCGACGTTCACGCACGTTGCGGACAGATTTTTCAAAAAAGAGGAGGCGGACGCCGCGCTCGCGCGAAGCTCGAAGAACGGGGTTGTGGAAAGCGTGTCGCGAAAGGAGTTCAAGCAGCCGCCGTATCCCCCGTTTGACCTCACCTCTCTTCAGCTCGAGGCGTACAAGTGCTTCGGCTTCTCGCCGAAATACACACTCGACCTGGCGCAGACGCTTTACGAAAACTCGATGATAAGTTATCCGCGCACTTCTTCTCAAAAACTCCCGGCAAAACTGAACCTCCCCCGCATTCTCAATGAACTGGCAAAAAACAAAAATTACGAGGAGCAGGCGCGCGCGCTCATCTCGCAAAATCGCCTGAAACCTTTTGAAGGGAAAAAGGAGGACCCCGCCCATCCAGCCATCCATCCGACAGGCATTCTCGCGAAAGTCGGCGAGAAGGAAATGAAACTCTACGATCTCATCGTGAAGAGGTTTCTCGCGTGCTTCGGCGAGTGGGCCACGCGCGAGAGCATGCGCATCGCGATTTTGTTCGGAAGCGAAAAGTACTCGGCAGAAGGCGCGCGCACCATTTACGAGGGCTGGATTCGCATCTACGCGTCCTACGCGAAGTTCGAGGAGAGCACGCTTCCGGATTTCAAGCAGGGCGAAAAAGTCATCGCTGATAAGATTGAGATGAAGCAGAAGGAGACGCAGCCGCCTAAGAGATACACCGAAGCATCAATCATCCAAACTCTGGAATCCCTGAGCCTCGGGACGAAGGCGACGCGCGCAGTGATAATAGAAACCCTTTACAAGCGCGGCTACGTTGCAGAGCGAAGCATAATGGTGAGCGCGTTCGGGCTCGCTGTTGTCGACTCGCTCGAGAAGCACTGCCCGTCAATTCTCGACGAGGAGCTCACGCGGCAGTTTGAGGAGAGGATGGAGCAGATTCAGGATGGAAAAACGAAAAAGGATGAGGTAATTGAGGAGGGGAAGAAAACGCTCACGAAAATTTTGCAGGAGTTCAAACTCAAGGAAAAGGAGGTTGGGAGGGATTTGGGCAACGCGCTCAAACTCATGGAGTTCCAGAACTCGTTTGGAAAATGTTTGAAGTGCGGCGGCGAGTTGAGGATAATCAAACCGAAAGCAGGAGTGGCGTGGGGGCAGTTCGTCGGCTGCTCGAATTATCCAAAATGCAACAACACCTATCCCCTTCCGCGCGAGGCGTACGTTAAACCAACCGGAAAAGTATGCCCGCAGTGCAATACGCCGATGATATTCGTGAAGCCGAGGGGCGGGCGCGGGTACGGTATGTGCATAGACCCGAACTGCGCGAAAAAAATGAGGAGAAAGGAGGCCGCGCCTGCGCCGGAGAAAAAACCGGCGAAAACAACAGCTGCGCAAACGAAAAAACCGGTGAAAACGCCGGTGGCAGCGACGGCAAAACCAGCTCCGACTGAGAAAAAACCAAAAAAGACAAAAAAATAGCCTTTTTTCTGACGGAGCGCACGTCAGCAATTCAACGATATATATAAAAATACGACGGTTGAATTATTACCGAGGTGGCAGCCATGGGAGTTAGAGTTGGAAAAGAACGTGTTGGAAGAGAGAACGGATATCTCTACTATATCGGAAAGGACGGCTATGTTTGGAGAGCGCCGATGAAAATCAACAAGGGCGGCTCGAAGAAGAGGGTCGGCAGCGAGAAGATATCGAAGGAATCCGGGTACATGTACTACCTGGACAAGGCCGGCTACGTGGCAAAGGCGAAGATGAAGAACGCCTAAGGCCGAACAATTGTTTTTCTTTTTTATTTTCTTTTATTTTTTATTTCCAATTTTAGTTTTCTGCCATCATCCATTGATGACACTTAATTCGGTGTAATTGTATTTTTGGATAGCTTGAAAAGTTCTGACAACTCCGTCTTGATCTGTGGCATTAAATTCGATAGTTTCATTTTTGTAATTTCGTATTAATGTGATATTATCAAAAACAATATCTTTTCCTTCAGAATCGTAAACCCTACGAGAATTTATAATCGATTCGACTGTCTGTGGGATTACAAATATAGTAGTCGCCGATAAGTCATTTACTTGGAATATTAACTCACCACCTAGACACGCTTCGAGCACGTATTTTGCCATGTTGTTATTTGGATCAAGAGAAAGCGCGGTTCTGGATGCATTTTTACTAAGCTCTTCTTCTCCGGCATAACATAGTTCTAATGCATAATTTGCCCAGATGTCAGCATTGTTTGGATTTAGTAACATCTGTTTTTTGTAGAATGCTGCAGAAAGGTTGTGATCTCCAAGTCGATGATATGCAAAAGCAGCAGACTCATAGATTAAGGAGAGTTCCTCCCTCGTGCCATAGTTCTCATAGTACGGCCGGATTTCCTCGTACAACGAAAGAATTCTTTTGAAGTACATCGAATTGTTGTCCGTCCTGCCGGCAGTAGCAAGGCAACCCATAAGTAACATTTTACCAGTCATACCAACCTGAAAATTATTGGTAGAGTTAATCACGTTTTCATAAATCATCATGGATTCAGAATAATTCCCAAGATGGCAGTAACTGTTGCCTATGTATAGCTGAAATATCTCTTGATCTGCACGGTCCTTGAAAATAGTTAATGCATCACGAAAGTTTGTTATTGCATCGGGGTATTTGCCGTTATAGTAGCTATAATACCCAAGTTGAACGGATTTGTCATAAAATCGTAACTTGTCTTTTTCGTTAAGTGGGCAAGAACCATTTGATAATGACAGACAGGATAACAAAAAGTCTCTCCCCTCAGAACACGTTCGATTCGTTGAGATTGACATTTCTTGCAGATTTGCATTTTGAATTGATAGGTTTCGAACTTGTTCTTGCAACTGACGATTCTGTGCCTCAAGAGAGAATGCATACCAAACACTGATGATGGCTAGTAAAAGGGAAAAGATTGCAACGCCATGTATTAACCAGTTCCAATTCAATTTCTCACCCAAAATAGTTTTTCAAACTCTGCTGCGTTCCGAGCATCTTCAAATCGTCCTCGCTGCAGCCCAGCTCCTTTAATATTTTCATCACCGCGGGCAGGACCTGGTGCTCCACGTAATAATTCGCGTCGTAGTCGCGCGCGGTATCCGCAAGTTCCGCCTTCTCCGAGATTGTTCTCCCGTTGCGCGTGATGATGTAGCTTATCATTGAGCCCTCCTCGAGTTGGAGCCCTTTCGCGAGCGCCTTTTTCGCCGCCGCAAGTTCCGGGCTCATGATGTCGTATTTGTCTATTCTTTTCCTGAGTTGCGTGGAAATCACGAGTTTCTCGAGCGGAACCTTTCCCGAGCGCAACTCCGTGATCGTCTCGCGTACAATCTCCATTGCCTTCTCCCTGCTGCCCTCTTTCAATATCGCCTCTAGCACGCGCTGCTGCGTCTCCCTCGCCACGCGCGACCAGTCCCTTCTCACGAGTTCGAACCCCCTTATTTTTATCCGCCCGTCCTCTCCGATGAGCGCATACTTCTTCTTCGCGCCAACGCCCGCCTCTCCTTTTTTCGTGACGAACACACCTCGCGTGTAGAATCCCTCCAACTCCAGTTCCATTTTTTCAGGCAGTTCCTTGTTTATTTTCTCCATGAAACGGAGCGCGTCCTCCTTCGTCTTTTCTCTGAGCAGGAGAAATAATCCATCGGTGTCGATGTAAAGAACATTGAACCCGCTTTCCTCTGCCCTGCTCGCCGTGTCGAGAATGTAGTGCCTGCCCCAGGCGGTCACGCTCTCTCCGGCCTCCTTGGAATACCAGCGCGAGCGCGCGTACGCCAGATAACCGTAGAAACTGTTGGAAAGGATTTTCAGCGCCTGGGAGCGCGCGAACATCTGCCTGTATTCCTGCGAGTCCGGCTTGAGCGCATGAAGTTTTTTCTTAAGTTCCGCGCGCCTGTCAGTGAGTCTCTCGAGAACCGAGGGTATCAGGCCCCTCCTGTTCTGGCAGAAATAACTTCCTGTGGGAGAGACATGCGCGCGCGCCTCGTCGGGTTTGCAACATTTGCAATTAATGGTTGAGGGGTCGATGTTGTGCGAGACGATTATTGAGGGATACAGCCCGCGGAAGTCAAAGACGGCGAGCTTCTCGTAGATGCCTGCCTGCGGAAGTTTCACGTGCGCGCCCTTTATCATCGTCATCGAGCGCCGCCTGACCTCCTCCTCGCTCGGCTTGTTCGGGACAAGGGTGCTCGCGCGGTATGCTTCGTTGATGAGAAGCATTTCAACGAGCTGCCCCGTTGTCGCGCCGCACACGTCGAAAAGCGGCGCCTTCACGAGTTTCGCCATCTCAATCTCAAGCGGAAGCACGCGCCGTGCAACCTCGAGCGTCGCGAGCGCATCATTGAGCGAATACTCCGCGAGTTCGCCCCGCTTTTCCTCATCATCCC
Organism: Microcaldota archaeon; assembly: GCA_964632135.1. Classification (GTDB taxonomy): domain Archaea; phylum Micrarchaeota; class Micrarchaeia; order Burarchaeales; family JBFMAP01; genus JBFMAP01. Next base: position 133,056 of record CAZWEI010000001.1, read on the forward strand.
ACATTTTCCAAATGTCACCTTTCTTCACGCGCAACTTCTTCTCTCCGGTCATTTCCGCGTATGCGTCCCCGAGCGTGAACCTCGAGATTTTGAGCGCGCCTATCAGCCCGAGAAAACGCACTGCGGGATAGAGGTCGATGTGGATTCTCCCCTTCACGCGCGCAAACGTGTTCAAACCCCTTCTCATCGTTTTGAAGCTCGAGCCGTCCCTCCCGAGCGCGAGCCTCGTCCTCAAAACTTCGGCGCGTTTTTTCAAATATGGGAGGTCGAACACCGCGGAGTTGTAGCCGACCAATAGTTCCGCGTCCTTCTTCTTCACAACGTTGCAAAATGCCTCGAGCATTTTTTTCTCATCACTCACGCTCTCCACGAATGTTTTGTTTATTTTCTTGTAAGTGATAACTCCGCTCTCAGCGCCTTTTTCGCCCTCTTCAGCGTAACTCACCATGATTGCAGGGTCCTTTTCCGCGCGCGGGTTGCCCAGCGGATTGTACGTCTCGATGTCGAACGCGAGCGTGTTGAACTTCGGAATCCACTCGCGCTCCTCGATTATTTTTCTTATGTTTTTTCCCTCGCGCTCAACCTCCAGCTCGTTCATCGGCGTGAGGTTCTTGTCGATGAGATACCGGCGCGCGAACGGGATGTTGTGCTCGTAAATGCTTCCAATCTGCTTGATTCTCTCGCGCAGAATCGGCACGTGACGCGGGTGGAAACAAAAAACACGAAGGATTTCCTTCTCCACGCTCCCGACCAGTCTTTTCACGCGCTCCACGCGCTCGACGCGCACCTCCTCGTTCTTTTCCTTCACAACTAATTTCTCAATCAGTTTCTGCGCCTCATCAAGAATTGGCGAATCAACATAAAAGTAGGGCTGGAAATCTTCATCATAAAGCCTGAAAAATCTCTTTCTCTTCATAACAAGACGAATAACCGCCCTGTTCCCGCGCGTGACATAATCCGCCTCGATGAATGCCGCGCGCGTCCTCGATGATTTCATGGAATAATTTCGAAAGGAGGATTAAAATTAGTATCCCGCCGTCTAGTTCGCGCATACTATTTAGTCTCGTCTAAGATTCTCAAGCGTTTTTCGAACTCGTTCATCACTTTCTCTCCAAGAACATATTCGGCGCGGACGTATTCGGGATTAGCGTGAAGGTATGAACCACCGAGAACTTTCGTCGCTTTCTCTAGCCCAAGTTCCTCGACAGCAACTGCAAACGCCTTCGTAATGGGATATACTGATTTGTTAAGCGCGCGCGCCGTGATTTCCAAAGCTTGGCTCGGGGATATCACGACTCGCATATCCGATCCGAACAAAGGCCTGCATATTTTAATCATAAGTTCTTCTTTCTTTGCAGAGTCCGGTATCCTGCTTACGGCCTCTATCTGCTTTTTTATAGATTCAAGTTTGTATTCGGCATCCAATACCGTCAGGCCAAACGTGACTTGTTTTAAAGCTCTTATCGTGAGCACGCCTCGCAGGCTTGTTGCATCGACTTTGGATTGAATAACCTTTTGAGTCATTATCCCACCTCGTAGAATAAGTGTTACTTTATCGCTGTTCTAATTAATAACCTTTTCGTTTTCCGACGGCGAGGGCAGTGCGGAAGCGCGATTTTCGTTACATACGTTTATAAACATGGTCGGGCAGAAATTAGCCAAACGGATAACGTGAACAATAAACGAAAACGGGGTGAAAAAAATGGAAGACGTAAAAGGGTGTTTGATTTTCCGGGATGAAAGAAAGGATAAAGGGTGTCGGGTTCTCTGTCGGTATAACTAGTTCTAGGAAGGAGTTGGCGAGAGGAAGGGGCAGGCCAAGTTTTCTGAACGAGGAACAAATTCAATACGCGGTCGAGTTGTACCTCTACGAGTCCCTCAGCGTGCGCGACATCGCGGATATGCTCGGCGTGTCGCACATGTGTATTTGGCGCGCGCTCAACAAACTCAGCGAGACAAATGGAAACGATGATGGCAACAGCTCGAGAGAGGTTATGGAGGTGGCTGTCCCATGCCGCTGAACGGAGTCGTTTCGAGGTGGCGGCTTTTCCACAGGTAAGGAAAACGTCGGGATGGTCGGCCCGCACGAGATTATAACACCCGAGGGAGTTCCAAAACTCGTATGCGCGAGCTGGTGCGGGAAGAGACGCGGAAAGGTCAGGAATGAAACAGACGCCAACGTCTCAGTTGCAAAACTGATGGGCAAGGAGATGACGGAGAGTATATTGACGCACGAAAAAACTGAGGAAAGCGCACGAAACGAAAAGCAGGCGCGGCGTGTGGAAAAACCATTCGATAAAGATAAAAAGCCTCCGAGGATCGGCCGCGACGACCCGAGATGGCCTTTTGACCCGAACTATGGGCTGGTCGGCGGATTTTAGAACAAGCCGGCATTCGCGCGCTACTCCCCTTTCTTTTTTATCACGCAGATTTCGCCCAGGCTCACGCGGTTGTCCTCTGTCTGCTGGCGCGCGTACTCCTCGAGCCTCTTCGCCTTGTCCTCCAGGAGTTTCTGCTTCTTCCTCACGACCGCGCCCTTCAGTTTCTCTTTCTTTTTGTGCTCCCACATCGCGTCCTTGAGCGCGTCCATCTCGTGCTCGATTTCCCTTATGCGCGACTTCACGCGGCTGTACTCGTCCTCTATCTTCTTGAGGTCCTCCTCCACGTAGCCCGCCTTTCGGTGAACGCGCTCCTTCTCAATGGCTTTCTTGAGCTTTTCCTCGGCCGCCTTTATTTTCTTCATCATGTCCCTCTCGTGCTTGAGGGTGAGCGCCTCTGTCGCTATTCGGAATTCAAGCTCGTCCAGTTCTTTTTTCAGAAAACGCGCGGGTGGGAGGCTTGGTTCGTCTTTTTTACTCGCTATTATATCTCTAACTGCTTTTAATTCGTATGATTTGTACTCAAATCTATTTTCTATCTTTTTAATCTGGTTTAAAAGCGAAAATCTCTCCTCTTTGAGCTTATTCAGCCTGGAATCTAGCTCTTCAGGAGTTTTTTCCGCAGTAATGGCTTCATTCACCTTATACCCTCCGAGGATAGAAAGGTTTATATTCACCACCATCTTATAAAATACTTGCTTTTAATGCTCGTCTTCTGAGGACTGCCTTATGGCAGTGAAACTGGTCGCCTTGCCAGCGCGATGAGCGCTGGCCTAATTTTATTTACGCTACCTCGAGAAACTCGACATTAGCAAAAACTAGCAAAACACGCTCGCCTGACCTCGAGCCATGCACGCTCGCCACTCGGCACTCGCTCGCGCTCGAGATGAAAAAAGAAAAAACGAGAATGAATTTAATTTAGAACCCAGTCTCCTCGAATAATTTCCCTTTTTGTGCTTGCAACCCACAATCGTCTTTTGGAAGTGGTTTGTTTGGACCCACACTAGTCAGTTGCGCGGCGTTTGGTTTTGCTCCCCAAGTCTCGGCGAATGCAACCATGTTACCATCCTCTCCGCCTGCAGCCATCTGACTGCTCTCCATCATCGGGCCTTGTCCGTTATCACCGACGCCCGCCATGATTGCTGAATCGCTGCCTCCGTTCGCTGACAGTCTTGGGCGATATCCACCAATCAAAACAAGCATTATGAACGCAATCATCACGCCGATAATCAGTTTTCCCATCCAACCACCTCTCCCGAGATTGTTATAACGTGGTGGTATTTAATGCTTTCGGGGGGTTAATTCCAACGTGCGAGGTCGAGATGTTTATGATTGAGATTAGAGGCGACGAGGGCGAGGGAGGCGGCCAGATATTGCGCTCATCCATCGCGCTCTCCTGCATACTCGGCGTGCCGGTAAGGATAACGGGGATACGCGCGCGCCGCCCAAAGCCCGGAATGCAGCTGCAGCACATGACAGGCGTCCACGCTGCCGCGACCATGACTGACGCGCGCGTCGAGGGGCTCGTTAAGGGCTCGAAGGAATTGGTTTTCGAGCCGCACGGGATAAAGGCAGGTGCGTATAGTTTCGATGTCGGGACCGCGGGCTCGGTTACGCTTGTTCTCCAAACATTACTGCCTATTTTCTGCTTCTCCAAAGGAAAATGCAGCGCGCGCATAACAGGAGGCACGCACGTGGCGTGGTCGCCGACCGCGCATTACATGGGATTCGTCCTCCTGCCGACGCTCGCGCGCATGGGTTTTTATGCTAAATTTGAGATTAAAAAGTTTGGCTGGTATCCTGCTGGCGGCGGGGAAGTTTCCATCGAAACCGAGCCTGCGAGCGCGCTCAGGCCGTTCGCGCCAAAGGAACGAGGACAGCCGAAGCGCGTGTTTGGCGTTTCTTGTGCGTCTAATTTGCCTCCCCACGTCGTCGAAAGACAGCCGGTAGGCGTTAAGCGTGTTTTTCCTGATGTTGGTGTTGTTTGCGATTCGCGCGAGGCGCTCTGCCCAGGAAGCGCGGTTACGCTGTGCGCGGAGTTCGAGAACGCCGTTTTAGGCGCGTCATCGCTTGGCGCGATTGGGAAGCGCGCGGAAAAAGTCGGCGAGGAGGCCGCGAACGAGTTGAAAAAAGAGATGGGCAGCACCGCGCTCGTTGACAAGCACATGGGCGACCAACTGCTTGTTTACATGGCGCTCGCGCGCGGGTATTCCTCAATCTGCGTTTCCGAGATAACCGCGCACATGAGAACGAACGTCGGCCTCATCGAGCAGATGGCTGGCGTGATGTTCGACATCGATGAAAAGGAAAAAAAGATAAGCGTTGAAGGAGCAGGAGTAACAAGATAACGTTGCAGGTGCGGATATGCTGACTCTTAACAAGGCGGGTATTCTTGCTGCCGCAGTAGTCGCGTCCATAATCATGTATTTCGGGGGCGCGGAGTCCTGGAGATACCTTCTTCTGCTGCTCGTGTTTCTAGTCTCGGGTGCGTTCGTGACGAACGTGCAGATAGAGAGGAAGAAGTACTGGGGCCTTTACGAGGGCGAGCGGAGCGTGGCAAACGTACTCGCAAACGGTCTCGTGCCAACCCTCGCGTGTATTTTTGCAGTCTACGAACCGGTGTGGAGATTCGGGTTCATATGCTCCGTAGCCGCGATAACCGCTGACAAGTTCGCGTCAGAGCTCGGAACATTGGGCGGCGAGCCTGTTTTTCTCCTGAACATGAAAAGGGTCGCGCGCGGCTCGTCCGGCGCGGTCAGCACTATCGGCACGATGTCCTCCTTCCTTGGCGCCTTTCTCATCGGACTGGGCGCGATGCTGATTTTCGGGATCAGTTTTGAGCGCGCGCTGCTCGCGACCGCAATCGGCGTTTTCGGCAACTTGATTGACAGCGTGGTCGGGGTTTTCGAGACGTTCGGCTTCGGGAATAAGGCAACGACAAACATCATCTGCTCGGCAATAGGCGCGCTTGCGGGCTATTATGTAATGTTTATATGACGGGATAGAGTTGGGA
>CAZWEI010000002.1:0-61713 GCA_964632135.1 Microcaldota archaeon
AAAAGCGGACAAATGTCCGGCTAACAAAGGCGGACAGATGTTAGGCTACTGTACATGTAACACTTATCTCGAAGGCAGATTTGTACTCGGATCCTGTTCGAGTTGATGAGACGATTAAACGCGCGCTTGAGGAATCAAAAAACGTGAAAAGGAAAAAGCCGAAGAGAAAAACAACTTTTGGGATAGGGCTTCCAAAACCTGGCCGAAAATGCGGGGACGCCGAGTATTTCAAATTTCCAGCGAAGCGCGACGGCCTACACGTGGGGCTTCCTGTCCACGGGCGCGTTAAACAGGACCCGAGAAAAACGTGGCGAATGCCCGTCTAGATGCAGGCGTGGTCTTTATGGTTAGGATATTGCTCATTGATGATGATAAAGAGGAGCGCGACGCAACGAGGAAAATATTAGAAGAAGCACTGAAAGGCATCGAACACGAGATAGTCGAGGCGGCAGATGGCCGCGCGGGACTCGTGGAATTCAAGAAGGGGAACTTCACTCTGGTTATCACTGATTTCAAAATGGGTGAAATGGACGGGCTCGAGGTGGTGGCGGCAATCCGCGAAAAGGACAAAGTCACCCCGGTAGTTGTTTTTACTGGTATGATGGATCGCGAATTCGGTGAATTCAAGGACAAAGCGAAGAAAGTTGGCGCAACCGAAGTGTTCAACAAAGCACCGCTGATTCCGTTTATCATTGACAAGAAGGCGAAGGAAGAATTTCAAAACTGCATCTGCAATTTGGCGGAAAGTGGATTCAGCGCGCTGGGCGGACCGAAACATGATGACCAAAATGTACGCGGCTATATGAAGCGTGAGAGGGACAGGACGCACTATCACCTCCCTCCGCGACAAAAGCGAACTGGGCAGTCTTGTTTTGCGTGATTTTGTGGTCAACGAATATTTCATGTTCGCGGTGAGGGTTTCCCGCGACACGAGCCTGCTGGAGCAGGCCACGGAAGTTACCGTGCAGGCGATGCGCGAGATGGACGGCAAGGCGAGCGTGAACATCAGGGAGGTGCACGTTTTGGATGCCGCGCGTGAGCTGTCCAAGGCAAAACGCGCAGGTATAAATCTGGACCTCGTCATTGTTGCGGTTTCGCAGTTTTTGACCTCGGACGTGCAGAAGATGATTGTCAACATTCGGGGCGCTGACCCGCTTTTGCCTATCTTCGCGATAACCGAAGGGATGGAAAAGAAGTTTTTGGAGGAAATGGGCGTCGTAGTTTTTGATAAAACATATCTGACGGCATTCGGAGGCAACGAGATTAAAAAAAAGATCAAGGAGAAGGTAGGTTATGCCAGAAAACAGAGAGTAAACTTGGCGAACGAGAGCGGTTCGGGAATCGCAAAAAATCTTGGCTATCCGAGCGGTGGCGGCTCGGGGCCGTCTCAAGGAAAGCATAAATTACGCTTCTGAGTTCTCCTCCACCCACCTAAGATATTTTTCATACCCGCGCGCAACCGGAATAACAAAAATCGCCGGCAGTTTGTATGGGTGAAGTTTGCGCACGCGCGCCTCGATTTTTTTGTAATTTTTCTCGCTGGTCTTCACGAGCGCCACGCATTCGTTTGTTTTTTCGATTTTGTTTTTCCATCGGTAAATCGAGCGGATTGGAAAAATGTTCGCGCACGCTGCAAGTTTTTCGCGGACGAGCGTCTCGCAGATGCGTGTGGCGGATTTCTTGTTTGGGAACGTTATGTAAACGAGAATCAACGAATCACCCGCTCGCATCGCGTTTATTTTTTTATTTTTTCCTGCTGCGCGCGTCGTCCACTGCCGCGAGCCACGAATCCCCGATCTTCATCAGGTAATTCCCGAACGTCTTGCTGAGCGAGATTGTCATCGGCCTGTACTTGCGCCTGCTCTCCTCTGCGATAATTGTTTCGCGCTCAACCTTCAGCATCCCAACCCTCTTCAGCCTCGGGAGCACGCGGTTGTAGAACGTCGCCTTTGAAACATTGTTCTGGATTACAAACGCGTTTATCTCGTGCCCGCGCATCGAGATTTTCTCTGCGAGAAGTGTCATGAACACGAGCGCGGTCTCGTTGTATTTCCTCTGGTACCGCTTCGGGAAGACGAAATTCATTACCTCCTCGAGGCTCCACAAATTCCGAGTAAGCGTCTCCTCCTTGTCCTGGAACGCGCGCAACTCCTCGCTGTAATGCGCAGGCAGGTAAAGGGAATCACCAGATGGGATTCCGCGCGACGCGATCTCTTTCTTCTTCTGCTCGCCCGCTGGCTGCACGCTAGCCTGCGCTTCTTCTGGCTCGCCCATGAGTTATTATCACAGTAAACCTCTTATAAACCTATCGATTCGCGCGAATTTCGTATGCGCGCGGGTGCAAATTTATGTGCATTTTCGACGTAAAGCGAGGGGTTTATATATCTGAAATGCATATATTATTGGCATGTCCTTTCAGTCTTTACATTATCAGCCTGGAGCTGAAGCAGTGCAAACTCAAGGGGTAGCTGCGCGTCTAGCCTTTGAGAGGCACAAGAAAGTAGCGGACAAACTCCGAGGCGTGCGGATGGGTGTGGCCGGCGATGTAGGAGAGGAACTTACAAATCTGACGCAAATCGCACGCGCACTAGCTCAACATATAACGAAAGACAGGACGTTTGAAAACGGACAGTTTAACATCGAGCTTGTTGGGGATTTGGGGAAACCTCCGAAGGAACTTGTAACTGATACTGTCAGACTTCTTGTGCTTGGTGGGGAGAAGTATTATCCGGTGGGGTATGGTGTAAAATCAATACCCTCGACTGCATGGGAGGGTTTGGCAAAACTTGGCAGCGTGTCCCGTACTGAATCGTATAGGCTAGGGCTCAGTCGAGAGAAGTTGCTGGAGAGGTTGGGTGAAATTGAAACGGAAATCGACGAATTGAAAAAGAAAAAAACCAAAACGGATAAAACTAGTGGCGAGTTCCTTGAAAATACGGTTGGGCTTGTCAGGGCTCTGCGTGAGCGCGCCGAGGTTGTGGAGGAGATACGACGTATAGCCACAAACATGCGTGTTAAAGGTGCGGACATAGACGCGCATCTGAGTGAGATAAACAGAATCGCTAGAGAGTTGTCCATAAAGATGGATGGCAGTGTAAACCCGAGTATAGAAAACCATAAAGAAAAAATGAGGAAAGTGGTGGAACATTCGTGGCCTATTGATTTGAGAGATATCAAACCGCTTTTATACGCCGTCAACAACATCGGAAAAGAAGAAGAAAAGCTCGAGAAACTGAAGAAACTGGAAACATTCACAAACGCGTATTTGGACATAGAGGAGAGGAACCTTGGCCGGGATCATCTGACGGGAATGAGCAGGCGTGTCGCCAATTTGATAGACGCGTTTGAGATAGAGTGCGAATGCTACCAGAATTGCATTCAGAACCTGCACCAGCAGTGCATACAGGATAGACTGCTGGTATTCGTGGGGGATAAACTGGACACCCTTGGAAAGCAGGTTGGGGGGATTAGGAAAAAAATAAACGCCTTGGAGGAGTTGGCAGCAGAAACAAGTTTGGAGGAGAGATTTGAGCTCCTCTACGAAATAGCAAAGCTTCGGTCTGCATTGTTGAAGAGCGTTTATGATTTGTATAATGAAACGTGGAAATTGAGCAAGGATAAACGCCGAGAAAAGAAGTATGGGTATATTCTAGACGAACTGAGTAGAATTTTCTTGGGGTTCGCGTCCGTCACTCCGGACAAGGAAATGAAGTTGTGGGAGGGCGTTCTCGGTGATTTTGGTAGAGAATTAAAGAAAACGAGAAAGTTGCGTTATTTGAAAAAGAAGATAAAGGCATATAACGCTCACCTAAAAAGCGCAGGGCCTCTTGAGACGGAAATAAAGAGAGAGTATGTGGGCTCTAGGGGCGTGTGGAAGGGAGAAATAAAGACGCTCAAGACGGAGCTGGAGACCGCGATAAATAACTTAAAGGAAGACGCACCGATTTTGGGTTATTGCCTGACGACGGCAAACCGCGAGTTACAGCTACACAGCCAACACAAGCTAAGGAGACGCCTACACGAAGATGCTAGAGTATATATCACACCTGAGAAGATGGCAGAGGCGCTGTATTTGGCCGTAAATGTGAGTGAAAAAAGCGAAATAACGCATTTGCAGGATAGGCTGGTCTCGTGCAATGAAAAGATAGGGGTCCTTTTTGAAAAAATAGGGGTTGATTTCTGGAATTGGGCCCGTAACTACGAGCACATATACGGGGAACAGACGCTGTTTGACACGGTATGGTCTGATATTATGCATAAAAAAACGGAGAAAACAATACGTGTCAGATATGAACCTAGAGTCATGGATGGCGTGCGTGGCGTTATGCTCTCCTCTGAGGTTATACCCGAGCTTTTTGTTCCATTCACTGGCCGTCCAAGCACAGAAGTTATCAATAGTGCCAACATCCTTCATGGGGTTAAGGATCAGGCGATAGGGGATAAAGTTCCCCTCGAATGGTTGGATGCAAGTCTAGAGGCCTATGGAAAAGGCAGATACGCGCGGTTTGTGGATTTCGTGTCTAACAACTTAGAAGAGCACAGCAAGACGCACGAAAAACTTGTTAAAAACGAAAATGATCTTTTGATTCTAGTTTCCCTAGCAAGCAGAAGGTTGCTCAATGGATTTACAACCGCGGATTTTGGAGAGAGCCCGCCGATGATTTTGGGTGGGGAGAACACCTTCGAACAAATAATGCGAACGCGGGTGTTGAAAGACAAATACAAGTACGATCTTCTCTCGCTAGAAGCCGAGAAGTTCTGCATGGTAGGACTTGTTTCGTGCGTTCTGGATGAAGTACACAGGCGCATAAATAGCAGTATTGCTGATGGCCTTAATACGATTTCGAAGAGGCTTGATAGGATGCGTGAGGATGTTGCAGATGCCTAGCAAAACCGCCTGGAAAAAGATTCAGCACTTTCCTACTGCGGGGATAGTGAGAACGGGGGAGGTTGAGAAGAGACCAGATGCATTTGAACAGGAGAAAATCCGCCGAATCTTGGAGGAGATACGGACTGGCGAACGCGAGAAAAAAGCGCAGGGCGTTTCTGTTGAATATCTCGCGCAGAAATTGGGGTACGTTTCACGCGGTTATCGTAGATTTAACGTAGTGACGAGAAGGAAAGTGCTGCAGGGGGCGTGGGATAAGATGCTGTCGCATATAACGGATGCGGTTTATGTTGGATTTATAAAAGTTAAAACTAGTCCAGGGGGGAGAAACATCGTACTAATGCTTACGCCGAAGGGCGAGCGTTTTCTCGCGTCGCATGATGTAGATGTGCAAAAATCCATTAAAAAGCAATAGTTTAAAAACCCGCGCGCAAAAACTACTTTTCACAGGCGACAAAAGGCGAGAGGTAATCTATATGGACCACGGAATCTTCATGAGATGCGAAATTTGCAAGAGGGACATTCCCTCTCGCGCGGAAAAAATAAGCAAACTAGATTTGGAGGGGTATTCCCACACATTCTGCAAAATATGCTACGCAAATGCGGATGCTGTGAACGCGGCACTTAATGGAAAGAAATGAGGCGATGGCACGCGTGACTGATTTGCGCATGCGCGCAAATGGTCCATTTTTCGCGGAGGCGAAAAATTGGAAGGAAAACGACGCGGATTTTATTTGATGGTGTTCGGCGTGCTCCTCGTTATTTTCGGCTTGAGGATGTACATGGACCCGCGCATTTTTGTCATTCTTCTCGGCGTGGTGTTTTATCTGATTGGTGTAGATAACTACCTTCTAGCGAATTTCAAGGAAAGCATAATTGAAGAGGTCAGGGGCGAGCTCGGGAAGAAAAAGGCGCAATTTTTGCTACGCAAAAATGCGCATTTGCGCGGAGCGCAAATTGCGCGCGAAAGATAGGATACATAAACTTTTTTAGAAATGCTAAGATTATGTTGGTTTATTTGGAAACCGCCTAACAAAAAGGGCGTGGTTTAAATACGCGCGCAGTGCAGGCAATGGAAAATGTCAGAAGGCGGATGCGTGAAATAAACTTCTTTTGGCGCGCTCGCGGACAGTTAAGTATATATAATTTCGAGGGAGTTAAAGAGGTGAAGATGATCTGATTGAGAGGTCTAGTTTTGATTGCATTGATTGTTCTGATGCCTGCCGTAGTAGCAGGCTTGATAGAGGTACGTTACGTTATTTCTCAACCTCCGGCGCCCGTGGTTTGTGATGTTTTGGAGATTGGTTATTCACTTAGTGGCAACGGAACGTATTTTGCTGGAGATAAAATTTTTATAAAAAACATGAGCGTAAGAAATTTACAAGAATTTGACGCAGTAAAGAATATTGAAGTTAGTGTGGATGTTGTCCAATACCCAGCACGGAATCGGTTTCATCTTAAATCGTTCAATATAACGGCGTTAGGGGGTAAGGAAACGTATATTGTTCCTTATGAAAATTATGCTGAAGAACGAGATGGAATTGTGGGTAATTCGTTTAAGATAGAGGAAGGGGGCCGGTACTATCTCGACTTTTTGGTAAGCGGTAATGAAGAACCGTGCAGATCAGAGTTGTTTAATATATCCACTAGTTATACCAACGAATCTGAAAAAGAAGATTTGTGGCGACAGTTAACAAAACCAGAGACTATTGCACAGGGCATTATCGGTGTTGTTGTTGCTGGCATCGCCATCATTCTTGAGGTTGTTTTTAAAATTTTTAGTAGAGGGTTGTCGTGGATAATTTCGCGCGCCAAAAAAATGTTAAGTAGAACCGCGCGTAAGTAAACCTTCTTTTTAATTTTTATTCTATCAGTAAACCCAACGCGCGCAAAAATGGGGTTTTTCACATCTTTCGTGGTTTATGGTCGCGCAGGCATTCCTCCACCATCAAAATAATCCAATCAATATCGTGACGATGAACCGCGGGGCGGGGTTCGCTTTTGTGGAGCGCGCTCGGGTTTATTGAAATTGTAATTTTGGTGCGCGTGCGGTGTATTGGAATGATGTTTTTTGTGGAGGCGTGGTTCGTTTAAATTTGGAACCGTTTTACTGCGTACAGATCTCGTGTGTCAAATATTATAACCCACGGCGAGTCTGGTTTTGGATCGTTTCCAACTGCAACGCACGTGCTCGCGTCTATGTTTATTTTGAACACTCCAGAGTATTCAACAGTCCAGTGCATATGGCCGCTGAGCGTGAGGAGTGGCTGGAGATGAAGAATGAAATCGTAAATCGCCTGGCTGCCTGCGTGATTTTTATCATCCGCAAAATCAATTGCCTCATCGCCTTTGCCCAACGGCGGCGCGTGGAAAACATAAATTGTGTTCTTGGGGTCTTTTGTGTAAAGCTCCTGCTCGAGATGTTTGCCTATGCTCAAACTATCGTGAAGGTGGAACTGCATCCTAACCAAATCGCTTCCTTCGCTTTTGTATCCCTCGACAGGAACGCCATCGAGATAAAGTTTTGTGGAATAGGCGCCTAAATCGTGCGGCGGGTCTGGTTTTTCCCAATCCTTGAAACGAATGGCGTCTGGATGAGAGATGGGCACATAGGAACAGCCGACGATGCGCCGATTGTTGATGTGCGCATCCTTGTCATGCAAAAGATGGAAGACCTTGCCGTCGACTTCCTTGTCCTTGAGCAGTTCGAGATGCGATTTCGCATCGTCGTTCCCAAGCATCAGCAGTATTTTGCGGTCCTTGTTTTTCTCGTGGAAGCGTATTAGAAGCGGGAGAAGTTCGTTTTCCAAGAACGCACGCTGTCTAGTTATCAGTTTGCTGTTTTCCACGCGTGCCGGCTTCCCCACAAGCTGGCCGCTTCCTATGTTCTTCGGGAGGAGGTCGCCGCCAAAAATGAAGGCCGCGAGGTCGTTTTTCCGCATGTAGTCAAGCGAGCGCAGGAATTGCTCTAGGTTGCCGTGGTTGTCAGAAGTAAAACCTACCCGCATGCGTTGTCTCATAAGATATATGTATTTGCAGGCGCGCGTATTTAATGGTTGGTTATAAATGCTAAGTATATTTTAGCGTTTCTAAGAAAGTGTTGGAAGAATGTTAATATACCTGTGCGCGCATAACAATTAATCTTATTCTGGAGTGGTTTTGTGTCCGAGGAGAGGGATGTTGAGTATCTCATAGGGCTCGTGAGAAGCAGGGATAAGTGGAAACAGTTGGACGCCATTGTTGGAGCCGAGGAACTAAACAAGAGGTACGGGCGAGGCGCAATGAGCGTGGTTGGCGAGGCGATTGCAAATTATGCAGGCGGGGAAGTTTTGAAAAACGCGATGTACGCGGGCATTGAAATCGGGGGCTCGGAAGCTGCCGAGATATTTGCGAGCTTACTACGGAACCCGGACATAAACGTCGCGATGGTTGGCGAGATGGGCCTTATGGGGCTTGCGGCAAAGGCTGCGGAGCAGGGCGATCTCGAAACGATGAAGACGATTTTGACTGTGATTGGCAGGACATTTTTCGATGAAAGGCGGAAGGACATGCTCGCAATTTATAATTCTTTTGAGATTGGTGGGGTCCTTGAGGAGTTAAAAACGAAGCCGAGCAGCGAAAAGACAATGGAGGCGGTTTCTGAGTTCGTTCGGAAGGTTAAGGAAAAACTAGCTGGCGGGAACGAGAAGGAGCACCTCAAGGAGATAGGAGAAGCCAAAAACGTTGATGATTTGATCGAAGTGGTCCTCATAATCTTGAAAAAGCCTGCTGGCGCGAGCGTTTTGGACGCGATCGTCGAGGCGGTTGCTGAAAAGGCCGACGGGAAGACAAAGGAAATTTTTGAAAAAATGAGTACGGAGCAAGACCCTCGGGTTGCAGCAATGGCTTGCCTGTGCCTTGCTGGAATCGCCGCACGAGACGGGAGCGGTCTGTTTGTGGACAAATATTTGAAAGCCGCTGGAGAGAAGATGAAGAACTTGAACGATGAGTTCGGCAGCGTAAAGGAGATGGGCGAAAGGATTCTGTTCAGATATTTGCTGAATTGCGGTGAAGAGGATTTAACGGCCGTAAAGGACAAGGAAACTGCTAAAACGTTTGTGAGTGTGTTCAACGTTTTGGGGATGGCGAACCCGAGGAGTGGCGGAAGCAGTAAGGATAAAGAACGCTATTCGGAGCTGAAGAGAATCGCCGATGATTTGAGATTTGCAGTATTGGGCGGGGCGAGCGCCGGCGAGATAGTCGAAAAAATAGAGAAGTTTGTAAAGGCACGCGGGCTACGAGAAGAAAAGAAGGGCAGTTCGCGGGCTGGACTTATGAAAGGGGCGGGCTGATACCAACATAATTTTAGCATTACTAAAATAGTTCTGGCGCTAGTTCCTTTTTGAGCGCTTCTTCATGCTTTTTGATGGACGCGCGAAGCGCGGTTATTATGAGTGTTAGCTCCGTTGGGTTCTTGCGCTTTTTCTCCGCTTCCGCGCGAAGTTTGGGGACATCCTCGAGCAGAACAATATCAATATTTTCTTTGAGCGCGCCTAAACGAAGACGTTTTAACTGCTCCTGAATCTCGACGAGCTCGTTTGTCTTATTTCCAACTTCGTTCAGCACTGTCCTTGCAATCTCATCTCGCGTGTATTTCTTTCCCATTATATTCTGGGTTGCGAAAAAAAACAGTCGCTCATTAACATAATCCATAAAAATTCGCGAGAGAGAAAGCAGTCCGGCCTCGGTTACCCTTATTGTTGCCCGCCAGTGTATCTCCTGCTTTCCCTCGGCGCGTGGTCCGAGGTGAAGGAAGAAGTCCAATTGTTCGTTTGGTTTTGGGGGCGGGGGTGTTGCTTTTTTTTCAAGCGTTAGCGAGGCCATACCATCCAGTATTATTTATCTTTTCTTTTTTATAATCCTATTGTTTGGCGCGCAGGGGCGCGCGAAGGAGAGAAAGGTGAGTCTGGGATGAACTTGAGAGCGGTTAACCGTTGCCTTCAGCTCGCTGCCAGCGGCATCGAGACCGAACAGCTCAGCGCCATCAGAGAAGCTAGGGGGTTTACTGGCGAGCATCCCTTCGCTGTTTTTGCAACTGTTACGAAGCAACCCGCAAATGAGAAGGTTTTGGAGGAAGTTGTGAAGGCGGCCGTGGGGGTTGGCGGCTTTCACGCGACCAACATGTTTGAGGTATTAGGCAACGACGAAAAGTGGAGGGGCGCGTGTGTTGCGGGGTTGTTTCTACTTGCTGAAAGATACGCACGGGAATTGGGGCGCAGGAGCATTGACACTAATTTTGATGCACTTGAGAGAATATTGGGCTACAATGCGTTGTATCGGACCAAAGAGTATAGAGACCTAGTTGACCGGGTGGACCATATATTTTATCTCTACAACGCACAAAGAATTTTAGGTGAGTTGGAGCGTGGTTTGTCTGCGCAATCCCCTGTGTTCGACTTTGACCACTATTTTACGGCTTTTTTATTGGCTGTACATCGAGCTAAAGAGGAGGGCACGCCGGCGTTGGATAGGGCAGATGAAACGGTCCGCGCGGAGGTTTACGCTAAAACTGAAGAATTTGAGTTGGTTTATCGTGGAAAGAAGAGAATTGAGGAAGTTTTCAAAACCGTGCCAAGAGGACTGAACGCGAGGCGGGCTAGGAAGCGAGAGGGTATAACGACGTAGTTTAGTGGGGAGTTGAACATGGGCATAGGCGACAAGATAAGGGAAATCGAGGACGAGATGAAGAGGACGCAGTACCACAAGGGCACTGAGCACCATTTCGGGATGCTGAAGGCGAAACTCGCGAAACTGAAGAAGGAGATGACAAAGCCTAGCGGCAAGGGGAAGGGCGGCGGGTTCGACATAAGGAGGAGTGGGGACGCGAGCGTTGTTATCATTGGGTTTCCGTCTGTGGGGAAATCCACTTTGCTGAACGCGCTCACGAGCGCGGAATCGAAGGTGGCTGCGTATGAATTCACGACGCTGAGCGTCGTGCCAGGCGTGATGATGCACAAGGGCGCGCGCATACAAATCTTGGATTTGCCAGGAATCCTTGAGGGCGCGAGCGAGGGGCGCGGAAGGGGGAAGGAAGTGTTATCTGTTGCGAGGGGCGCGGATTTGATATTGATTCTACTGGACGCGTTCGGCGTGAAGAAGTTTGATGTGATAAAAAAGGAACTTCATGAGATGGGAATAAGGATAAACGCGCATCCTCCGCATGTCGTGATAACGCCGACGAAAAAGGACGGGGTGAACGTGAGCAGCACCGTGAAGATGACGAAACTGGACGAAAAAATGATACAGGATGTTCTGGGCGTTTACAGCATTTACAACGCGAACGTGGTCCTGCGCGAGGACGTTGATGTTGACGGGTTTATCGATGTCGTGGTTGGAAACAGGAGGTACGTACCGGCGCTCGTAGTGGTTGCGAAAATCGATTTGGTCGACGAGAAAACGCGCGAGGCCATTCGGAGGGAACTCGTGGCAAAGGGAGAGGGCGCGGTTCTCGTATCCGCCGAGAAAAAAATCGGGATCAAGGAGTTGCGGGATAAGATTTATGATAAGTTGGATTTGATGCGCGTCTACACGCGGCCCTGGAAGGGCGAGGCTGATTTGGACGAGCCGATGATAATAAGGAGGGGGGCTGATGTCGAGGAGGTGTGCGGTAAGCTTCACAGGGGTTTGAAGGAGGAGTTCAAGCACGCGTTCATCTGGGGCAAATCAGTTAGATTCGGAGGGCAGAAGGTTGGCTTGAAGCACGTGCTGCAGGATGGGGACGTTGTGATGGTAATAAAAAGAAGGGGAGGGGAGTGAGCGCATCTCTGTTCTAATGAGGTTGAAAGTTTTTTTTCTTCTCTAGTTTGTTTTGTCCTAGCGCTTTTTTGACTGTGTCTCTTAGGTCTGCTTTGCCGTGTAATACGAGCTTCAAATCTTCTGCAGCCGCTTGTAGTTTGTTATACCGTTCCTTGTCTTTCTCGCTCGCTTTTTCTGGAAGCCCCATTTTACTTAATTTTTCAACTTTTTCTAAAAATTTATTGACATCTGACGCGTATATGGGAAAAAGGGTATCATTCATTTCTTTTAGGATGCCGTATGCCACCGTCAACTCATACCTAAATTGAATTTTATCACGCTCTTCGTTTATGCGCTTTTCTGCGTCCCCTATGTTTTTTATTTTTTCCTCAGCAATTTCCAAATACTCGCGCATTAAGCTATTGTTGCCTTCTCGTGCACTTAATCCTGCGAGACCAAAGAATGCCATTGCAGCAATCTTTGGATTTTCGTGCTCCCTTGCCCTGAGGAATATGCCCGCTGCTTCTTCGTGGTCTAGCTGGTCAATCGCCTTTACAGCCATATCCAAAATATTGCCGTCGGCGGGATTTCTTAAAACAAGGTCTAGAATTGAAATTGCGGTTTGCGGGTCTGATGCAGCGCGTTTCACCGCGTCCTGAACTGCTATACTTTGAGCTTCTGGAACTGGGCTCCCGGCGCGTAAGATGAGTATACTTTTTTCCATATCGACTTTTGACACAAAAACCACCTTGTAGAATAAGTAATAGTTTATGCATGAACGGATTTATATTACTTGCGCGCGACTAAACCGAGCGCAACTCTGCTTCGACGAAGTCCTTGAATTTTTGCATCCAAATTGGCTCCACGTCTTTGTAATCGATCGAGCCGTTCTCCTGCTCCTTTTCAGCGAGGAGGAGGTTCGCCTCCGAGTTGCATTTGAGCACGAAATCTATTTCCGTGAGTTGCGGCGCGTTGAGCGCGTTCGAAGCCTTCGCTATGTCCGAGTAAATCTTGCCCTTGAAAAATGCCTGGAGTATGTTTTGAAGCGGGGTGAGGCCTGCCTCCTCGCTGCGGCGCTGGAGGACCGGGGGTATGTAGTTCACGTTCAGGTTTTCCTCGAGACTCGCGATGCTCGTGTTGCTCAGCGACCACGCGGACGCCTCGGGGTTCGCGATGAAGTTGCATTGAAGAGAGGAGGTTTCTGGCGAAGTGCCGCGCTTGTACGTGAAAAGTTCTATGAACTGGCGGCGCTCTGCGTCGGTTTCGAGGAGTTGCGCGAGAACGCGGTGGACTGGTCCTCTTCGCTTGAATTTTATTTTTTTCAGGAATGAGAAGCGCTCTGTTGTGAAAAGCGAGGCAGCAGGAACGCCGAAAACAGTCTCGAGGCGGTCCTGAACGTCCTTTATGCTCTGGCCGTGGAGGTTGTAAAGACAGAAAACGCCGGTTTGCGTGTTGAGCAGATTGATGAGCCCCTGTATCGCGAGGCGAGAGCGGAGCTCGTTCACGATGAGGCAGGAGTCGCCCATTCTCAGCGAGGCGTTCGCCATTGTGAGAAGAGACAGTTCTTTCGAGGATTCTGCTTCCTGATCAGAACTTTGAACGTGCATCGCGCCTATGTGGAACCCGCGCTTCCGGTACGCGCGCACAGGAATCTCCTCTATGTCCTGAATCGGGAGTATGCGTTTCTTCGTGCCGATGGAGATTATTTTCGCTGCCGTAAACGCGGTTTTTCCAACTCCTTTCAAGCCGAGAACTGCTTCGGAGCAGCCGAGGCCGACCATCAAATCGTCGTAGCCAGCGTAGAACGGCGTGAGGCTGCAGAGCTGGATGTACTGTGGGTACGTGAATGGCGTTTCCTTGTTGACGCGGATTGCGAGTTGGAGTTCGCCGAAAGTCGCGGGCGGGCCCTGTATGTGGCAGCGCAGCCCGAGGCGGTTGAACATCGTGTCGAGAATCGGGTTCTTGAAATCGAACCTGCGCGATTCTTTCATCGTTGCCGCGATGTTGTGGACCGCGCGCTCCAGAAGTTCCTTGTTGTATCTCCAGAGCGTGTGGCACAAACCGAACTTCGCGTGTTCGATGTAGATTGGCGAGTTCTCGCTGTCGAGATAGATGTCGGTTATGTTGTTCCTGTCGAGCGCCATGTTTTCAATCGGGCTTCCGAGACCGACGACCCAGTTCGCCGCCTCCCTGCCCATCGCCATCGCCTCCTGGAGGGAAAGCGGAACGCCCTGCGTGGCGGCCATGTCGATGAATTGCTGGCGGTACGCGCGCACCTTAGCATCATACGCAGCCGCGGGGTCTATAACCTCCTCGCGAGAGGACATCCCCACGTCTATCGCCTGTTTGAGCATTTTCTGCAGTTGCGGTGAGAGGCTCTGGATGAGGCTGTTCTCGTGTGTGTAGAGGTTCGCCTCGGATTTTTCGAGCGAGTAGAGTTTTGCGGTTATTCCAAACCCCAAATCATAAACCGCGCCAGGCTCTGTCAATGGTTTTGCATCGGGCGGGAGTTCGAACATCAGCGAGTCGATGAACTGGAAACTCTTCAGCCCCGCAAGCGAGGCGAACGCCGCGCGCACGTCCTTGTATTTTGAAACGAGTTTGTAGAACTCCGTCGAGGAAATTTTTTCGGAGACGTTTGCGAGATATGTGGAGAATTTGTGATAGCCGTCCATGAAAATGCCTTTCGTCGGCTCTGGCTCGTGGTAGTCTTTTATCATCTGGAGCGTGAGGACTGGGCTCATGAAAAGCGCTTCGAACATTTTTTCCAGGAATTTCTTCCGTATGGGGTGGTAGTCGTCTTCCTTGCGGCCGTATGATGCTGGATCGGACATGACGCGCTCGACTTCGCGGATCAGGTTTGCGTATTCCATTATTACGCGCGTCTTTTCCTCGTTGAACTCGATTATTGTTTCCTCCTCGTATCGCATCGTCTTGATGTCGACGTCGGTGAGCATGCTGAGGTCGTGGAGCTGGCTGTTAATGCATTTCGCGCTGAACATCTCGAAAGGGCAGGAGGCGCAGTCCATTACCGCGCGCGTCCCCTGTACCGAGAGCTTGCACATATCTGAAGTTAAAAAGGAGGAGGTTTTTATTCGTTGTTATTCGCGCGCAGGTTTCACATTGCTTGCAGCCTCTTTATTCTTTCCTCTATTGGCGGGTGCGTGGCGAGCAGGCCGCCGATGTTGAGGCCGCGTTTGAATGGGTTCACGATGAAGAGCGTGGCCGTCGCGTCGTTCGCCGTGTGAAGTTTGTTCGCGTCCTTTGATATTTTCTCGAGCGCGCTCGCAAGCCCTTCTGGGTGGCGCGTGAGGAGCGCGCCGTCAGCGTCCGCGAGGTATTCCCTCTGCCTCGAGAGCGCGAGCCGCAGCAGTTGGGTGAGAAAAGGCGCGAGAACTGCGAAGAAAATTCCGATCACGAACAGGACGACGAGCGCGCCGCCTCCCCGCCTGCCCCCGCTCCCACCTCTCCCGCGCCAGTAAAAACCGCGCAGGATGAAGTTGCTTAGAATCGAGGCGACTCCGACGAGCACGACCGCAAGCGTCGCGAGCCGTATATCGTAATTTTTGATGTGCGACATCTCGTGCCCGAGCACGCCCTCGAGCTCGTACCGGTCGAGTTTCTGCAGGAGCCCTGTCGTGACCGCGATCGCGCTGTGGTCCGGGTCGCGGCCGGTCGCAAACGCATTGGGCGCTGGGTCGTCTATCACGTACGCGCGCGGCGGCGTTCTGAAGCCCGCAGCAATCGAAAGACCCTCAATCGTGTTTATGAGGTGGGGGAATTCCTCCTTTGGCGCAGGGCGCGCGTTGCTTATTTTCAGCACTATGGAATCGCTGTAGTAATAACCCCCGAACGCCGAAACCGAGGCGAGAACGAGGGCGAGCAGAAGCCCGAAATAGCCGAGCGCGAACAACTCGCCGAAAACATAGCCGAGCGCCAAGATTACGAGAACGAAAACGATGATTAAAAGCAGTGACTTTCTCCTATTGCTTTCTATTTGTTGGTAGAGCATTGGACCGCCGTGTGCCGCAGTTCGCCGGCTAGAAGGAAACCGTGACTGCTTTCCTCTCCTTGCCCTCGATTTCGAAATACTCGCGCTGGCCGAAACTAAACGCACCCGCGATTAGATTCGAGGGGAAGGATTGGATTTTGATGTTGTACTCCATCACGCTGTCGTTGTAGAACTGGCGCGAGTAGGCGATTTTGCTTTCAGTGCCGGCGAGCTCCTCCTGAAGCATCTTGAAGTTTTCGTTCGCGCGCAGTTGAGGGTAGGCCTCGGCAACCGCGAAAAGGGATTTTAGCGCGTTCGTGAGAAGATCGTTCGCCGCCGCGCGCTCCTTCATCGTCGTCGCGCCCATCATTTGCGAGCGCGCCTTCGTGACCATCTCGAAAGTGGACTTCTCGTGCTTCGCGTAGCCCTTCACCGTCTCCACGAGGTTTGGGATGAGGTCGTACCTCCTCTTTAACTGGACGTCTATCTGATGCCAGGCGTTGTCTATGCGGTTGCGCAGCGTCACGAGGGAGTTGTATACCAGCACGACCGCGAGAACGACGAGCGCCACCAGAACGATTAAACCCAAGAACAACGGATCCATAAGACCACCGATAGAATTAAGTAGATGAGTTTAAAATAATTTTGGGTAAAGAAGTTATGCGTTGGTGGGAAAATGGGTTTGTTGGATATGTTTGGTAAGAAGGACATCGGCGACGAGCTAACCAAGAAGATACCTTACGATTTGAAACTGCACTTCAACCCGTACCGGCTGATCGCACGCAAAAGCGAGTCCGTGGAATTGCGAATAGCGCTCAAAAACCTCAGGGAGGAGCGCGTCCTGACGTCCGTCGTAGTCGAAGCGCCGAGGAGCCTTGGGTTCGACCAAACCGGTCTCGCGAAGGTGAGGGAGGTCCGTCTCGGGTATATGGGCCCGTTCGAGGAGAAGGAGGTCGTTGTCGACGTCTGGGGCAACCAGCTCACCGCGCCGGGGGAGCACCCGATTTCGGTGACCGCGTTCTGCCATTATAGGGATTACGCCCATATTTTAAACTCGGAAAGAAAACGGCTCGCGTTGCGCGCGGTGTGATTACTTTTTCTCTTCCTTTGCTTCTTTCGTTTCCTTTTGCTCTTTTTCCTTGACTTCCTTCATATCTTTTTCTTTTTGCGCCAGCACCGCCGGCGCGGGGGGGGTTAGCTTCACCATGAGCTCGTCGAGGAGGCTCGTGATTGTTAATCCTTTTTCGGTTAATTTCACGTGTTTTGCCCTGCCCTTGCGCTCGAACGACACCAGACCGTCCTTCTCGAATTTGCGGAGTGTTTTTGTCGTGTGGACGTAGGAGAGGCCCGCGCGGCGCGCGGCGCCGGAGAGGTTCCAGGTCGTGGCGGTATCTTTTAGCATGGAGAGCAGCGCGGCGGGTTTTGTGTGCAGGAGGGTTTCTTTGGGCATGCGAATACCGGAAGTAGTAAGGTTTTTAAATATATAAAATAAAAGGTTGGTGTTGAAGGTGGTTGGATGAGCATGAAATTGTCTAGATTGTACGGCATGGATATTTACACCGACGGCGGAAAGTTTTTGGGTATTGTGCAGGACCTTATTCTTGATTTGGAGAAAGGTGAGGTTGTCCGGATGACGATGGAGCCGCTCCAGAGCATTTCCAGGGACGAGGCGAAGAGGATACTGAAGGAGAGGAGCGTCCTGTACAAAAACGTACGCTCGGTTGAGGATGTTGTCGTCGTGTCAAAACAGAGCTCGGCACCCCAGCAGATGGTTGAAGAGTTCGCTGAGAAAAGCGAAGGCCGGAGCGGGCTGGGTTTCGGCGGGTTTAGGAGATAGCCCCCCGCGCTTCCGCTATTGCTCCTTTTGTTTAATTGGTTCCTTTTATTTAGAGGGGGTTGGTTGTTAGAACACACGGGTTATTTTTTGTGTTTTTATTTTGTATAGCCGTATGGCTCCCTTCCATTTTTTAAAAAAAACATCGGCATTTTTTTCAAGTTTAGACGGAACCGCAAGAACGGACTTCGTCTTCCAGTTTGAGCTGGGAAGAATTGAATTTTTTAATTGGTAGTAGAAGCGACGCTTTGTAGTGTTGTATCTTTGTGGATTTTTTGCTTTAAGGTCAAAAAAATAAATAATCATATGTAACTATAGTTACAACAACAATTTAAACCTTTGTTTTTTGTTATTTTACATCAAGATAGTTTAGTGGAAGCGGGGGGCCCGCCCCGCGCGCAAAATTATAAAAAAGTAGCGGGGGCTGGATTTGAACCAACGATCTCTGGGTTATGAGCCCAGCGGGCACTCCATGCTACCCCTAGGGTGCTGTAAACAGCAATACCCCGCTGCCTCCGCTTAAAACAAGTAATTCTATACCCTTAGGTTTATATTCCTTCACACAATGCGCGCCTAAGGCGCGCGCGCGCGCTTCAACTCTGCTTCCAACTCGCGGATATCTTTTCTGTTGTCCCAGTAAGACAACGCGCCGCCGCAGGAAGGGCACTTGAAACTCCATTCGACCGCGATTTCAAAAGGAATCTTCTCGCCCTTCTTCTTGCAAGACAGACAACCAAAAAAATTATACGAGCGCGCAAACATGAGTCTCTCCTCGATTTCCTTCGCCGCGTTTTCCCTTCTCTCAGCAAGCAGCCGCACGGCGGCTTCGGGGCGCAGTTTCCACGTGTACGAGTACCACCCGCTTTCTTTATCCCTCGTTCTCTCGTAATCAACAACCCCGTAATTATGCAATTTGTTAAGCACCGCGCGCACATCGCTCACCTTCAACCTGCAATTCTCCGCGAGGCGCTCGTCGCTCATCGGCTGCGCAATCTCGCGGACGACGGAGAGCGCGTTCTCACCCGCAACCTGGAGCAAAAATTCTCGTGCGTGTTTATTCAGAAGCAGTTCGTTGCCTGGTTTTATGGGCTTTTCTGTTTTTCCCGCCTTCGCCGTCTTCTTTTTTGTCGCCTTTTTCTTCCTAATCATATGTGGAATTATACCACATCTTTTATATATTCTTTTTGTTTGCCTGCCAAACGCAAAACGCGTCAAACAGAACAACTTTAATATTCCTACCGCCATAACCTAAGCGCGGGCCCGTAGCTCAGCTTGGTAGAGCGTCTGGCTCTTAACCAGTAGGCCAGGGGTTCGAAGGAGGAACAAGAAAACAACTTTCTTTCTCTCACAAACTCCCCTCGGGCCCGTGGTGCTTTAATATGGAACAACCCCCGCGGCATTGGATTGAGCCACTCTCGGAGCAAATCATCGAGAGAAAAAAACAACCAATCGTAATAACTTCGGGAATGACTACGAGCGGGCCGTGCCACCTCGGTACGCTGTGCGAGTTCCTGTACCCCGCGGTCATACAAAAATTTTTAAAAACAAAGGGATGCACAAGCGAGTTCCATTTCATCGCCGACATTTTCGACGCGTTCGACGCGGTTCCTGTTTCGATGGCGGAATTCGAGCGCGCGCTCGTCCCCCACCTCGGGAAGCCGCTTGCCGTTGTGCCGGACCCCTACGGGTGCTGCGGGTCCTTCGGGGACCACTTCCTTAACGAGGCAAAGGGGATAATGGAAACGTTCAGCATCCGTCCAAAAATCCACAAGGCGAACGAGCTCTACGCGCAGGGAAACTTCGACGAGTACGCGCGCCGTTTCCTCAAAAATTACGAGCAGGCAAGGGAGGTCGTCTCGCGGACCTCGCTGAAGGACGCGCCCGCGGACTGGAGCCCCCTGATGCCCGTCTGTTCCAATTGCGGCAAAATCGCCACCACGAGCGTCACGGCGTTCGATGAAAACCATTTTTCGTATTCGTGCGTCCGCGATGTCGATTACACTAAAGGATGCGGTTTTTCAGGCGAGTCGAAAATAAGCGAGCACAAATACAAACTCACTTGGCGCCTCCACTGGCCGGCGTGGATGGACGTTTTCAATACGGGCGTCGAGGGCGCGGGCATGGACCACCACACGCGCGGCGGCTCGTGGGACACGGCGCGCGCAGTCTTCGAGGAGGTTTTCCATAAGGAGCCGCCAATCACGTACAAATTCGGATTCATCCTGTTCAAAGGGAAAAAATACTCGAAATCAAAAGGGGCGGGGCTCGGGGTGTGCGACGTTCTCTCCCTCGTGCCGCCCGAACTCCTCTCGTACCAACTCCTCAAACACGACATACAGGAGAACAAGGACTTTGACCCGACGGGGAACCGGCTGATGCAGCTTTACGATGATTTCGCCGAGGCGGCGCGCCTCGCCGAAGGAGACGGGGCAGCGCTTTCCCGCGCGGAAAGAAAACGCGCGGTCGCGTTCTCCCTTTCAACGGAAAAAATAAATTGGCGCGCGCAGTTTGCCGACCTCCTCCTCTACTACCAAATTTACGGAGATTGGAAAACGGTCGGGGAACTCGTCGGAGATCCCGCAGGGGCGGAGTACCTGAAACCGTTCATACAGCACTGGCTCAACGAGGGCTACGCACCCGACGAATATGTTTTCAAATTCGAGCCGAGAAAGCCGACGGAAAACAACGGCGCGGTTCGGGCGTTTGCGCTCGCGCTCAAAGAGGACATGGACGCGCTTGCGGTGCACAATCTGGTTTTTGAAGTCGCGAAACAGCACGGCCTCCAGCCAAACGAGCTTTTTAAAACGTTGTATCAAACACTACTTGGAAAGGACAGGGGTCCGCGCTTCGGCAAGCTCGTGTATGCGCTTGGGGCGGGCAAAATAAAAAACACATTGTCGAATCTCGTCGACTTAGGTTGATGTCGGACTGGCGTGATAATTTGGCGAACCGCACGGACGGGGAAATGCCGCAAACGCTTTCGCACTATTCCAAACTAGTGGACGCCGAACTCGAGCACATCATCCCGAAGAACAAAAAACCGACCGCGGTTTACGCGCCCGTTTGGGACCTGTTGGGCAGAGGTGGGAAGCGCTTCAGGCCTGCGCTTTGCCTGCTCTCGTGCGAGGCGGTTGGCGGGAAGAAGAAGACCGCGCTCCCGATCGCAGCCGCAATCGAGATGTTCCATACCTTCACGCTAATCCACGATGATATCGAGGACGATTCAGAACTGCGGAGGGGCAAGCCCTGCCTGCACAAAACATACGGCACCCCCATCGCAATTAACGCGGGCGACGGCCTTTTCATGCTCGTGTGGCAGGCCGTTCTCGACGCAAAAATCCCGCACGAGAAAATAATACGCGCCCAGAGGATGCTCGAGGCGGCGTTCAGCAGGGTTCTCGAGGGTCAGGGGGTCGAACTCGACTGGCACGCGCGGAAGGAATGGAACCTGGTCGAAAAGGATTATTTTGAAATGGTCGGCGGAAAGACCGGCGCGCTCATAAGCGTCGCGTGCGAGGTCGGCGCGTTCGTTGGAGGCGGCGCGGGCGAGCAGGTGCGCGCGCTGAAAGATTTTGGAATGGCGGTCGGAATCGGTTTCCAAATTCAGGACGATATTTTGAATTTGATAGGCGAGGAGGAAAAATACAAGAAGGAGATAGGCGGCGACATAACCGAGGGCAAGCGCACCCTAATGGTGCTCCACACATTACAACTCTCCAGCGCGGACGAGAAAAAACAACTGATAGGCCTTCTCGATTCCGGAACGCGCGACAAGCAGAAAATCGCAGAGGCCGTGCAACTAATCAAAAAACACGGCGCGATAAAATACGCCTGGGACAAGGCGAAGGCGATGGTCGAGCGCGCGAAGGCAGGACTTCAAATTCTTCCGAAAAACAACGCAACCCGCGACCTGCTCCAAATCTCTGATTTTCTCATAAACCGTGATTTTTAAGGAGGATTGTCATGACCCAGATGGAACTTGCAAAAAGAGGCGTCGCCACCCCCGAGGCCAAGGCGATAGCAAAAAAAGAAAAGATAAATTTAGACAAACTCGCGCGTTCCATCGCGCGTGGCCGAGCGGTCGTTCTTTCTAGTGGCGTTTTTGTTTGTGGCGTTGGCGAAAGACTTGCAACGAAGATTAACGCGAACATCGGCGCGTCCCCGGATTACGTCAACGTAAAGGAAGAAATTAAAAAATTAAAAACCGCGGTTGCCGCTGGCGCAGACACCGTGATGGACCTCAGCATCGCCGGCCCGCTCGACGACATTTTGTGCGCGGTGATAAAAAATGCAAAAATTCCTGTGGGAACTGTCCCCATCTACCGGGCGGCGCTCGCAGCCACGCAACGCGGTGGAAAAATTTATGATATGAGCGAGGACGAGATGCTCGCCGCGATACAAAAACACATCAAACTCGGCACCTCGTTTCTCACGCTCCACGCGGCGATAACGCGGGATGGCATCCGCCTCGCGAGAAAAAGGGATTTGGGGATTGTAAGCAGGGGCGGGTGCTTTCTCGCGACTTGGATGCTCCACAACAAAAAGGAAAACCCGCTCTATAAAAATTTCGACTACATTCTCGAAACGGCGCACGAAAACGACGTGGTTATAAGCATAGGCGATGCGCTCAGGCCAGGCGCGCTCAGCGACGCGAACGACGCCGCTCAAATTCACGAATTAAAAATTCAGGGCGAGCTCGCGAGGCGCGCGCACGCGGAAAACGTCTCCGTAATCTGCGAGGGCCCGGGCCACATGCCGCTTAGCACGATCGCGCAAAACGTCGCGCTCCAGAAGCGCATCTGCAGGGGCGCGCCCTATTACGTCCTCGGCCCTCTCGTCACCGACATCGCGGTCGGCTACGACCACATAAACGCCGCGATAGGCGGCGCGCTCGCTGCAGCGGCAGGCGCGGATTTCCTGTGCGTGGTCACCCCGAGCGAGCACGTCGCGCTTCCAACCGAAAATGACGTGCGCGAGGGCGTGATCGCCGCGAAACTCGCCGCGCACGCAGCCGACATCGTGAAACTCAAACGCTCGAAAATTGATTTTGAGATGGGGAAGGCGCGCGCGCAACTCAACTGGGCGAAACAATTCTCGCTCGCGCTCGACCCAGTGCGTGCGCGCGAGTACAAAAAAAGACGAGGCACAAAGAGCCCCGCGTGCAGCATGTGCGGGGATTTCTGCGCCATCAAACTGATGAGGAACGCGCAATTTTTGCTTCCAATTTTTCGCTTCGCGAAAAATGGACATCTTCGCGCGACGCGCGAAGCTTGTCGCAAAAATGCGCATTTGCCCGGAGGGCAAATTGCGCGCCAAACGAAACAGCAATCTTTTTAAGTTCCATGATGTAAATTATATCGACCAGTGGTGCTCAAATGAACCCGATACTAGTCGAGGTACTAACCTCGCCGGACTGCCCGCATTCGCCGCGCGCGCTCAAGATAGCGAAGCACACGGTCGCGGGTCTGCGCGCGCCGGCAATTGTGCGGGAGGTCAGCATCGCGACCGACGAGGGAAAAATGCGCGCGCAGGAGTGCGAGATAGAGGCGACGCCGACAATAACGATAAACGGGAGAATCGCGTACGTGGGCGTGCCAACTTCGAAGAAGATGCTCGCGCTCCTGGACTACGCGATAGAAAGGGAAAAGGAGAGCACGTCGTATTTCTTCTGAACGAACATAAAAAGAGATATAAATTTGTTCGTGTAAAAAAGATTACTTGTTCTAGAGGTGGTTTTGTGGTAAATGTAAACGTTTTGATAGTTATCGGGTCGGTCGATGTGCGCGAGGAGATTAAAAAAGCCGTATCGGACACCGCCAAACACTCGTGGTTCGCACGTTTTAAATTTGAAATAATAGACGCCAAGTCCGGTTCCGACTGGTTTTCCGAACGCGACAAGACGCGCCCCAACATCATAATCGCCGATCATGAAAATTACGCGCCATTACTAGGATATAGAAAAATGGCTTGCAAAGTAATCGAAGAAAAGCCACACGTGGTTATTTTTGATTTTGACCACGTGCCCACAGGCGGCCTTGACATTTTAGATGAAATTAAACAACAATATACAAAAAATATAGAAACGCGGTTTAAACTGCAAAAAAAAGAAGAAAAACTAGCCGAACCTAGTGGGCCGGGTGACGGGATACTTTCAAAGAGGCCGCACCATCTAACGTTCCCCAATACGCTTGCCGAATTTAAAGGGAGAACGAAGCCGCTCTTTAAGCAACGACCGGTTCAAATAATTTAGTGGCGCTAGCGCCTTCTTCTTTTCCTTACTGGCGCGCGCACCTGTCTCGGTCTTTCAGCGCGCTCAACTCTCGTCTCCTCGACCATTTCAACTTGCTCCTCGTCAGGCAGCACACTGTATCTTATGTAATGCAGAATCATCCAGGTCGCGCCGTAGCCGAGGAACGCGTGCAGCGACGTCCAGCCGCCCGAATAAATAAGCAGTTCATTCCGCCCGAGCAGATATTCGCCAAGCGAGCCGAAGAGCGCGAACGTGAGTATATCAAGAACGCTGTGCGCGAGGTTGAACTTGCGCGGGAGATAGAGCGCCCAGGCCGCGCCGCCCATCACGCAGATGAGCATAACTTCAACAGGAACCGCGAGGAAGAAATGGGAGCTCTGGTGGCTAGTCCAATAACCCAGCGTCTTCCCGCTGTTCTCCACTGCAAAATCGAAGAGCATCAGGAACAAACCAATATAGACGGCTTTCTTAATCCGCTCCGGGTCGTTCCAATTGATTTTAAGTTCGACAACGAACCACGCGAGCGCGGCCATCACCAAATACATCCATATTCCGCGCCCCACGGGAAGCGAGAACCAGAGCGCGAAATACGCGAAAATGAACAGAATGATGAGATACATCACTTTCGGATCACGAACGGCATTCCTAACTCCTCTTGACTTTTCACACAACCAGCACATCACAAACCACCCCACGAATTAATTCACAAAAATCTTTTTTCTTTGCTCTCCTCATCACGGCATAAAAGCGCCACGCGGCTTATCTCGTTCTCGTCGGCGTAAACATACCCCGTTTCACGCGCAACCTCTTTCGCGAACTCCCTTACCTCCTCGAAGCTCGGCATGTTCTCCGCGCCCAATCTATGAATAGAATAACCAACACGCATGTACGATTTGCACTCGACGAACATAGGGCGCGCGAGTTTCACGAGTTCGGCGTATTTTTCAGGCTCGTGCATGTTGCGGTCGCGCACGAGCGTCATTCGGATGACTGTTCGCGACGGATGTCTCGCGAGCAGCAAAAGGCTTTTGTTCAGCCTTTCCCAGCCGTTTGATAGCAATGGCGCGTTCACCTTTTTATATGTTTTCTCATCAGGCGCGCACAGCGAAACGTACAGTTGCGTTGGCCTTATCCTCTCAATCACGTCGGGTTGCGTGCCGTTCGAAACAACGAACGTGCTCATGTTCTGCGCGTGGAATTCGTTGATGAGCGCACCAAGTTTCGGATAGAGAGTAGGCTCGCCGCTCAGCGATATCGCGACGTTCTTCGGCTCCTGCGCCTCTTTATATTTCTCTTCGTCAATCTGAACTCCACCAAAGCCGGATATCATCTCGCGTTGTGCAAGGAGCGCGCGCGCCGCGATGTCGCACGGTTCGTCCGCGTCCTCCGCGCGCATTTCCGTCTCGGTGAAATCAACCGCGCGCCAGCAGAAGACGCACTTGTGCGTGCAGTGCGCGACGCAAGGGGTAATTTGCAGGCACCTGTGCGAAGGAACACCGTAAAACTGCTGCTTGTAGCATGCGCCCTTCCCGAGTATCGCCCTCTTCGTCCACAGGCAAAGTTTCGCAGCCGCGTTTTTCCCGATTATTTTGTATTTCTGCCGCCTCAGCAGTTTCTCAAGCTCTTGCGAGACCATATTATTATTTAAATACCGAATCACATAAACTACTTACGCATTTGGGCGTTTGCAATTTTTGCACGCAACGCAGCGCGCGCGATTTTGTTTCCTGCGCGCCGCGGCAAACCGATCAGCAGTTTTGTTTGAAGGTGGTCGCATGGGAGTTCAGTTGGAGTACATACCCGAGGAAAAAAAGGTCATAGTTTCACAACCAGAGTCAGTAAGTTCTCTGGAGAAGGGCTGCTACGGCACGATGCATAAGGGCGTGATAACTCTTTTTCCAGAGGAAGCCCTTTACTTGATAGACATACGAAACGGCAGATGCTACGACACGCACGGGAACGAACTGAAATTCAACGACCTCGCTGAAAAATTTCCCATTCCAAAACTTATGGCGCGCTATTTCACCTATAAAGATTGGCGCGACAGGGGGCTCGTTCTCAGGCCGATTTCAGAGGCAGAGGGAAAATACGGCAGAAGTCCGGCGAAAAAATATCCCTCGGGAAAATTCAACGCGCCCAGATACAGCATTCTCGGACTGTTCTTCCCAGAGGATTTGGTGACTGTCATTGATGACGACGTAGTGGGAAAAGAAATTTACGAGACCTATTGGCTTGGACAGTTCGGTAGTTACAAGGCAGAGCAGCGCGGGAGGCTCAGCAAGCTCGACGTGTATGAAACGCTTTTCATGATGAAGCACTGCGGGCTCGCGCTCAAGAATGCGAACGAGAGCGAGGTAATAAAGCTCGCGACAAAGCGCAGGCCGGATTTCAGGAGCATGTACAGCGTTTATGAAGATTGGAGGCTCCGCGGCTTCATTCTGAAAACCGGTTTCAAGTTCGGCACCCACTTCCGCCTCTATTTCCCGAAGGCATCGCCGACGCGCGACGTCGATAAATGGATTCATTCAAAACACGTGATACACGTTTTCCCAAGGAGGAGCAAACTCCTCATCTCCGAATGGGCGCGCGCAATCCGCGTAGCGCACAGCGTGAAGAAGACGTTCATACTCGCGATTCCGGGCACGACCAGCAAGAAGAAACCAGTAGAACTAGATTTTCTCCTCTACCACCGCAAGCCCGGGGGCATCGAAACCCCTAAAGAGGGAAAGCCGCGATTCCTGATGTTCTCGCTCAGCGAGGAGGAATACATCGGGGGCGCAGAACTCGCGGACGCGATAGAGGAGACGAAGAAAATTGGGCTCGAGTTGATGCTTGCGATCAGCGATAGGGAGACGAGCGTCACATACTACCGCGTGCGCAGGTTGGAACTCCCGGGAAGCAAGTACGAATATTACGAGATTGAGTGGGAGCAGCCATAGCGCGCGGCGCGCGAAACGTATATAAACCAGAATACGCATAACGTAATACTAATTCTAGAGGTGTTTCCATGGATAATGAAATGGACCAAATCCTTCTCGTGTCCCCAGACCAGCGCCGGTTCAAGCCACTTAACGAGGCACTGCAAACGGCGAAACACACCACCCCCGACATCGGCTATACGAACATACTCACGGCGACTTCTGCGTCTGCGGCGCTGGAACTACTCAAAGACAACAAAGATATTGGCGTTGTCGTCGCAGCCGCCCTCACCGTTTCAGAGGCAGCATTCCTGTTTTCCAAAATCAAGGAGCAAAGTCCGCAGACACAGATAATGATGGCGATTCCAGAATCAGGAGAAGACACAAAATCATTAGGGCCCTTCAGACCAGATTTTTTTAGCTATAAAGACCTTCACAAAGAGCCAGCGGCAGTTGTATACCGGATAGAAACCGCGCTTCTAATTGCAAACATAGGCGGAAAATCCAGCGTCCTGTTTATATTCGACCCATGCAGCGCGTTTGTTTTTTATACCCGGCATAGAGACGACAGCAGAACCCTATGCGAAAAGATAGGAATGAAACACGAGATTGACCCAATCCTAGACAACGTATCCCTACATGCTGCGGGAAGCACCCAAGACCGCCTTATATCAAGCGCCCAAGCCTGTAGCGACAAGTCCCTTCGCGCCGCTGTTGTTGACCTTTGGTCGCCTGACGATGTTTTTACTGTGGTTACCGCCATCCGCGACATTGACCCAAGGCTTCCAATAGCCGTGGTATTCCCTGAAAACCCAGACAAATCCGTGAAGGAGGGGTTTTCAATACTAAAGGAATATGCCGCGCAATACGGTCTAACTATCGTTCGTAACGGCGACCACCTGTTTGCGAATCTTAACGACTTTTTAAATGGACGACCGGTGAAAGAAGATGCAGAAACTACTACACCAAATAAACTTAAAACTGACACTGAGGACGTGTTGTCAATACCTCTCCATTTAGCCCAGAAGAAAAAGCTAAACCCCAACGACTTCCAAAAAGAAATCGCCAACAGAAAACCCGTGTACCTACTACTACGAGACCTTATCCCCGAAAAATTACGCAACAGAGTGTGGAAAACCTAGCACCTCGCGGCGGCAAGTGATTTTATGAGCGGTAAAATACTCGTGGTTGGCGGAGAAGGAAGCGAAATCCGCCCTGCTGTTGCTGAGCAGTTGCGAAAGAACGGACATGGCGTGCACGAGGCAATGTCGGCAGGCGACGGGTTCAATATATTTTTTATTGAAATGAACAACAAAGAACCGTTTAGCCTAGTAATAATATCAAATCTAGATTTCTGGAACCTAGCTTTCGAAATCGTGAAAGCACGCAAAGTACCGAACGTCAAAATACTGGCGATAACCGAGCGCGGGATAATAAACGGCGAACTGGAGCGTAAATTGGAATCCTACGCAAGGAAGAACGGCGTAACCGCATTTTTTCCAAAAATCAATTTATACAAGGATGGAAAATTAGAAGCGGTTGTAACCAATTTGTTGAACAACCAACACACACAGAAAAAAAAGAAAAAGAACAAAAGAGGATATGTGTTACCTCTTTCTTCCGCTCCACCTCTATCAGACACGATGTCACCTCGAGGATATTGGGCGCGGTATGAACTTCCTAAATGCTTATACCACAACAAACCGCAAACGCGCTTGCCCGCCTAAATAAACTTTAGAAGCGCCGCAACCGACTCAACAACCATTTTCGGCTCTTCCTTTCCGCGCGCCTTTTCCGCGTCTTCTTTTTTCGTTACTCCTGTGAGAACGAGGACGCCGCGTGTGCGGAATTAATATAAGCCCGCGTATGCATAATATTCTACTTATTCTAGGGTGTGATTTATGGATTTAGAGAAGCGCCAGAAATATAGCGTGCTTGTTTTTGGCGGGTCAAACGAAGACCAGGACTATCTAGTAAAACCAATACGAGACGCAATAGAGAAAATGGGCGGGTCGATACTGAAATTAAGCATCCCCAGCGTGCCTCACTTCTGTGAAGCACTCTTTCACGTTAACGATACAAAAGACGAAGGGAACCTTATTCTCGCTATCGCGATTATGCCGCGGGAAGCCACCAAACTCTCTTCCGCGATGGAATATCTTCTCGCGATTTTAAATTCAGACCCAACTCTTCCTATGTTGATGTTGAGTTATGAGGGTAGTATGCACCGGGCGGGCTTAGATACATTGGAGAGAATTGGCGTCAAATTTCTTGATAGAACGTCTATATCTTCAGGATCCGGAAGAGTCAAGATTAAAGAAGCAATTGAAGAATTATTGACCAAGGCGCCAGAAACACGAACTCGCGCGTCTGGACTCGACACCGACGAATCTCTACCCGGGCATTCTTTTTGGCACCCTGGGCAAAAGTTCTCCATGTTTCTTCCTTTCTCCGTTGAACGCGCAATGCAACGCGCGCAACGCAACAAACGCGGCAACCCCCTGTGGCGCGTCTAGCAACGTCGAATGGCCGTGCCGTCAACAAGTTTCAACAGAGAAGCGACAGAATCCACAACCAACTTCGGCTTCTCCTTCCCGCGCAGTTTTTTCACGTCTTCCTTTTTCGCGACTCCCGTGAGCACGAGAACGCTGAGCGCGCCGAATTTGTTCGCGGCAACGATGTCGCTTTCTGCTCTATCACCAACGCAAACAATCTCCTTTGGTTTCACGCGTGCCTCCCTTGCAATCCTCTCTAGCAAAAACGTGTTCGGCTTTCCGATAACTATTTCAGGCGATTTCTTCGCGCAGGCTTTCAGCGCGCCCACCATCGCGCCCGCGCCGGGGTAGAACCCCTCCTCGAGAGGAATGGTCGCGTCCTCATTCGTTGCGATGAAGCGCGCGCCGTTCTGGAGCGCGGCCAGCGCGATGCGCAACTTCTCGTAATCGAACTCGCGGTCAAGGCCGACGACGACAAAATCAACGCGCTCGCCCTCCCTGCCGCCCATAATCTCAAACCCCGCCATCCCCAACTCGTTCTTCAGCCCTTCCTCCCCAATAATGAACACCCGCCCCTTCCCGTACCGCTCCTTCAAATAAACCGCCGCGCCGTACGCCGACGTAAATACCTCTTCTGCGCGCGCCTCAATCCCGAGAGAGTTGAGTTTTTCCGCGTATTGCTGGCGCGTGCGCGTGGCGTTGTTCGTGAGGAAG
This sequence comes from Microcaldota archaeon, assembly GCA_964632135.1. GTDB lineage: Archaea > Micrarchaeota > Micrarchaeia > Burarchaeales > JBFMAP01 > JBFMAP01. The sequence goes on from CAZWEI010000002.1 coordinate 29,865, forward strand.
TAGACTTTCTTGTTTTTAGCGCGGAGGATGCGTACGAGTTCGCCGGTGCCCGGAATTGTGCGCGAGCCGACGTACAGCACGCCATCAAGGTCGAAAACGAAAACCCTGTATTTTGAGAGTGCGCGCGCTTTCATGTGTAATTCGAGCGTGCGAAAACTATTTAAATATCCCCGAACCAATCCCTATCGCGCGTAGCGCTAATTGGAGGGTGATACTTGTGGGCAAATTCGTCATTGCGAAACAACTGGCAGGCAAGAAACTGATTACGAACGACGGAGAGGAGATTGGAAAACTCGTTGACTTGACAATAAACGAGGTCACGGGCAAGATTGACACGCTCGTCATAGAACCGAATATGGACAACCCGACAGCGAGAAGGCTGAAGAAGGAGGACGGGAACATAATGATTCCATACAACTCCGTGCTTGCCGTGTCCGACCACGTGATCGTGGACAAGAAGGGCCTCGGGGCCTAATAACTTTATTTTTCTTTCCTTCTATTTCTACACGATATTATGATTATAGCAGGCGCAGATGAGGCCGGGCGGGGCTGCGTGCTCGGCCCGCTCGTGATTTGCCTCGCGTGCATCGAAGAGGACAATGAGACGGAGTTAAGGAAAATCGGCGCAAAGGACTCGAAACTCCTCGCACCGAAACAGCGCGAACGAATTGCGAAATCAATCAGAAAACTCTGCAGCCTGCAGACAATCCACATCACTGCGCGCGAACTCAACGAGGAGATGAAAACGCTCAGTTTGAACGAGATTGAGGCGATGAGGATAGGACGCGCGCTCAATAACGCGGGCGAGGTCGCGGCGGTTTATGTCGATTCTCCTGACACCGCAGCGGATAGATTCGACAAGCGCATAAGAAAATACTACGCAGGAGGCGCGCGCATCATCAGCGAGCACAAAGCGGATTACAAATACGCGATCGTCTCAGCCGCTTCGATAATCGCGAAAGTGGAGAGGGACGCCGAAATCGAGCGGATAAAAAAGGAACTCGACCACGACTTCAACAGCGGCTACACATCGGATGAAGCAACCATAGAATTTCTCAAAAACAATCTTTACAGAAAAGACGTTCAGAAATATCTGCGCGTGGAATGGGCGACGGTCGCGCGCCTCGCGCAGAAAAAGATAACTGATTTTGAATTCTAACCCCCCACGAGTTCGCTCGCGCGCCTTAGGAATTCGTCGAGTTTATCTTTTTTTATCGTTGCGCCTGCCGCTATCGCGTGCCCTCCGCCCTCGCCGATTCCTGCGGTCGCCTCGCGCAGGAGCGCGCCCAAATTCAACCCCTCCTTCACGAGTCTTTTTGTTGCGCGCGTGGAAATCTTTATCTGCCCATTTTCGTCAAGCGCGGCAGCAAAGACAGGTTTGTCCATCCTGATATTCCCATACAGCATGCCCGCGACAACGCCGATTATCCCGTCGTCAATAACCCCCCTTCCATCTAGAAAATAGAACTTCCCGAAATCCTCCACGTTCGCGAGCGCGAACTTTATCCCCTCGCGGAGCGCGCTCCTGTGCAGTTGAAGCAGTTTCTTCGCCTCCTCAAAAGCCCCGTCGTCGCCCATGCAAACGCCGATTCCAACCTCTGGTTTGTCGTGCCTTCCGCACGCGTTCAGGAGAGTCGCGAACTCGCTCGCGTCGCTCAACTCAGTTCTTTCAGGCTGCTTTAGCAGAAGATAGACTTCGCCCACAAGTTCGCGCGCAGCCATGCCCGCGCCGCGCGAATAGAGGTAATCAACAAGCCCGTTCACGAACCTTTTCTTTTCCTCTTTGCTCAAATCATAGTACGCACGCCACCTTTCGTTTTCCTTCAGTTCGATTTTCAACTCTCCCAAAAACGCGGCGCACGCCTCCTCATTCCCCGTGAGGCCTGGAAGAAAAGGTTCGGTGGCAAACGTCAAAAACTGGACGAGCGGGCGCGTTATTCTCCCGAATAATTTTATATCCACCGCGCTTTTCACGCGTCCCGCCTTCTCGCCGTCATACAATATCTCGCGGTTCGCGCCTTGCAGCGGAGCCTGCATGTCCCCGACCGCGCCCACGACCGCCAAATCAACACTTCCTTCATCCAACTCGCGAAAGACGAAATACGCCGTCCCGGACGCGCTCAACTCAGTTCCCCCGTCGATTCCGAAAATGTGCGGGTTCGCCTGAAGAACCGCGCCCTCGCGCGCCCCCTCTCTCGTTTGGTGATGGTCGATTATCACGCAATCGGCGCCGAGTTTTTCAATCTCTTCCGCGCGCGCGGCTCCAAAATCGACGAAAATAACCTCCCTCTCGTTCGCGAGCGATTCAATCTCGCGCTCCGAGAGTTTGCGCAGCGTTGTTATCGCGTATTTTTTGTCCATTTTCCTGAGGGCGCGCGCAACAACCGAAGTGCTCGCGAGCCCGTCGCAGTCGTAATGCCCGACTATGCGGGGCGCGCGCATCCTCTCAACACGCGCCCTCACCTCCTCACACCTCTTCAGGAACTTTTTCATGATTTAATTTCGGGAGGTTAGTTTTTTAATTGCGCGAGCCTAATCGAATACGAGGTGGGGGTTATGAGCGTCGTGAAGGAGTTCATGGACTTCCTGAAGAAATACCAGGTAATCGGACTGGCAGTTGCCTTCATCATAGGCGCGGCTTCAACGAAACTAGTTACTGCGCTCGTTAACGACATCGTTATGCCGCTCGTGGGTGTGCTTGTCCCGGGAGGGGACTGGCGCGCGTCAATTCTGGAAATAGGTCCGGTAAAATTCATGATCGGCGACTTCGTCGGCGCGCTCATCGACTTCATCATAATCGCGTTCTTGGTCTTCGTCATAGTTAAACTGTTGATGAAGGAGGACGCGACGCAGAAACGTTAATGCGCGCGCAGCCGAGTTCAGAGGAGCCGCTTCTCGCCCTCAATTTCCTTTATTTTCGTTATGTCCTGCGAGACCTCGAGGCAGCCCAAATATTCCCCTTTTTCGTCCCTGACCGCGAAATACCTGATGTAAATCTTCCTTCCCTTATTGTCTATCCAGAATTCCGCGGCGTCCCTCTTGTTGCTTTTGAACTCGCCTAAAATCTGCTCAACTTTCGCAAGGCTTTTTGGGGGATGGCAGTTCTGCACCTTCCTTCCGATGACCGCGGCAGGCCGTGGGAATATCTCCCTCTTCTCGCCTTTGTTGAAATAGGCGACAGTGTTGCTCGCGTCAATGAAACTTATCTCCACCGGAAGAGTATCGAGTAACGGACCTAAAACGCCCTTTCCAATCCCGCCAGGCATCCGGATCACCATGGTTAATTTGACACCGCAAACTATTTAAACCGCGAGACGTCAATAACCTCGGTGATGCCATGAGAAACCCAGCAGGGTTAATTATAGAAGTCATCTCTGTGCTGTTGTTGGTTAGCGCGGTCGCGAGCCTCGGGCCAACACTGGCAGGTCTGATAAAGACCACGGACCAGAATGTAGTGACGCTGTTCCGCCTGATATTCCTCGGCGGCGCTGCGATTGTCGGTCTTGCGCTAGGCCTTGTTCTGCCCAAGCTCGAGGCGATGGTCGGGGAGTGAGGTGGCCGCATGAAAATAACAAAATACGTCTTGGCCTTGTGCGCAATGAGCGCGCTTTCGTTCGCCCAAGTGGCACAGCAGGCGGCACCCGCAGAGTTCACCGACGTCATGCCTTGGCTCGGTGTCGTCCAGACGATAACCATCATTCTCGCGCTCTGGATGATAGTCTATAAGATGTACCAGAAATAGGCGCGCGCGTTCGTTTTCTTTTTTCTTTATTCAGAAAAGTAGCTTGGCGAATGCGCGCGCGGCGTGTTGTCGTACTGGTGCCGAGGAGGGAAATCATCAAAACCAAATGCGTTTTTCGGTGGCTTCCAGCGACCATAAATCTCATTCAAATCGCGCGAGCCTCCTCCCCCAACCTCCGCGCTTTTAGGCACAACGCTGTTGAGAATTTTTACGGCACCCGGTTTCTTTTCACAAATACCTTTGTTGTAGATAAACGTGATATTGGTTGGCGTCGATCCGTCTTTGTTTTTAAATGCTTTTTTATCTGCGTCATTCTCTACCAACACAAATATAGGGAGACCTCGCCCCTCTTTATATTTGAGTGCTTTACGAACAAAATTCGCGGGGTAGCCCATCACATTAGCCGAAACAATCATAAGATTAATCGCTCCCAGCTCGGTCGATGTCAATCCAAAACCAAACGGCATATCTTCCATGCAACTTCTTACAAAGTAGGGTTCCAGTTTTCTACCCGTCAATTTCTTAATTTTTCTATATGTTCCTTTGCTACATACGAAAAAAGTTTTGATAGTACCGTCCACAACACCACCCCCAAGAACAAGTAATATCTTTTGCAGGTGCAAATTTATATTCGTTGCGCGTTTCAAACAGTGTAACTCTCCATGTTCTTCGGTATCACCACATCATAACCCAAATCCTGCAGTGCGCCCCCCAGCTCCGCGGACTTCTGCGGCTCGCCGTGAACGATGAAGATTTTCTGCAGCCCCTTCACCCCGCGCGCGAGTTCAATCAACCCCTTGTGGTCCGAGTGCGCGCTGAACTGCGTCTGCTCCACCTGCATCCTCACATCCACGCTCTCGCCGTCTATGGTGATGCTGCGCGCGCCGTCGAGCAGTTTTCTCCCGAGCGTTCCTTCAGCCTGATAGCCCACCAGCATCAACTTGTTGCGCGCGTCGCCTGCGAGATGCTTGAGATATTCAAGCACAGGACCGCCGGTGAGCATTCCGGAAGTGGTGACTATTATCGCGCCCCCTGCCTCGAGGACGTCGCGCTTGTCCTTTGTGCGCGGGGTCTTGAACAGCGGGCTCTTGAACGGGTCCTCCTCGCTCATAAGAATTCTTTTCTGAATCTCGTCGCGCGCGTAAATCACATTCTGCCGGTATATCCTGTTCGCCTTTATTATCATCCCGTCAACGAAAATTGGAACCTTCTTAATCCCGCCCGAGCGCATGTAACTCTCCAGCACGAGGAGAATCTCCTGCCCGCGCCCCACGGCAAACGAGGGAATCAGCACCTTCCCGCCCTTCTTCATCGTCTCGTTTATGCTGTCCGCGAGCGTCTTGGACGCGCTCTTCAGCGAGGGAAGGGTGTCGCTTACCGCGCCGTACGTGCTTTCAAGTATGAGCACTTCCGCTCCGATGTCCTTCTCCGCAGGGTCCAGAACCCTGCTCTCGCGGAAGTTCGTGTCCGCGCTGTAAAGGAGTTTCTTTGAGCCTCGCACGAGAATCATCGCGCTCCCCAATATATGCCCCGCGTTGTGAAAAGTAAATTTCATTTTGCCGCCCACTGGCTCGTGGTACTCGATGATTTTGCACCTCGCCAGCGCGTGCGCGATGTCGCTGCTGTTGAACTTAGCGCGCCCCTTCTTTATCCTCAAATAATCCGAGAGAAGAAGCTGCATCATGTCGCGCGTGGGCTTCGTGGCGTAGATGTCCGCGTGGCACCCGCGCCTCATCATGAAAGGGAGATAACCCATGTGGTCAAGGTGCGTGTGGCTGATGAAAATATGCTTTACCTTCTTCACGTCCGCGTCGTCGATGAGCGGGTATTCCTCGACCTCGCCGAGTTTTATCCCGCAGTCGAGAAGCGCGTGCTCGCCGTGCTCCTCCACGCCGATGCAGTTCCTCCCGACCTCGCCTGCGCCCCCAAAAAACATCAATCTCATCAAAACAACACCATCACCATTATAAACCACAACGCGCAATATCTTTTCAATATGGATACAAGCGGAATAACGAACGCAGTTTATTCGCTCAGCTTTATATTTCTACTCATAGACATCCCGTTCCTTAAAAAGAAAACCAGCGAAAGCGAGGGCGGAGGGGCGGCAGGCGCGCGCGCAGGGGAAAAGGAGATGCCGGAGCCGTGCGCCGACCACGAGCTCAGCATCGCCGTGTACAAAAAAATACTCGCGAGGTACCACGAGCAGATTGAGAAGAACGAGTACAAGACCATCTCCGAACTGCGCGCGCTCGTGAATCCGAACAACCCAGCAATTCAGAAAATAAGCGCGGAAATACGGGAGGAATTTCATCCATACATTTACGATAATAATTTTCTCGAGGCGGCGGGAAAGGCTTACGACTTCATAAAAAACGACATCAAAAACGTAGAGCTCCCGATTGATTTCTGGCTCGCGCCGGAGGAAATTCTCGAACTGCGCGCCGCCGATGAGACGGACAAGGCGATATTCCTGTGCTCGCTGCTCGTCGCGCTCGACAATGCGGATGCGCGCGTGGTGGTGGAAACGAACGGCGAGCGCCACGTGTTCGCGATATTCGAATTCAAGGAGGGGTTCTATCTGATGGACCCCGTTCATGACGTGCGGCTCGAGGGCGCGAAGGAGGAGGTCCTGAAAACATATTTCGCAGACCGGGCTGGCAACCGCCTCGTGTACGAGTTCAACGACCGCGTTTACGAGGAAAAGTGAGGGGCGGGCGGGGATAAGCGTTTTAAATCTCATCTACCAATATACTACGCTCCATAGCGGCTACAAGAATGTGATTGAATATGAAAATAGACACTAGCAAATGCCTTTACTGCGGCGCGTGCGTGGGCGTTTGCCCCCAGCTCGCGCTCCGCCTGCGCGAGGTCGTCGTCGAGAAAAACGACAGGTGCAACGAGTGCGGGGTGTGCGCGCGCGCGTGCCCGAACAAGGCGATAACCGTTCCATAAACAGGGGATTTTATGAAGGAAAATTACGACGTCGTGGTTGTGGGCGCGGGCCCTGCCGGAAGCAGCGCCGCGAAAACCGCGGCGAAGAATGGGATGAGCGTCGCGCTCCTCGAGAGGAGGAAGGAGATAGGCGCGCCCGTCCGGTGCGGCGAGGGCGTGGGGCTCCACTGGATTCAGCAGTTTGGAATGAACGTCAGCGACAAGGCGATATCCGCGCGAATAAACGGCGCAATCTTGTACGCGCCTGACTTGAAGCACAGCGCGACCATACGCAACGAGCAGACGAAGGGCGTCGTCGTTGACAGAAAAGTTTTCGACAAGGAGCTGGCGATTGACGCGGGGCGCGCGGGCGCGGAAGTTTATGTCAAGACCGACGTCGTCGACGTGCTGAAGAACGATGGGAAAATTTCGGGCGTGAGGGCGCGAACAGACGGCGAGAATATTGATGTTTTTGGAAAGGTCGTGATTGCAGCGGACGGCGGCGAATCCATCATTTCACGACTCGCGGGCCTGAACACGCTCGCGACTCTTTATGATACTGATTTTGGAATCGAGTACGAGATGGCGAACGTCGACTGCACTGATTTGATTGAAATTTATTTCGGGAGGGAGTGGGCTGCCAGGGGGTATGCGTGGATTTTTCCAAAGGGAAAAGACGTCGCGAACGTGGGCGTTGGAATCGGGGGGATGGAGAAAGGGAATGCCGTCGAATACCTGAACAAATTCCTGAAACTGCCGAGGTTCGCGCGCGCCCAGCCGGTTGCAGTCAAGGCCGGGTTGATTCCAGTAGGCTCTGCGGTCAAGAAAATGGTCTTGGACAATTTCATGGTCGTCGGGACCGCGGCGCACCAGGTTGACCCGATTCACGGTGGAGGAATCTGCCTCGCGATGGAGGCAGGCGTGCTCGCTGGCGAGGTCGCCGCTGACGCGGTGAGGAAAGGCGACACTGGCGAGAAAAGCCTTTCCGCCTACGAGAAAAGGTGGCGCGAGAAGGAGGAGAGGAAACTCGCGAAAAGGCTCCTCCTCCGCAAGGCGCTCGAGAAACTGAACGACGACGACTTGAACGCGATATTCGAATCTCTTGATGACAAGGACATAGAAAACCTGCTCGGGGGGAAATTCGCGCCGGTCGTGAAGAAAGTCCTTTCGCGCAGGCCGCAGTTGCTGAAGGTGGTGAGCGCGCTCGTTTAGGCGCGCACGGCGGTGCAGCGGGGTAGCGATATGACTGTTGAACAGCATCTTAACAGGCGGGTAATGCTTGTCTGGGCGTTTCCGGTGATCTCAATCGTAGCGGCGCTCATATTCGTCGGCTCGCTGTACTATTTCCTGACGCCGGAGGAGACGGTCTTCTTCGGGTTCCCGGGAAGGCTCGTGGTGATGGCGACGGTCCTCGTACTCTCGCTGCTTCTCGTGATAATTTTCGGTTTGTGGGTGCTGGTTTCATACAGGCTTTTCACGTTCACCCTCAGCGACAACGAGATAATACTCCGCTACGGCGTGCTCACGCGGCATCGCGCCGTAATCCCGTACGAGCGTATTCAGAACATAAACACCATACGAAACCCGGTTGAGCGGCTGCTCGGGCTCGTCTCGCTGAAATTCGAGACCGCGGGCGCGGAACTCAGCGTGACAGAGGGCGTCCTCCCGGGCATCGCGTACAGGCGCGCGATTGACGTGATAGAAGCGATAATGGCAAGGAAGGCAGGAATAACCGCGGGCGCGCGCAAGCCCGAGCAGCAGAAGACAGAACTGCCGACTGCGACGCTCGGGGCGATTTTCGAGGAACTGCGCGCGATACGAGGACTCCTCGAGAGGGGGCAGGGCAGGACTGGCGGAGGCGGGTTCGGCGAGCGCTCCTCGCAGATGCAGGCTCCCCCGCGCGAAAGTTTCGCCGAGCCGTCCCACGACCAGATACAGCGCGAGGTCGAGAGGCAGATCGAGGAATTGAGAACGAGGAAGAAAAGAGGAAAATGATATCGAGGTGCATTTATGACAAACACAACCGATCTTAACAAATACGAGAAGGCGAGGGTTCTTGGCGCAAGGGCGCTCCAGCTCGCAAGCGGCGCGCCGCCGCTCGTCGAAATAAAGGGCGGGGTGCTGAACCCGATAAAAATATCCTTCGAGGAGTTCCAGCGCGGCATCATCCCGCTCGTCGTCATGCGGGAATGAGGGATAAACGAGGGACTAAACTTTTTTCGTGACGTTGAACGGCGCGCTAACGAGTTCCACCTCCGCGCCTTCTGCCGAAGCATAGAGAAGGACCCTCTTATCAACGTCGATCCATTCGATGGCTTCAGCGCTCGCCCGCTCCGTGCCCTCCTCAACCACGCGCGACACAATCCTAACCTTGAACGCGCGCCTTCCTTTCATCTCCTCAATTTTTTCAACAGAATAATCCGAGACTAGCGTGCGTCTGAGGTTCATAATGAGCGCGCTCGTGGTCGTGGTTATGTTCTGCTGCCAGGTCCATCCCTCCCCGAGTGCGAGCATCCATGGCTGGAAAAAGACCACGCCCATACTGGTCAACTGCGTCTGCTCGGTAAGCGCGAGGCTCTCGTTCCCGATTCTCACGCTCGCGTCCTTCGCCTCGCCAGTGCGCGCGTCCAGGCATAACTCATAGAAATTCCCAGACGCATCGGCGCTCGCGTTCAGGCTGCGCGCGTGCATGCCCACGCAATTCTCGCCTTGAAAAACCGAGTACTCGTCCTCGCGATAGAGACTGTCCAGCCTCGTCCCGTAAACATACCTCTCTCCAGGCAGCAGCCTCACCTCGCTGTTTTTTTCAAGCGGCGCAGAGCTGATCTCGTTGCGCACGCTGACTCCTGAGAAAAAGAATAGCGCTGCAACGACGAAAAACGCCACGAGGCACGCGAGCAGGATTATCTGCCAGTCCCCGAGCGCCACCTGCCTCCCGAAAATTTTGAAGACCCTAACCGTCATCCCTTCCACCTGTTAAACGTCCAACCGGAACCGTGGTTGCCTCGCCGGCATGGCGCACGAAACTCACCAGCCGCGGGCATATCAAAAACACGAACGTGCAGTTCCCTGCCAAATGCAGCATGGTGAACGGGATCTGCCCAAGGACCGCAGCCCATAGCGGCATGCCGAACTGCAGCGAAAACCCAAGCATCGTCAGCAGGTCGTAAACTATCGTGAGCATTGCCGCGATGAGCGTCATCTCCGTCCTGCTATACTTTTTCCCACGCATCCCCAAAACGCCGGCGAGGAGGCCCACGACCCCATACGACGGCGCGGTATAAAGGCTCCAGGGACCGACGAAGGCCATATAAACATCATACGCAAACCGCGCCAGACAGCCAACGAAAAAGCCGGAAACCGGCCCGAAAACAAGCCCTGCGCAGAGCACAAACGGCATGAGCAGCTCTATGTTCGGCGGCGCGCCGAGCGCCTTCACAAAGACCCCGCTTGAAACCGCGACAGCCAAAAGGCCGAACGCCACGATATGCCTGTTCATTGCCACCACCCATCAGTATTCTGCTATCAATTTAAAAACCATGCGCTGAACTGCTCTGTAGAAAACCTTGCGAGCGCAGCCACGCCGCGGCAACTGCGCTCCAATTTTTGCCTCGAGGCAAAAATGGACCATTTGCGGTGAAGCCGCAAATTGGTCGAGCGCAGTTGGTCCGCCTCGAAGCGGACCTGCCCGTTCGAACGGGCAGCCGCGTGTTGGCGGCGGCTGCGCTATTGGGCATTTCTACCGAGCACGCTGAACGATAACTATAAATACAAGAGAGTGAATAAAATAATACTTATTCTACAAACGACAGAGGGAGAATATGGGGGGACATCCTGCGGTCGTGGCCGCGCTCCTGATACTTGTCTGCGTCTTCGTAAACAGCGCGAGCGCCATCTCCCTGTATGCGAGTTCCGGCCCGTACCCGGCGGACTGTCCGATAATAATCAAGGGCGAGCCAGGCAGCACGATCAGCATATACTCGATGAAGGACGAGTACATCGGGAACTGCATCATCCCGTTCTACTCCGATTACTGTGTGTTCAGCCTGAACGAAAAATACGGCGACGGCGCATATAGGATAACCGACGGAAGCTCGCATCTGTTCATCTCATTCTCAAAAAGCGCTCCTTGCCTGAACTGTTTCATCGACGATAAGCCCTACCCGCGGGGCATGGAAAGCCCGTCGAATCCAAACGAGTTCTGCGATGTTTCCTCGCCCTGGGCCTGGAGCACAAGGCCGCTTGCCGGCGTCGTCGTTTCGCCAGCCTCGATAACAGTCGGCCAGAACCAGATGTACATTTTCAGGGCCTATGGCTTCGACGTCAACAACAACACGGTTCAAATAGCGCCGGAGTGGAAAAGCGGCAATCCGCAGGTAGGCGAAATAAATTCGCACGGCGCATTCACCGCAAAAACCAGCGGCACAGCCATCATAACCGCGACGTACAACGGCCTTTCCGCGAATTCCAGCGTCGAAGTCGTCGTGATAGCGCGGCCAGACTATGAAAAAATCCTGTCCCTGAGCGCCCCGGGCGCTGCCCGATTCGGCGACACACTGCTGGTGCGCGTATCGAGACTCGACGGCGCGCCGTTTGCCAACAAGACCGTGACGATACTCACCCCGAACCAGGATATCACCCTGAACGCACTAACCGACGAAGATGGGCGGTTCGTTTTCAAGGTTCCAGAGCCCGGCGTCTACACGTACGAGGTTCAGGGTTATTCATTTGAAAAAACCGTTTCGACATTTGTGGAGGAGCAGCCTCCTACCGCGTGCCAGGTCTGCGCGAACGCGACATGCCCGAACCAGACAAACGCGTGCCAGGCGCAGCAACTCCAGCAACAGCCGCAGCAGCCGATAACCTCGCGGATTACCGCTTATTTCGGAAGGATGAGCGGCTATGCGCCGGTCGCCATGGCGGTCATCATCCTGCTCGCGTTCGTTTTCGGCTATCTGCTTTTCGTAAGATACCGCGGCAGCAAGGCAGAAGCGGAATCCTCGCAATTTGAAGGGCTCTCCCCCGAAAAAGGCGAGGAAACAAAGATATGGACGGTTGATGACTTTGAAACGCCGCCGCTCTACGCGCCTCCGAAAACGCTGGCCGCGCCGCATTCTGCAAAAACGAAAAAGGCCAAGCGCGCAACAAAAGGCAAGCCTAGGCGTTGAACGCATTACTGTTGCGCGCCCCTGATCCAGAACCCGACCCAAAGCGGCGCTGTCGCCTCCTCGTCCGTTTTCTCTCTTTCCGCAACTGGCGACCATCCAAATGCCGTGTTGCCGCGCCCCGTCACTTCCTCACTGCTTTTTCCGTCCGGCGCGCCCTCGTCCTTGCATTCGGAAACATAGAATGTCCTGCTCCACGGCACGTAATCGCTTTTTTCAACCTCGATCTCGTACTTTCCAGGTGCTCGCGGAACGAACTGCGCGTCTCCCTCGCCATCCGTGTAAACCACATCTTCCACGACCCACCACAAATCCTGGTGCAAAACGCCAATTCTTGCGCCGAGTATCACACGCAAATCGCGCGTTATGCTCGGCGCCCAGACGCGCTCTCCGGTATCCTGGGTCACCGAAACGTTTACGGTTTTGTTCGTGCAGTTCCCGCTGACGTTAGCGCTGAAATGTTTTATCCTGCCCCTGCCCTCCTGCGCAGTGGTTTGGGACTGGCAGATGCTGCCAAACGAGTAGAGCGGGGGCTGCGGTGGGGGACTCAAATTCCAGTCTATATACTTGAACCCAATCACGTCCCCGTCCCTGACTTCATACGCGCCAACGCCGACCGGCGCGTGCGCCCACGCCCCGCCTTCGACATATGAAAACCCCCAGTAATACGGGCTGTTGCAGCCAAAGCAGTTGTCAGTCCCGCACCCGACGGCGCCTATCTTGCAAAGTGCCTTGCCCCACATGGGATCGTCCAGCATGACCGCGCCAAAACCAGAATTCTGGATTATGTCAGCAGCGCTCGCGCTGCCGGAATAATCGACGCATTTCGTCACCACGTTCGCGTCGTCAAAAGACACCACCAGGGCGGCCCTGCCGCCGCCGACCAGCGCCGCGGCGGACACAACGCAGAGCAGCGCAGCCAGCATCCATTTTTTCAAATAAACGCACCCTTGCCTTGTGGATGCGCTGACAACTTTATAAACCTGCCGCGGTTCATAAATAAAACATGCAAAACATGCGCACCGAATCCGCGCCCGACGTCAAGGAGCGAATCGAAAGGATACTGCGCGCGCTGGAATTCGACCACATCAACCAATACAGAATCATATGCATGCGAAGCAGGGGCAGCAAGGCCCGCGCGTATGCGCGCGTGTGGAACCTGCCCTCAATCTGGCAGAAGGCGCTTGACGTGCGCGCCTATTACATCATCGAGGTTCTCTCCGAGCATTTCGACAAACTCGGCGAGGAGCAGAAGGAGAAGGTGCTCATCCACGAACTTCTCCACATCCCGAAAACGTTCAGCGGCGCGCTCGTGCCGCACCTGTGCTTCGGGAAGAGGATAGACAACGCGCGCGTGGAGTCTCTTTACAGAAAATATAAGGAAAACTGCAACGAAAAAGAACAATTCTAGAAGAAGCGCCTGAAAAGTCTCCTGAACCATCTAACAATGTCCCACGGCGGAGGGCGGGCGCGCATCGGTATGTTGTAGAGTTCGGACGCAAGCTCCTTCAGGCTTTCGCTCGCAGCCGAATTTGGGCTGCATTGCGCGACAGGCGCCTTCAACGCTATGCTCGCGGGCACGCTCTCGTCCTCTGGGATCATGCACAGAATCCGCATGTCGCACATCGACTCAATCTCCTTTCTGTGGAGTTCGTATTTCTTGTCGTGCACCCTGTTCACCACGATGCCCGCGATTTTCGCGCCGTTCTCCTGGCACATCGTTATCATCTTCACTGCGCTCGTGACGCTCGGCACGTCCGGGGTGGTTATTATGGCGACATCAGTGCAGGCCTTCACAATCCCCTCGACGTCGCTCGATAGCCCGGGCGGCGAATCAATCAGAATCACGTCGTACGCGTCAACGCCTTTGAACGCGTCCTTCAAGTTGCGCATATTCACGTTGCGGTCGTATTTGAGGGCGGACGGAAGAACCCTGACCCCGCTTCCAGGATGGACGACAACAGCCTCGGAAACACTCGCCTTGTTAAGAAGGACATCCTGCAGTCCGAGCGTGTGGTGCCATATCCCGAGATGGAGCGCCACGCTGGGATTGAAAATATCCCCGTCAACGAGCAGATTCTCTATTTTGTTTTCGGTATAAAGATACGCCAGGTTTATGGCTACCGTGCTCTTTCCAACCCCGCCCTTCCCTGAAACGATGCCCAGAGTTTTTCTTTCGCCTTTCATTCGCCCACCACGGTCCTCTTTATATTTCTAAGATATTTAAGCCTTTCAACCTCAAAACGCGGACCACCCCTGCGCCTTCTCAGCCGCGCGAGAACACCGAACACTATCACGAAAACAACTACGAAAAGGAGCGCGTGCTCCGCCTTTATTCCAGGGAGGGTTAAAAATGGCTGCGGGGCCTCTTCGCGCGCCTTTTCAATAATGAGCGTGCCGGTGTCCGATACTTGAAACGTGTCCCCAAAAACGACCAATCGCACAAGGCGCGTTCCAGCGCCCTCGGTCTCCGGAACCTTGATCCTGAATTTCACGTTGATCTTTCCTCGCGGTATGAGGTCCGTGCTTATTGTTGCAGGGTCAACCTCAAACCCGCTTGGCACTTCCAGCACGATGTTCGCATTCAACCTGTCGGTGCCAAGATAAGTGATTGAGGCTTTCACATCCCCCTCGTTCCCGGCAACCATCTTCTGCGTGGTCAGGTCGCTTATCTGCACCAAATCCGCGAGGTTTACCCTCTCGGAGACCGCGATCTGGCGCACGTGCCAGCCCGCGTATTCAGCGTAATCGTTCAGCACGCCAGAAACAGAATACGAGATGTGGACCTCCTCGCCGGGCGCCACATCGCTGAAATCCCAGCTCACAACGCGCGCGCCGTCAACTTCCGTCATCACGCCCCTTTTATCCTTGAACGAAACTTCCGCGTTTCTGCCGAAGTCGTCAAGTATGGTCTCTTTTACAGTGAGCACCTTTATCCTGTTCTGGGACGGGTTTTTGACGTCGAGCGAGACAAGCGTCTCGCCAGTCGTTTCGTCAATACTAACGGACTTGAGGACCACTGGCTTCGCGTGCCCCTCCTCGTAACTCTTCACCCTGAGCACCATGTAGTCGCTTGCGCCGTAGCACTCCGAGCAACCCGCGCCTATCTTAATTATGTAATTCCCGGCAAGGGCCTCTTTCGGCGGAGAGATGATTAGGTTCACCACGCGCGTTTCCTCTGGAAGAATTACCGTGTGGTTTGGCTCGGCGGAAATCCACTGCGAGGGGACGCCGCCAAGGCCGAGGTCAACGGTCAGGTTTTCGTTCCAGGTGTTCTTCAGGTATATGCTCCCAATCCCGCCCTCGCCTGCGAGGAATTCCTTCAAAACAGTGGATTTGAGGAATTTTATCTTGCCAAGCAGGGGCACGACCGGAATTATAGACGGCGGCAGTACCTCGGGCGTGGGCAGCCCGCCGCTGACAACGCCGCTCGGGCCACCGGAGGGGCCAGGCGGCATCGGTATCACTATCATAAAACTCGCGTTCATGGTGTTCGTGGTTTTTCCGTCGTAAGTCGCGTTTGCGCGCGCGGTGTACACCCCGGCCGAAAGCGAGTCGCTGTCCCACGTTTTCTCAAGCGTCACAGTCTGGCTTGGCGCGATGTTAATCTCGTCATACGCTATCGTGTTAACAAGCGTGTCTGTCACGTCAAATATCCCCACCTGCGCGGTCACGCTGGTGGAAGCGGTTCCTATGTTCTGCATTGTCACAGAAACGTCTGCGGTGCCGCCCTGGTTTATAGAACTCGGAGAAACGCTGACGCTCGTCATCTCCACGTCTATACCCTCAACTATAAACGAGACGGCCACTTCGCTGGTTTGGCAAGCGCATATTCCTACGAATAGAAGAAACACAAACAAACATTGTGCTCGCCAACGCATTCCATCACATCACTCGCCGACCGCAAACGTCCTTTCGTCATCCAGCAGGCACGGTAACGAAAACCCTGAACATCGGTCTGCCGACGCCAAAAGATGTCCCCGAGCCGATGTAATACGCCAGATGCTCTTTTATCCATGCGTTCTCAACGTCTGCGGGGGGTTTTCCGACATCCAGCGCCACCGTATAGGTGCCTGGCGGGGTTCCTGGTTTTACCTTGATTTTCATATAAAGTTTTTTGGTCCAGTTCTTGCTGAATATCGGGAACGTCGGCTCCATCAGCGTATATTTTGGAGTTATTGTAACCTCAAAATACTTCTCAGCTTCGCTTGAGTTCTGCAGATTCAAGACGGTCGCGTTCGCCTCTTCGCTTGCGTACGAGGCAGCGGGATAATCGGCGCCGAATGCAAGCCCCTGGTACGTCTCAATGCCCCAGGAGGTATGGAAGAAGGTGCAAATCGTAAGAGTATCTCCGGGCAGGATTGTGGCGTACACATCCGAGGGAAAAGCGCCGTAACCCACAACGCCCCATCTGCCTGTTGGCGGGTTCTTGAACCAGTTCAATCCCACGCCGATGCTGCCCTTTTCAGTAGGATGCTGCTCAAAATTCGGATAGAACTCAGGCTGCATCCAATACTCTTCGCCCATACCGCACAGGTCCGTAATCAAGCCCCTGTCCATGGCCGCTTTCATGGACCCAAAATCATCAGTATACTGCGGTATATTTTTGAATATCTCCATGGAAATCCCGTATCTGCTCCTGTCTATTGTGCCGAATTTTACTCCTGCTGAAACTGGCGGCACTGTTTCATTCGGAGTTACTACGGATTGCGTTGGGGGAGTAGTGGTTCCTACATTTCTCTGCGCACATCCGGCAAATAAGAAAAGAAAAACAGTAAACAATACCGCGAACTGGTTTGTCGTATCCGTGTTAATCCCCTCCCCCCTACGAAGACGAAGCGTTTACAGTCAGCGTGCGATCCGTTGTTCCTGCGCTCGCGCTCACAAATTGTGCCCAGCACCAAGCGGTCTGGTTTAGCCCCACAGTTGTTCCGGTCGCGTTTATTCTGACGTTCGTCGTGGTTATGTTGCAGCATATTGCAGCAGTCCCACTTGTCGTTGAAGTCCCGGCCTGACAGTCGCATACTGACTGCCACGAGCTGTACAGCGGGCCGCACTTCATCGTTGCTCCAGTAACTGTGGCGTCAAGTTTCATGTTGTAATACTCGGCCGTGTTCCCGGTGTTCGTGAAATTCATTATGGGCATCGTGTCTGTCTGGTTGCTCGCGTTGACCTCGCAGGTCGGTCCTGTGGCCGAGAAGAGTATGAACACAGTTGTGGCTGGATAACTGATTGTGAAAGAAAGGTCTCCGGGAATGAAGAATCTGACCGTCGTTGTCTGGTCGCCTGCGCCGTATGCAAGCATCGCCGCGGCAAGCAAAACCCCTAATGTAACACCAAATTTCCAGTTCATAAAACCACCCCGGTCGCGATTGATAATTCTAACACTTCAATTTTAAATTCCTGGTTTATAAATTTATCCCTCGTAGACCTGCTCGCTCGGATAGACGACTATGCCGTTCGGCCTGAACCGCATCGGGCATATCTTCTGCTCGAACGCGGTCCCGCGCAACTTTATCACCTCAAGCGCGCGTATCCTAGAGTTTCCTTTCCTTATGTTGTACAAATAAACCAGCCCATCCACAAGCGCCTCTATCCCGAATCTGGTTCTGAGGCTGTCAGGCGTGCTTATCTCCGGCGCGCTCTCGGAAAGCAGAAGAGTCGTGCAGCTCCATTTCCTCAGTTTGCTTATTATCCGCAGCAGCTCCTGCCGCCTCCTTCTCTCGGTGTCATAAAGAAGCGCGAGCGAGGTCATCGAATCCACGACCATTCGCTTCACCCCTTTTTCCTCCATCTCGTCGCGGATGAATGCCTCCTCGGTCGTGAACCTCTCGACCTCCTGCGGGGGGTATTCGAGAAACATCAGCTTTCCGTCCTTCTCAAGCGTTTTCAAATCCCATCCGTATCCTTTCATGTACTCAAAAACCGCGTCCTTCTGCTCCTCGAAAGTCACGTAAAGGCCAGGCTCGTCGTACTGGCTCGCGCCCATATACAAAAACTGCAATCCGAACGTGGTCTTCCCGCAGCCGGAATCGCCAGTGACGGTGATTATGCTGCCCTTCCTGAACCCGCCCTGCACCAGCCCGTCCAGGCCGGATATTCCGGTCTTTATCCTGGTTGCGATATCAACGGGCGCGTCGGACCTTTCAATCATACTATCGATTTTTTGTGCGACCATTTCAACTCCCGACAACAATTAAACGCGCGCGCATATAAACGTTATCACGCGCTCCTTTCCATTTCCTCCAGCATGCGCGTTATTCTGTCCTTGCTCCGCTTGTCAACCCTTATCGCGACGATTCCCTCGCGCGGCTGCCCGTACAGCACTAGCGCTCCAACAGGCGCCTGGATTACCGCGAGGAGGGTGGCGAGATCCTCCTCGCCCTCAACGAACACGCTTCCCCTTCCCTGCTCCACCACTTTCTTAACCGCGTCTTCAAGCTCGTCGGTTATGCTCCCCGCTGGATTTTTAACGCTCAACCTGAAGTTCGCGCGTGCAAACTCCTCAATCCCGTTTTTCGTCTCCTCGTCTACCGGCTCGCGCATGCAGCGCAAATCGTATACCACGACATCAAGGTGCGCTTTTGCGTTTATCAGCGTGCGCGCGCACTCGTCGCCCACAGCGATGACCATCTTCTTGCTCGCGTTCGCTGCGGCGATTGCCTCGTCCTCGTTCATAAGAGCGCCCAGCGGCTTCTTGAACTCCATCCGCAGATGCTCGGTTAGTTTTTTCATCTAAATCACTCGCGCCCCATCCTCGCTTCCAACGATTACTTTCCAAACCTTCCCAGTGAAAATACCACTCTCGACAACACCAGGCATGCGCTTTATTTTCCTCTCAAGCGCGCGCGGGTTTTTTATTGTTTGAAAGCGCGCGTCGATTATGTTGTTTCCATTGTCCGTAACAAAAACGCCGTCGTCCGCCTTTTTCCTAACAGAAACTTCCGCGCCCATCCTCGCGAGTTTCCTCTCAACGAACGCGCGCGCAAAAGGAATCGCCTCAACCGGAACGATGCCGTTCAACTCCTCGACCATCTTACCCTCGTCAGCCACCACAACAAACTTTCTCGCGGCGTAATCCACGACCTTCTCGCGTGTGAGCGCGCCGCCCATCCCCTTCAGCAAGTTTTTGTTTTTATCGACCTGGTCAGCGCCGTCAACCGCGAGGTCGATTTTCCCGACGTTTTCCAATCCAACAACGCCCAGTCCCAACTCCTCCGCGAGTTTGTGCGATGCAATTGATGTGGCGACGCACGTGATTTCCAGATTCTCGTTTTTGTTTTTTTCAGCAAGCGCGCGTATGAAATGCGCCGCAGTGCTTCCAGTACCCAGCCCGATAACCATTTTCCTTCTCACGAACTTCAGCGCCTCTAGGGCTGCGTTCATCTTCGCATTCTCGCTCATAACATCACTGCAACTAACCGCAAACAACTAAAACTAAGCGCCGACAAATTTAAAAATTGCAATGCACGCGAGCGGCACGACAAAATTGTCGTCAAAATCAATCCTGAAACTTTCGATGAGCGCGCACAGCCCTGCCGCGAGCACGCCGACCGCGCCAACGAAGAAATACGCCGGCAGCCCGCCCACGAAAAACGCGGCCGCGCCCTCGACCGTCTTCTCGCCGTTGTACGGAAGCCTCATCCTTCCAAACTGTCCGACGAGGGTGGAAAGCCCGTCCCCGAGCGCGAGTATCACGAGGGACGCGTACATGAAATTATAGTCACGCAGGAACGAAAGTATGGCGAGCACTCCGAGAACATACCAGAATGCTCCGTGCGCAGGAAGGCTGTCAGGCCGTTCGAGGAGCGCGAGCGCCTCGTCAATGAACGGCAGGCGTTTTTCCTTCAGTTTCAAATCAAGCAAAATTACCCCGATCAAAAACAATCCCACGAGAAGCATCTCGAGCCTCTCGATGCCCGCGCTCCCGTACGCCGACAGGAACACGTGCAGAAGAAGCATCACGCCGAGCCCGAACGCCATGTGCACGAGTTGCCTTCTAAATTCAAACATTACAAAACCTCTTCTAGATGCCTCTCTTCCAACCGCGGTTGTAGAACACCTTGTCAACGAAATAATAGCACGTCATTCCAATCACGATGCCGCCCGCAATCTGCGTGATGGTGTGCACTCCAAGGTAAAGCCGGCTGAGCGAGACGAGCGCGCCCAATATGAAATAAAACGCGAAGAGAGGGGTGCCCGTGCTCGCTGCTATGAAAAAGAACGATATGGCGGTGTGCCCGCTCGGGAAGCCGTAATCGCCAGGGCACTCAGCGCCGAACCTTACCACCCCGCAATCCCGCGCCTCCTGGTAGTACATTTTTATTGCGTACGTGGCTGCGAGCAAAATGACAAACGAAACGAGTATGCACCTCGCCCTGCACCGCGCGCCCCACAAAACAACGAGCAGGAACAGCGCGACGACCGTGTACCAGATTAACGTGTTATTGAAAAGAAGAGCTAGCCACGTTAACGCCGGCACATCAAGGCCTAGAAGCGCGTGTGTTGGCATGGCATCCTTCGCTCCTCAACAACAGTAAAGGTTTTTTGGAATCTTCCCTTCCTCGATTTCGCCGAACGGGTTTCCGTACTTCCGCACGTTTTCCATCATCTCCTTGTTCGTCTCTAGTTCGAACCCGCCCTTCACCATGCGCGCGCGGAGTTTTTTAATGAGCGCTGGAATGTCGATTTCCGCAGGGCAGTCCTCCTTGCAGCCCGAGCACGCGAGGCACAGGTACGCGCGCAAGTTGTTTTTATCGCGCGGGCTTGCTATCACGTGCGAGATGAGCCCCTTCCCACCGGCGCGCTCGAACCCGAAGAACTCCGCGAGCTGGTGGTACGAGGGGCAGGCGTTATCACAAGCACCGCAGTTTATGCAGTACATCAGTTCGCCCAACCCCTCTCTTATCATCTCGCTCCTTCCATTGTCAAGCAGAACTAGGTAAACCTCCTTCGCGCCCTGCGCGCCGAGCACTGCTTTGTTCTGGATGTCCGCGGTCTTGCTCGGTCCGTTTATTATGCTTATGTACACCGGAGCCTCGCGCCCGGTTCCCCAGATCGCGTCGCACTTTGCGACGAGAAGCGCGTCCTCGAGCGTGGGAACGAGCTTCTCAAATCCCGCGACCACGATGTGCTTGTCAGGATAGCGCGAAACGAGCGAGATGTTTCCCTCGTTCTCGAGCACAACAATATTTCCGTCGCTCGTGAGCGCGTTCGCACCCGTTATCCCTATCTTGCTTTTCGTTATCTTCTCGCGCAAATACCCGCGCGCAAATCCAACAATCTCTTCCGCAATTTTGCCTTCGGCAAAATGCGGCGCATTTTCGCTCCGCGAAAATTGCGCCGGTTTCGCGCTCACCTTCGCGCCGAATTTCTCCCTGAGCGCGCTCGCCATCTCCTCTGGGGTAAGATGCATCGCCGGAATTACCGGGTGTATCCCCTCAACACCGCAGACCTGCGTCAGGAAGTCGCCGAGGTCGGTTTCAACAATTTCAACCCCGCACTCCTCCAAAAACTTGTTAAGTTCGATTTCCTTGCACGCGTTCGATTTTGATTTCACGGCAAGTTTTTCTTTCCCGATGATTCCCAGAATTATGTCGCGCGCATCCTCCGCATCCTTCGCCTCGAGCACGCGCACGCCGTTCCTTTTGAAGTTTTCAATCGCGGTTTTTTTCAACCTCTCGATATTCTCGATTGCGCCTTTCTTTATCGCGCGCAGTTTCTCGCGCAGCGCGTCCTCCAATTTGCGCTTTGCGCAAATGGACCATTTGTCCTGCGGGACAAATTGGTCGTCAATTTTCGCGAGTATTGCGTCCCTGTTCTCGTTGGTTTCCCTGATGACCTTTAGCATCGCCTCCCGGAATTTCTTCTTCTCCGCGAGCTGCCTCTCCACTTCTTTTACTATTTCATCCATCGCATCGCCATCCAGCCCACGAACCCATATACTCAACTCATATATTTATATCCAACATATATTAGGTTGGTACCATGGGGCTTCTCGACGCGATAAAGAACTTCTTCGGCAAGGGGAAAAAGGGAGAGGAGATGCTGTGCGTGAAGTGCAAGGTCCCCATTCCACCAGAGCGCACCACGTGCCCGAAATGCGGGCGAAAAGTTTCCGAAATGTACAAGGTCACGTGCCCGAAATGCGGCACGGAGATTCCCTGGAACGCTGAGAAGTGCTTCAAGTGCGAGACGAGTTTCAAACCAGAAACGAAAACTTACAACGTCTACATCTGCCCGCGCTGCGGGTTCGAGGCGAAATACTACATGCTCGAATGCCCAAGTTGCGGGGTAAAATTAGTATAACGTAGTCGCGCGATTATTTTTTCTGCGCAATTTTTTCTTCATCGTTTTGGATTATACTCCTAAACATGTCTCCAAACTTTTCCTCAACTGTCGTTTTGAACTTCACGTTCAACCCAACATCGAAAACTACCGAGTTTGGGATTAGTTCTCTCTTCTCGCCCTCTGTAAAGGCAGGACAATTTTTAACACGTTCCAGGTCTGCCACTAATGGATGTATTATAACCTCTGGGTGTGCTTTTCGAATCTCTTTTATCAACTCGCCCGCTTCAGGATCCTTTGGCCCGATGTAAGTGAATAGGATGGCCGGCCCCCCCCTTCCTCCAGAAAATTGCGCGCTTGGCTAAGGGACGGTCTCCAGTTGATATCAAGGCGCCCGTCGCTTATCGTTTTACGTATTGCTCTAAGGACGTCTATATTTGGGTGAACTATTATAACCCTAGTTCTTTCGCCACCACCGACAAGTTTCTTAACTGGGGTTTCTTCTTTTGCACGATGCCGTATAGACGAGGGCAATGGCTCATCCAAAGAAGAGCCAAAACCCGAATTTATCGTATGAATTACGGAGCGGTTTACCCCGCGTTTGTAGAGACCTTCCATGAAATAATTACGCGGTTTAAATTTAAATAACTAATGTCGTCGTCTCGACTCGCGCGCCGTTATAATCAACTTCCGCCACAAACGCCCCGAATCCTTCTTTTTTCAGCTCGCGCACAACCTCGCCAACCTTCCACGCGTCGACAATCGCAATGACCGCCCCCCCTTCCCCGCCGGCACCCGATAATTTCGAGCCATACGCACCATTTTTCAAACAAACTTTTCTCGCCTTCTCGATTCCCCTGCTGCTCATTCCCGCGCGCGCCAGCATCTCGTGGTTCTCGTTCAGCAGTCCCCCCAGCGCGCGTGCATCACCCCCAGCGCGCAGCTCGCTCGCAACCCGCCCAAACAATTTCTCGTACGCGCGCGTTATTCGCTTTCTTTCCGTTTTTCCAATCTCCTCTGGTTTGCCCCTCGCGCCACAAATCCGCGCGAACTTTTTCACCATCGCGCTCGTCGCGCTCTTTCTTCCACCAAAACAAGTATCAACGACAACCACGCGCGCATTCCTCGGGAATGCGACTCGCGCATCCTTGAATTCAAACGAAACCTTTCTTTGGTTGAATTTTTTCCTGAAGAATTGGAACCCGCCCCTTATCACGGCGCGCGCGTCTATCCCGCTCGGAATCCCGCCGTGCATTATCCTCTCGGACGCCTGAACCGCCTCAAAAATCTCATCAAAGCTCGGCTGCTTCCTTCCAAAATACGAATAAAGCGCGAGCGCGAGCGCGGCGCCGAGCGATGCGGAATTTCCCATTCCCTTGGGCGCGTTCGAAAGAGCAAGATTCGCGCGCAAACCAGCGCGCGGTCTGAATTTGTTTTTCCTCAATATATGCAGAAACAACTCCCCGAAACCGCGCAGAACTTTCGCGCCAGAAAACTTTCCATCCGCGTTCATCATCGCGCAGCCGATTTTGCTTCTCATCTCCAGGCGCGGTTCTCCAGTAGTTTCTATTAGTTCCGCGCGGCTCCTGAGCGCCGTTGCGAACGCTACTGCGCGCGCGCCGTAAACCACGTAATGCTCCCCGCAGAGTATCAGTTTCGTGGGCGCGGACGCGGCACTTTTTTTCATATACGGCAGATATCGCGCGCAACCTTTTAAAGCCCTGCGCCGATAGTTAATCGATGTCATGAAGATAGTGCTCGCGCTCACAGGCGCCTCTGGAGCGGTTTACGGAATAAGGTTAGCAGAGACGCTTCACAGCGCAAAACACGAACTCCACATAATCGTCACGCGCACCGCCAAAAAAATAATAAAGCACGAGCTCGGGGAGGTTGAGGGGGTTCTGAAAAAACTCTCGCGTTTTGGAAAATTATACGAAGAAGACGAGATGGAGGCGCCGTTCGCATCAGGCTCGTTCCGCGCGGATGCAGTGGCAATCTGCCCGTGCTCCACAAAGACGCTCGCCGCGGTTGCGTGCGGATTCTCGCACAATTTGGTTTGCCGCGCGGCGGACGTCGCGCTCAAGGAAAACAAAAAACTAATTCTCGTGATTCGCGAGACCCCGCTGAGCGCGATACACCTTGAAAATATGCTGAAATTATCGCGCCTTGGCGTCGTAATTCTTCCGGCGAGCCCCGCCTTCTACCCATCGCCAAAAAAAATCGACGAGATTGTTGATTTCATTGTTGGAAAGATTTTGGACTCGCTCGGCGTCGAGAACAGACTTTACAGGAGGTGGAAGGATGTTCCGTGATTTCATAAATAAACTGGAAAAAAACAAACAACTCGTCAGGATAAAAAAACCCGTCTCCACGCGCCTTGAGGCTTCCGGCATTTTGAAAGTGCTCGACGGCACGCCTGTTCTTTTTGAAAACGTGAAGGACTACAAATACTCCGTCATCGGCAATCTCTTCTCGTCCCGCGCGCTCATCGCACAATACCTGAAAACTACTCCCGAGAAACTGATTTTCAGGATGGCGCGCGCAATCGACAAACCGACAAAGCCGACGCTCGTTAAAAATGCGCCCTGCCACGAGGTTGTGGAGAGCGGCGTTGACCTCACGAAAATTCCAATCCTATCCCACTGCGCGCATGACGGCGGCCCTTACATTTCTTCGGGCGTGGTGGTCGCGCACGATTCCGAACACGGAAGAAACTGCAGTTTCCACAGGCTGATGCTCATCGGAAAAAACAAATTCACGCTTCGAATTCTGCCGCGCCACCTCGACGCGTTCATAAAACGAAACGGCGGCGAGCTCGACGTCGCTGTCGCAATCGGGAATCCGGTCAATTTCCTCCTCGCTGCCGCGACGTCTATCGAACTGGGCGCGGACGAGATGTGGATAGCGAATTCGCTCGAGCGAATCCAGACCGCGCGCTGCAAAACCGTCGATGTTGAAGTGCCTGCGCACAGCGAGTTCGTGCTCGAGGGAAGAATTACGAAAGAAACCGCGCCAGAGGGAAAATTCGTCGACCTCACGGAAACGTATGATATTGTGCGCGAGCAATCTGTCCTCGAGGTGAAGAAAATCACCCGCCGTAGGGACGCAATTTACCAGGCGCTCCTTCCGGGCGCGATGGAGCACAAACTCCTGATGGGGATGCCGCGCGAGCCAACGATATTCCGCGAGGTAAGCAAGGTTTGCAAGTGCGAGAACGTCGTGCTCACGCTCGGGGGCTGCAGCTGGCTCCACGCCGTAGTGCGGATTGACAAGAAAAAAGAGGAGGACGGAAAGAACGCAATCGAGGCGGCGTTCCGCGGGCACCACTCCCTCAAGCACGTTGTGGTAGTGGACAAGGATATTGACATAAACAAGATGTCGAACGTGGAGTGGGCGATTGCGACACGCTTCCAGGCGAAAACAGGACTCGTCGTGAAGTTGAATGAGAAGGGCTCCTCGCTCGACCCGTCTGCGGACCCTCTCACGCGCGAGACGTCAAAAATGGGGATTGACGCGACCGCGCCGCTCCAAGCATTCGCGACAAAGTCGCGAAATTTTGGAAGCGAAGCTTCCAAATATAAGGGAAAAGACTTCAAGAAGGCGGAATTTCCAAATGTGAAGCCCGGAAAATACGGAGTTGGAAAGGTATGCGCCTAGAGAAAAAAGACGAAGACGCGCTTGCGGGAAAACTGGGCCGCGCTTACCAAAAATCAATGGAAATCCTTCTCGCGCTCGGCGACATTTACGGCGCGGACAAATTAATTCCCGTTGCTTCTGTTCAGGTTGCAGGCGTTTCGTATCACAACTTGGGCGACGCCGGTTTGGAATTTCTCGAGGAGATGGCGCGCGATGGGAAAGTCGTTGTTCAGACCACTCTAAATCCAGCGGGGATGGATTTGCGCGACTGGAAGAAACTGGGAATAAGCGACGAGTTTGCAAACAAGCAACTGCGCATAATCCACGCGTACGCGAAAATGGGAATACAAACGACGTGCACGTGCACCCCCTATCTCATCGGAAACAAACCGAAATTCGGGAAGCACATCGCGTGGAGCGAGTCCTCTGCAGTATGCTACGCGAACTCAGTTTTAGGCGCGCGCACGAACCGCGAAGGAGGCCCCTCCGCGCTCGCGGCCGCGCTCATCGGAAAAACCCCTAATTACGGATTACATTTGGAAAAAAACAGACAAGCGCAAGTCCTCGTGGAAGTTCAAACCCCGCTCGAAAATGTTCCTGATTTCGGCGCGCTTGGGTATTCGATTGGAAAGAAAATAAAGAACAAAATCCCGCTTATCCGCGGCGTGAAAAAGGCCAGCCTCGAGCAACTAAAAAGTCTGTGCGCTTCCATCGCGACTTTTGGGGGGACAGCACTCTTCCACATAGAAAAAATCACTCCAAACAAAACAGCAATTCCAAAAGAAAAAATCGAAATCACGAAGCGCGACATTGAGGACGCGTACGCCGCGCTGAATGATAACGAGAAGCCGGATTTCGTGAGCACAGGCTGCCCGCACTGCTCGCTCGGCGAGATAAAGCGCATCGCCGATTTGCTGCGCGGGAAAAAAATTCGCAAGGAATTCTGGATTTGCGTGGCGCGCGCAATAAAGGAAAAGGCAGACGCGCTCGGCTACTCAAAACCCATCGAGGCCTCGGGCGCGAAGTTCGCGTGCGACACGTGCATGGCGGTCGCGCCACTGAAGGGAAGATTCAGATGCATGGCAATCGATTCGGCTAAGGGCTGCTACTACGCGCGCGGGAACAATAATTTCAAGACGAATTTCAAAACGCTCGAGGAGTGCGTGCGCGAGGCGCTGGACGAGGGATAGCATGTTATTGAAGGGTAGGAGCATTTCGAAAGGGATTGCGGAAGGAGAGGTTCTCCTCACGCGCGCGCAGATTTCATTCTTCGGCGGTGTGGACCCGAACACGGGGGTCGTGATAGAAAAGGGGCACGGGCTCGAGGGACAATCAATTGCCGGAAAAGTGCTGGTTTTTCCAAGCGGGAAGGGCTCGACTGTCGGTTCTTACACTCTTTACCGCCTAAAAAAGAACGGCGTCGCGCCTGCCGCGATAATAAATGTTGAGTGCGAGCCGATCGTCGCGGTTGGCGCGATAATCTCGGATATTCCCGCGATAGACAAATTAAATAAGGACGTTTTTGCAATATTGAAAAACGGGATGCGCGTGAAGGTTGACGGGACGCGCGGCACCCTAGAGGTGCGGGGTTGATTTTATGGAGATCATACTTGTTAAACTCGGCGGAAGCCTGATCACGAACAAATTCATTCCATTCACGGCGAACGAGCACGTAATAGACAGATTATCGCATGAGATTCACGAGGCGCGGAAGAAGAAAAAAATCAAACTCGTCCTCGGGCACGGGGGCGGCTCGTTCCCGCACACACCGGCGCACAAATACCAAGTGCACAAGGGGTTCAAAAATGAGAGGAGCGCGCGCGGGTTCGCGGAGACGCAGGAGGCGGCCTCGCTTCTTAACCGCATCGTCGTCAAATCTCTTCTTGATGAGGGGGAGAGCGCGGTCTCGCTCCAGCCTTCCGCGGCCGCGGTCGCGGTGGACGGGCGCATAATCGAATGGGACACAAAGCCAATCGAACTCATGCTGAAAATGAACGTTCTCCCGGTAGTTTACGGTGATGTTGCAGTCGACACGAAGAAGGGCTGCTCAATCATCTCGACAGAGGAAATCCTGTGCCATCTCGCGCGCAAACTCAGGGCAGAGCGCGTGATTGTTGTTGGAAAGACAGATGGCGTCTACACCGACAACCCGCTCCGCCCGCTCAAAAAAATAACGCCAAAAAATTACGCGAAAATAAAAAAATACCTCGGCGGCTCCGACGCGACGGATGTCACGGGAGGGATGAGGCACAAAGTTGAGAGGCTCCTGGAGCTTGCGCGCGACGGAATCCCGAGCGAGGTCATAAGCGGGATGAAAAAGGAAAACCTCCTGAACGCGCTCCTGAACCGCCCGCGCGGCGGCACGAAAATAACCAAGTGAGGTTTTTGGGAGATGGACATCCTCTCGCAATTCACAATCCTTTTCATTTTCCTATTCGTCCTCGCGCGCTCCTCGCAGTTCGTCGTTTCCTCGGCGGTAAAGCTCTCACGCTTCTTCAGAATCGGCGAGATGACGATCGGCTTCATCCTGCTCTCGATTTCCACCACTCTTCCAGAACTTTCAGTTTCAATAATCTCCTCCTCGGCAAACGAGAGCGCGCTCGCGGTCGGAAACGCGATAGGCTCGAACATAGCGGACATATGCATGGTGCTCGGCATCTCCGCGTTCATAGGCACGATATACGTGAGGGGAAAGGAGATGCTCAAAATATCCCAAATCATCGTCGCGACCTCCCTGATAGTCATAGTCCTCATGATGACGACGAAACTCGACCGCCTCGACGGGCTCATCCTGCTCGTGGTTTTCGTTCTCTACATCTACTTCCTCTGGAAGGAAAAAATCGCGATTGAGGAGCGCGGTGAGGTCAGCAGAAAGGAAGCGCTGAACTCATTTTTATTTTTCGGGATTGGGATAGCGGGCGTGATAATAAGTTCAGGCTTCGTCGTCGATTCAGCGATTAAAATTTCAGACGCGCTCAACCTCACGCGCTCGTTCATAGGCGCGACACTCGTTGCGATGGGCACCTCCCTTCCAGAACTCGCGATAAGCGCGACAGCTGTCGCGCGCAAACACTTCTCGCTCGCAATTGGTGATGCGGTTGGCGCGTGCATGATAAATCTCACTCTCGTGCTCGGTGTTGCCGCGCTCATCAACCCCCCGAACATAAACATGAGCATGTTCAACGTGCTCGCTGGCTTCCTGCTCATCACGAACATGGTGTTCTGGTACATCCTCCAGACGAAGAAAAGGCTCACGCGCGAGCACGGCGCGCTCCTCCTGCTCGTTTACGCGTGCTTCCTGGGCGCGATGCTCTGGGTGCAGGGGGCGATACGCGCGTGAGAAAAAGTGTTATATAATCGATACGGCAAAACATCAAATGATGATTTTATGAGGCTGCACGTTTTAGAAAGAGGAGTTGCATACAGGGGAAGCTCGCCGCAAGAGGAAAATCCAAACGAGTTCGAACTCCTCGGGCGCAAATTCAAAAAAGAGCCGCTAATAAACCCACCACGCCTCTCTGGCAAGCTGGAGAAAAAGCAAGCAAGGTCCGCAGGCGCGCGCAGGTAAACCTATATATATTTGCTCCGGCATATAGTAATACTCGTTCTGGAAGACCGTTGGTGACTCCATGGGTTGGCAGTACTCATCGCCCCATTCTAGTAGCGGCTCGTGTTCCCTAAAAAAAACCGAGAAGATAAAGAAATCCGCAGCCTGCCTAGCTGAAACAACATTCAAATTTACGAAACCAGACGAAAATGCCGTGGAGAGCCGCATCAACTCTTTCCGTAAGGCGAGCAATTACATAGAGCAGGTTGAGTACAACTGCACTTCTATTGCCGAGATACTCGAAAACCTGGCGCATCTCCTTTACACCGACTCCCTATCGCGCGTTTCAACAGAGCTCACGCAATTCAAATCGTCCACGAGTTCTCTCCGCTTTACCGATAACGAGCTTCGTGTCTATGAACAAATCGAAAAGCAAATAGACAAGATAAATCAGACCATAGCGCCCATTCTAAAAAAATATGAGACCGGGGCGATGGGATTGGAAATCCCACTTAAGCGCGAATCCATACTCTCGAATGTTCTTGTACCCATCAATGACTCGCTGAACAATGTGCTCGCGGATATTAAGACGCTTTTCAAAGGTCCCGCGCGACAATCGAAGGGACTTAACAGCGCCTCCACAGCGCTGCAGGCTACCATAAGCCACTTCAAAGAAAGGCCCGGTGAAGCCGATGCCGTGCTCGATGTGGTGAACGAACTGTACGCGTGTAAAAAAGTCGTGGGTAAGGCGCAAGAAAAAGAGGTAATATCCGCGTTCTACGCTGTAAGGGATGCCAGCATAGGTACAGATTGAGATTTTGGAGGTGGAACAGGTGGAACTAATGATGACGTCTGGCGATACTAAAAAAAGAATCATGCTAGACCCTGGTGTTATTAAAAAATTTGGCACATTGCTCACAGAGATATATGAAAAGAGAGGAGAAAAACCATCACCGGATAGCCTCACGCAGGCGAAATCATTCGCGCTCGCGTTCGAGTATATACACGTTTCAATGTTAAAAACAATGCGCGAGCCAACTATTGATAAAATAGTCAAGAATATGGCCGGTCATCTTTTTCTAGATTCGATTGCGCAGATAGATTCGCTCCAAAAAGTTCAGCTGACCAACAGAGGAAGGATAATCTTGGAAGATATTAACGAAGGAATTGGACGCGTCCAGGCGATTAAAAATGCCCTAGAAAAACACATCTTGGAGCAAGATCTTTATTTGACCGCGGACTCTCAATTTACACACCTCATTTCAAAACTTAATGAGATAGCCCGCGAGCTTTATCACATAAATGAAAATTCAAAAATGCTTTTGAAGGACGACAGGTTTCATCCTATTCTTTCCAGTACTACAAACGCAATAAATTACCTACAAACTAACGCTGACGAGACAAAAGCCGTGCTTCACGTCATGAATATTTTGAAAACATGGGAGCGCGCGGGCATGGAAAAAGACGTGATAAACATGCTTACCGAGATGATAAACATTACCCCGGGGTGAGATTATGGACGTTAATCGTTCTGCGCTTGCCAACCAAAAACGACTTTCCGAAGCAGACGCCTTAAAAGCACTAAGCAAACTCCGGGATATCCGAGGCGAATTAGAGCCGTTATATAAAAAAGCAAAAACCACGCCCGGCTGGGGTGTTGTCGATGCTTTCCTGACCATACGCGAGCAAATAACGCCAGCGATGCGCACTTCGTTCCGCGAGAAACTGACTTCCAAAATCATCATACACAATCTGGCTACAAACCTCTGGCTTGACGACCTTTCTTCTGTTTCAACTGCGCTTGACAATTTTATCACTTATCAAAAGCCGCCCAACCTGCTTAAGAGCCAAATAGAAGACTTAATCAAATACATTGAAAAAGTTACGGACAACGAAAAAGATGGAAGATATAATAATGAATCTCGTCTCAAAGAACTTAGGAAAATCGCGACATCGCTATACACCGCCCCTGGCAAGGAGATAAACGTGGATAGTCCCCCGTCCGGAATGTTAAACAAGATCGACGCGCTTTACACAGAAAAATCCAAACAGCGCGATGATCTGGGGGATTCATACAAACATATTACTGACACAATAGAAAAATTCGAAAAAGAGAAAGATTTCGTGGATAGTTTGGATATCGCAATTCGAACATTGCGCGAGTGGAAAAAGTCCAGCTGGAAAGATGATGAGATAAAAACCACTCTCGAAAAAATTGTGAAAATTACCGCCGAGCCGGTGGTACAAAAACCACCAGACATGTGATGAAATGGAACTCCCCCAAAAAACGCGCGCACTCCTGAAATCAGGAAAAGCGGACATAAAGGTGAAGCGCGCGGGCACTCTTCAGTTCCAGGAGTTCGTGGTGAAGAAGATACCCTCGCCTGTGGGCGCGTACGTCGTTCTCCACGTGGAGAATTTCATCGATTTGAGCGAACTGCTGCGCCTCGCTGAGGAGTACAAACTCCCTATTTCCGCGAAGAACGGGGTCGTTTTCCCGCAGGGGACGGCTTCGCGCGACTTCGTGAAACCCTAGTG
>CAZWEI010000003.1:0-51039 GCA_964632135.1 Microcaldota archaeon
CGGACAAATGTCCGGCTAACAAAGGCGGACAGATGTTAGGCTACTGTACACCTAGAAAATCCGCTGTAGAGCTTAGCCGCCTCATTCTCAAGCGCAATGCCATTTAGCGCAACGCCATTTGTCTCGATCTTCATCCAACCAACCCCCAGATTTCAATCCAAGAATAAGTTTTATTATATGCGTGTAAAAATTAATAAAGGTGTCTGAATGGAGGAAGGTGCGGGGAGCCTTCTTCAGCAAGAGTGTGCAAGAGGTGCGGACTTCGGTCTAGATTAAAATTTCTTTGATCTAGTAAAAAGGCTTCCGAGGGGACATAAAAAATCAATACGCGCTCCACTAGCATATAGAGATATTTCTAGCCTTACTGCGTATATCGGGAAGTTTAGGCACTGACTTCTCAAGAAGCATACGTTGTTTTATGCGTTCAATCTCTTTTACAAATTCACTAGCTCTCGTGTTGTATAGTAGATCGAGCACTGATTTTTTAGCGCGCGTCTTTTCTTCACCTTCGAACCCTCTTTTGATCGTTTTTTCTACAAGTTTTTCGACTTTTTTGCGTTCTGGAAGCATTCTGCAATACTGGAGCTTATTAAGCACGTCATATGCAGTTACGCGATATTCTTCTGGTCGCACGAAGAGCCGCTCAACTGCGCGCGTTATCAGCTGGTCGGGATCCACTGGTATGCGAGGACCGACGTTGGTGACATACCATAACGCCTTGCTCGATGTTCGTGGATGAAGTATAAGTTTGATATTTTCCTACATAGCGATTTTGTTTTCGTACGAGAGGCCCCTCACGATACCTACGCAATAACTAGTAAGATACTCGTCGCTGAGGTCGTTCGTCGCTAGGCTCACGAGGGTTTTTATTTGTTTTCTTTCTGATTTGGCTGACGACAAGGCTAACGCGGTAATGGCTCCACATTCTTCAGATGTAGTTTTAAGAGTGTACGAATCCAAAAACTTCCTTAGTTCCTTATCATATTCTCTTCCAAAATTGGATAACTGCTTAAGAACCGCCGTGTTCGGTTTGTCAACGAGAACGCTGAAGAGCTCGGCAACGCTTTCGCCAAGCCCTTGCGAATAGTTCAGTTCACCCATAAAATCCACCCCAAACTTTATGCGCATGAAAATTAATAACTCTATTCTCGCGCTGCGGGACGTCGCCGAAGATTTTATAAACTTGCACAGCAAAAATAAAGCGAGAGGAAAACTAAAACGAAATATTCACGAGAGGTGCTAGTATGGGTTTGAGGCCGGCGAAAACGTGCAGAACTCTGGATAAGGCGGCGTGGACGAGGTTCTCGAAGAAGAAGCCGCGCAAGTCGTTCGTCAAGGCGCTCCCGCACAACGCGCTCAACATATTCGAGATGGGCGCGCGAAAGGAGGAGTATGAGCTAGAGGTTGAGCTAGTTTCTGATGGGAAGATTCAGGTCAGGGACAACGCGCTCGAGTCCGCGAGGCAGGCCGTGAACAAGTATTTCGAGAAGCTCCTGCCCGGCGGTTATCACTTCGCCGTCCTGGTCTTCCCGCACAACGTGATTCGCGAGAACAAGATGATTCTCGGCGCGGGAGCTGACCGTCTCCAGAAGGGAATGAGGCAGGCGTTCGGAAGGCCGATGGACAGGGCTGCGAGAATCTATCCGAACCAGGTCGTGTACAGGCTGCACGTGATGGCGAGGAACCTAGACGCGGCAAAGGAGGCGTACAGGCGCGCGAAGGCGAAGCTCCCTGGCTCGTACAGCGTGAGGGTAAGGAAGCTAAACTAACTGAACTAATTTTATTTCGTTCGGTGCTCAAATGCCCGAAAAAAAAGAAATCGATGAGGTCGCGAGGCTCGTGAGGAGCAGGGGGCAGATCGAACTCGAGGAGCTCGCCTCAGCGCTCGGCAAAACGGAGAAGCAAACGGAGAAGCTCGCGCACATCCTCGAGGACACGGGGAAGATTAGGATAGACTATAGGGTTACCGGGATCTATTTGGTGTGGGTCGGCGAGGAGTTTTCGAAGGAGAAACCGCCGTTTGATGAAAGCGAGCGAGAGGAAGAAGAAAAGGAAGAGATTGAAATTCCTCCTCATAAAATTCCGCGCGTGCCAAAAGGCGCGCCCAAAATCAACATCAATGATAAGAAAAAGGACCAATTTGTCCATAAAGACAAATGGTCCATTTGCGCGGAGCGCAAATCGGAAGCGCGCGCTGAAACGAGCGCGAGAAAAGTTGACGAGGCGAGGTTCGGCGATACCGTTGATTTGGGCGTGAGCATAAGCACGGAAGTCGACGAGATAATAAGGCGCGTTCGGGAGGCCGGCAGAATCAAGATGGGCGAGCTTGCGCGCGCAATGAAAACAGACGAGGCGTCGCTCGAGAAATGGGTCTATTTTTTGGAGGAGCAGGGCGTTCTCGAGATTGAATCATCTTTCAGGGAGAGATACTTGGTTTGGAAGGGGGTTCCGGAGGAGAAGAAATACGAGAGAATCCTGTTTAACACCGGTTTCAGCAGGACCGAGCAAGCGCAAACGAGCGCTAGGGAGGAGGGCGCCGAACTTCGCGAGTTGAGGAGGATAAACTCCGAGCTCGCTGAGAAACTCAGGGGCGTGATTGACGAACTTGATGAGTTGCGGAGGGTTAATTCGGAACTCGAGACGAAGATGAAAACCAGCGCGCGGGAAGTGGGCGCGAAAACAAGGGAAATTGGGAAAGTGGAAACGAAGATAGAATCGATGTGGGAAAAGTATGTTCCGCTCGAGAAGGAGTTCGAGAACGAGGTTGCGGCGCTGAGCGCTGCGCTTTCTGAAAAAGAGAGGAAACTCGGTGAGTTGAAGGCGCGCGTTTCCGCGATTCCGAAAGAGATTGAAAAGGTCGAGAAGGAGTTATTGAAGGTGCGCACGCTCGAGGAAAGCGAGGTCGAGGAGCTCGCGGACGCGAAGGTGAGGGTGTGGAACCTCTCGTCAAAGTTGCGCGCGCTGGAGGAGAAGCTCCGCGATGCAGGCGTGAAGGAAGAACTGATTGGCGATCTCGTGGAAGCGGAGAACGCGCTCGGGAGGCTCGAAAGCATCGACAAGGTGCTCGAGAAGCAGGAGAGCGCCGAGCGCGCGCGGGTCGGCGAAATCACCAAGTTGCTGAAGAGCGTTGAGAGCGGGCTGCGCGCGGTCAGGAAGGGCGTGGGCGGTAGGGTCGCTGACGCGCTCTCGACGAAAGTTGAGCGGGTTGGAGAGAAGCACATGCGCGAGGCTGAGAAAATAAAACTCGACAAGGAGGGCGCGCTCAGGGAAATCAAGGAGGCGATAAGGCGGAAGGAGGGCGCGGGCGAGAAGGCGAAGGAGTGGGACGGGACATAATGTTATTAATTTTAAAATGCAAGAATATCTGTCATGAAATTAAAAGAGAAGAGTCTTGAATTAAAACAGAAGAGTCTTGTTGAGCAAAAGAATGTACATGAACCTCCAGGTTCTTTTTTGAAAATTTTTGATAGCACTAAGCTGCTGTTGTCTAAAAAAATCAAAGAGCACATTCAATATACTGCGCGTTACGTGGAGTTTCCTGAAAAACCGTCGGGAATAGTTAGATTTGCGGGTCATCTTGCCGGAGTTGCGGAAGAACCGACAATCTTCATAGAAAAAGGGCTTCGTGTAGAAAATGAAATCATAGAAAGAGTAAAACGTGGTGTGAATTTTACTATTCAAAGACTGGAAGATATGAATTTTTACCTTGGGGGGAAGGGTTCACATCGTATGCATGTATTCATTCTCTCAGAAAAGACATTCGCACCTTTCAAGTCGTCACCGAGAGAGGGCGGTTTTTACGCAATTTTACCAGCATATACTTTCTTTATTGGCTTTGAGATCAACGCAATCAATCAGAATCCATTCATAGCGTATTACCTTATCACACATGAAACAATACACTACGAGTGCAAGAGATGGAGCCGCAGTAAAGCATCGTTACCGGAATGGTTAGAGGAGGGCATGGTCAATGTATTCACTTTAAGAATTCTGAAGCCTCTAAGAATTCTGGAGCCCGCTATAAGAATTCTGAAACCGCTCGGTCTAACAATCCGTTTTCGAGTGCCCGAGGATACGGCAGCCGCCTTATGGATAAAAGAGCAAATGTCGGAGATTGATTTTAAATGCGCATTAGTACTTGATGATTTGAAATTTATAGAAGAAGCAGTACGCAAAAAATTTGGCAAAAGGGCTGTGAAATTATTCCCATCAAAGCCGGAGTCTAGAAGCACGACTGAAAACGCGCTCATCTTCCTCAGAAACGCGAGTAAAATCGACCCAAACTTTAACAAGTTCTACAGACGCATGGTCAGGGAAGGTTTTTTGAAAGAAGGCGAACTCGAGAACGCCTGAAATGTTGGCGAGAGCGCACCAGTAGCATATTTAAAAACACGCTGCCAATATGCATGTGTTAGTGTTTATTGGGGTGAAACGATGGGAAATATTCTCTGGCTCAAGGAGATACACAAGGAGGACGTGGGAATCGTCGGGGGAAAGGGCGCGAACCTAGGGGAGATGGCGAACGCCGGGCTTCCTGTGCCGCCTGCCTTCGTTGTCACGAGCGAGGCTTATTTAGACTTCTTAAAAGTGAACGGGATAGATGCGAAAATAAAGGAGATTTCTGCCGGGCTTAATACGCGCGACAACGCGAAACTGAACGAGGTGTCCGAGAGGATAAAGGGCGCGATAATCGAGGCCCAGATGCCAGCGGACATACGCGCGGACATAATGAAATCATACAACAATTTATGTGGTGTGATGATACCGACGCCCGAGCAGGAGGTCTACGTTGCCGTGCGCAGTTCCGCGACCGCAGAGGACCTGCCTGACGCGAGTTTCGCAGGACAGCAGGCTACATTTCTTAATGAAAAGGGAGGGGAGAACGTTGCTGTCGCAGTTCAGAAGTGCTGGGCGTCCCTTTTCGAGCCGCGCGCAATCTTCTACCGCGCTGAGAAGGGCTACGAACATTTGAAAGTCGGAATCGCGGTCGTCGTGCAGGAGATGATCCAGTCAGAGCGCTCGGGCGTGATGTTCACTGTCGACCCGATAAGCAATGACGCATCGAAAATTGTAATAGAGTCGGCATATGGATTGGGCGAGATAGTTGTTTCAGGCTCGATAACCCCTGACAGATACACGGTGAAAAAGGAAACGCTCGAGATTGTTGAAAAGGATGTCGTGAAGCAGACGTGGATGATTACGAAAACCGACAAGGGAAACGAGCACGTGGAAATTAAGGATGAATTTCAGGACAAGCAGAAAATCAGCGATGAGGAGATCAACCAACTTGCTGAAATTGGAAGAAACATCGAGGGGCATTACGGAAAGCCTCAGGATATTGAATGGGCGACGAGCGAGGGAAAAATCTACATCGTGCAGAGCAGACCCATTACAACTTTGAAAATGATCGCGCCTGAGAAGACTGGTGCTGAAGCAAGAACGGCGGGTGGTGGTGGAATGGGGGGCGAGATACCTGTTGACAAGGCGGAGATAATTCTTCGGGGACTGGGTGCGAGCCCCGGAATATCGACTGGGAAGGTGAAGTTCATACCGACTCCGAAGGATATTGGTAAAATGGAAGAGGGATCAGTTCTCGTGACGGACATGACGACGCCCGACTTCGTTCCTGCGATGAAAAAGGCTGTCGCGATAGTCACGAACGCTGGAGGCGCGACCTGCCACGCGGCGATTGTGTCGCGCGAACTCGGGATACCGTGCGTTGTGGGGACGAAATACGCAACCCAGAAATTGATTGAGGGCCAGACGATTACAGTTGATGCCCACCGCGGGATAGTCTACAACGGCGCTGTCGCGCTCAAGAAAAAGGAAACAAAGGAGGAGGCGGGAGTCATGGTCGCGCGGCCGAGCTCTCCTATCACAGGGACGAAAATTTACGTTAATCTGGGCGAGTCCGAACTCGCTGAAAAAGTTGCGAAACTCGACGTTGATGGGGTTGGGCTGCTGCGCGCCGAGTTCATGATTGCAGGAATAGGGGAGCACCCGCGCAAGATGATGGAGGAGCACAGGGAGCAGGAGTTCGTGGACAAACTCGCAGAGGGAATGCGCACGTTCGCCGCCGCGTTCTACCCGCGGCCGGTCGTCTACCGCGCGACTGATTTCAAAACAAATGAATACAGGAACCTGAAGGGCGGGGAGAAGTACGAGCCTGAAGAGGCGAACCCGATGATGGGCTACCGGGGATGCGCGCGGTACATCGCAGAGCCCGATGTTTTCAAGCTCGAGCTTCTCGCGCT
The DNA here is from genome assembly GCA_964632135.1 of Microcaldota archaeon. GTDB lineage: Archaea > Micrarchaeota > Micrarchaeia > Burarchaeales > JBFMAP01 > JBFMAP01. Next base: position 6,255 of record CAZWEI010000003.1, read on the forward strand.
CAAGAAGGTCCGCGAGGAGTACGGAATGAAGAACATGTGGCTCATGATTCCGTTCGTGCGCAGGATTGGCGAGATTCGCGCGATAAAGGAAATTCTGAAGGCGAATGAGATTCACCACACGCGCGACTTCAAACTCTGGATTATGGTAGAAGTACCAAGCACCGTCTTCCTCATAGACCAGTTCTGCGAGGAGGGCATCGATGGAGTCTCGATTGGAAGCAACGACCTCACCCAGCTCATAATGGGAATCGACCGGGACAATGCGACCATGGCGAGCGCGTTTGACGAGAGGAACGCTGCCGTAGTGCGCGCGATACACCACGTGATAAAGGAGTGCAACAAGCATGGTGTGACGGTTTCCATTTGCGGGCAGGCGCCGAGCGTGTATCCCGAATTCGCTGAGAAGCTCGTTGAGATGGGAGTCACGAGCATGTCCGTTAATCCTGACGCGGTCGAGCGAACGCGCAGAATCGTTGCGAGCGCTGAGCAGAAGGTAATGCTGAAGAGACTGCTCGAGATAAGGCGCGAGGAAAAGGAAATCGAGAAGAAGCTCTGATGACATGCCAAGAGTCCTGCTTCAGTTTCCCGAGGGATTGAAATCAAAAGCGCTAGCAGAGGCCGCGCGCCTCGAGCGCGCCGGCAATGAGGTTTTTGTCTCTTCCTCTCCCTGCTATGGCGCGTGCGACCTCGCGCTTGAGGAGGCGCGCGCACTCCGCGCCGAGAAAATAATCCACTTCGGGCACGCGGAATTTTTGAAATTGAAACCGAAAAATAAAATTAGAATTGAATATGTTGAATATCCAATGAAAGCGGATTATGCGCGCGTTCTCAAGAAAGCAATCGCGCTTCTCACCAATCACAAAAAAATTGGCCTGGTTACAACTGTGCAACATGTTGGACAGCTTCAAGAAATTAAGAAATTTTTGGAGAGGAATGGAAAGAGAATTTTTGTTGGAAAAGGAACGCGAGCGAAATATGCGGGTCAAATTTTAGGTTGTGATTTTGAAGCTGCTGCGCGCGTCGAGCGAGATGTTGATTGTTTTGTTTATTTTGGAGGAGGTGCGTTCCACCCTCTTGGAATGCGCGTTCATAAACCAGTTTTGGCCGTCGATCCTTTTTCAGGGGGCGTGCGCTGGATGGATGAGGAAATTAAGAAATTGGAGAAAAGGAGGAAATTCAGCATGATGCGCGCCGCAGAGGCGAAAACATTCGGGATTTTGGTGAGCACGAAACTCGGACAGTTCGTGCTCGCTCGCGCGCAGAAAATAAAAAAGATTCTCGAGAGAAAGGGGAGGCGCGCCGTGATTCTTGTAAGCAATGAAATTAACCAGGACGCGCTGAGAAATTTTCGTTCGTTCGATTGCTACGTCAACACTGCGTGCCCGCGCATAGTTGATGATTACGAGAGGTTCGACCGTCCGGTGATAAACTACGAAGATGCGGTTGAGCTCGCGAGGATGCTCAGCTCGCGATAACCGCCCCTAGCGCGTTCACGAGCCCGTATCCTGTGACCGCGTCCCAGCCAGCGGAACCGAGGTCAGTCGCTGTTGTGTGGAGGATGGTTCGCACCTGGGCCGGCGTAAGTGAGGGGTTCTTCGCGAACATCAGCGCGACAACTCCTGAGACATGGGGCGTTGCCATTGATGTGCCACTGAGCGTCGCGTATCCGTCTCCTTTGTATGTTGAATACACGCTCACGCCTGGCGCAACGAGTTCAAGAGCAGAGCCCCTGTTGCTCCACCAAGGAACATTGTTGCTGCTGTCAGTCGCACCCACTGCAATAAACTCCGCATATCGCGCGGGATAACCCACATCCGTACCCTCGTTTCCTGATGCCGCGACGAGAACGATTCCCTCGCTGTAAGCGTTTTGCATCTGCGTCTCGAACGCGCTTCCGAACTGGGAGGGACCGCTTATGCTCATTGAAATCACGCGCGCGTTATCGCTCGTGGTTAGCGCGTTTCCATCAGGCCCGTATCTCGCGTCCTCTATTCCCTTTGCCATCGCATCAGAGTAGCAGTAGCCGGCAGTGTCGCACACCTGGAACGCATACAGTTTTGCCTCGTATGCAACGCCAACAACGCCTACGTTGTTGTTGAGCGCGAGAAGAGTTCCTGCAACATGCGTCCCATGACCATTCTTGTCCTCGCACGATTTTGCGCCAAGCTCGCTCTTACACCAGAGCAGGTTCGCCGCTATGTCGGGGTGGTTTCTGTCAACCCCCGTGTCAAGCACAGCCACGCGCACTCCCGTCCCTTTGCTGACGTTCCACGCGTTCGGCGTGTTTATTTTCGCGATTCCCCACGGAAGAACCTGAGAGGGCTGGGGCTTTCCTCCGGAAGGTTTTCCATCCGGCCTAACCGCGATGTACGCAACTTCGACGGGCTCGATTCTCTCGATATTTTTATTTTTGAGCAGCGCGCCCTTCGCTTGCTCGGAGAGCTCTGCCGAAACAACTGGCATGTCGCGATACGTGAAGCGGAGAGCTCCGCTCGCGCTCACCTTATCAACATCCTCCTTACTCGGGTTTTGTTTGAAATAGATGAAATATTTATCCCCCACTGCGAGGGCTATGCTCGAAAAAACAACCAGTGCAACAAAGAACACGAGTGCCTTTTTCATACCACCACCTCTTGTTGTCTTTCTCGCGTCACATATAAATGCTTAACTTCGGCAATTGTCGCGCGCTTTTTATTTTTATCCTTTGAAAAATGAAGCATGAGGCTCTTTATCGCAGTTGGAATATCCGACGAGTTGCGCGAGAAATTGGCGAGACTGCAGGGTGAGATTCCGCGCGAAGGTTTGAAATTCGTTGAGAAAGAAAATCTGCACATTACGCTCGCGTTCCTTGGGGAAGTTGACGAGGCAAAGAAAGGCGAGTTGGTGCGCGCGCTTGGGGAAATCAAAAGCGAGAAATTCTCGATGAAACTTGGGGGGATGGGCGCGTTCCCATCTGAAAATTATATCCGCGTGGTGTGGGTTGGCGTGGAGGGCGAGGGGCTGAAAAAACTGCACGCGCAAATTAACGAGGCGCTGCGCGCGCTAAATTTCAAAACCGAAAAGTATTCTCCGCATCTCACGCTTGCGCGCGTGAAGGAGAAGCCGAGCGCGGAACTGCGGGAGCGCATCGCGCGCAACAAAGAAATTCCGCTCGGCGAGTGCGAGGTGAACGAATTTTGCCTGAAGAAAAGCACGCTCACCCCAAAAGGTCCAACGTATGAGAATGTGGCCGTATTCACGCTGGTTTAGTAATGATTTTAAAAGTTTCTTTACAAATAGGAGAATTACTATTTTGCTATCGCAGCGTAGTGCAAGCAGGCTTGAATGCAGGCAGGCTTATAAGCTTATAAAAATGCGCTGGTATTAGGATTCGTGGTCATATGGTAAAGGAGCAAAAAACGCATGGGGCGCACGGGGATGAGGAAGGGGAAGGTATGCGCGACCGTTTCGCGGCAAGCCGCGAAAGGTCCATTTTTGCGGAGCAAAAATCGGACGAGGAGTTCGTGCGGGAGATAGGCTCGCTCAAGGAAACCGAGAAAGAGGCAGAGAAAATAGTTAACCGGGCGAGGGGGCGCGCTGAGGCAATGGGAAAACGCGCGCGGGAGAAGGCGAAGAAAATCGTTGATGACGCAGGGAAGGAGGCGGTCGAGGAAAAGAATAGGATGCTCGCTGACGCGCGAAAGGAGACTAAGAAGGAAGTCGACAAGGTAATTAACGAGGCGGAGAGAAAGGGAGACGGGATACGCGCGCAGAAGACGGACGCGAGCGTGCCGCGGGATGTTGCCGGGAGGATTTTCAAACTTTAATCAGTGGCTTCATATTCGAGAGATCGCTTATGTTGAGGCCTGCCAAGATTGCCAAGGTCAGGGTGCTCGGGCTTAGAAGGGACGCCGGCGCCGTGATCAAACTTCTGCACGAGCAGGGGCTTCTCGAGTTCAAGGAAATCGAACTGAGCATTGAGCGGGATAAGCCGCTTGAGACTTATGCTGCCATTTCCGAGCAGCTTGTGAGGCTGCGCGCGATTGAGGGATACCTGAAAAGGCAGCCTGTGAGCGAGAGGGTGAAGCCCCTTCCGCTTGAGGAACTTATTGGCGAGTGCAAGTCGCTGGACATTGACGCGAAACTGAACGAACTGCAGAAAAGGAGCGACGAGATTGACGATGATATTGACGAGAAGAAAAACCTCCTGAAAATTCTCAATCATCTTGTTGATTTTGACGTCGATTTCGGCGCGCTGAAGAGCGACAGGCTGAATTTCTATCTCGGGACGGTTGGGCAGCACAAATACCACTCGCTTTTGAGCATGCTGCGCAGGCTCACGAAGAAATTTGAGATAATATCGAAGAGCAGGGCGGCTGGGCGCGTGTGCCTGCTCGCAATCGACAAGAATTATGATGTCAGGGGCGTGTTTACCGAGGTTGGATTTTCTGAGATGGACATGGGCCAATTGTGGGGCAAGCCGAGAGACATGATTGCAAATTTGGATGCCGAAGTCAGCGCGCTTGCGCGCGAGAAAATTGGAATCAGCGAGGAGATTGAAAAAATTTCAAAAGAAAATTACGCGCGCATCGCGCAGCTGCGCGAGATGCTCGAGATTGAGGAGGAGCGCGCCGAGATAACCGCGAAGTTCGGCAGGACTGCCGAACTTTTCGTTTTCGAGGGCTGGGTTGTTGAAAGCGAGTTTGAGAAGGTGAGGAGCGCGCTCGAGGCGAGCGTGAAAGGAGTTGTGGTGCAGCAAGCGAGGATGCGCGAGGGGGAGGGACCGACGCTCCTGGACAACCCGCGGATCGTGAGCCCGTTCGAGTTTCTGGTTGAGTTCTACTCGCTTCCGAAGCCGAACGAGATGGACCCGAGCGTGGTGTTGATGCTAACTTTCCCAATAATTTATGGGATGATGCTCGGGGACGTGATTTATGGGGTGATTTCGTTCCTCATTGCAATGCTAATAATTTCAAAAACAAAGCCAGGAATGCTACAGGGCTTCGCGAGACTTTGGGCGTATGCCGCGATCCCTGCCGCTGTTTTCGGGATTGTTTTTGACGAGTGGATGGGTTTCAGCCACACGCACCTACTCGACCTGCTGTTTGGCGAGGCGGGCGTTCAGGGAATGGGGCTCCATCTTCCGCTTTACCACGGGATAAGCAGGGTGGAGAATGTCGGTTTGTTGCTCGTGCTCACGATAATAACAGGGATGATTCACCTCTCGCTCGGGCTGGTAATCGGCGCGCTCAACGAGTGGAATCACAATCGCGTTCACGCGCACGCGAAACTGGGCTGGGTGCTGGTTGAATGGGGTGGTTTCTTCGTGCTTTCCACACTCCTGTTCCGCGCGTTCGCGCCTGAGATTATGTACGCGGGCGCGTTGATGTTCGTTCTTGGCACGTGGCTGATTGTGCGCGCGGACGGGTTGTTCGGGATAATTGAAATTCCGGGAATAGCCGGCAACACGATGTCATACGCCCGTATCGCTGCTGTCGGAATCGCCGGCGTGATACCCGCGGAGTTCGTGATAAACAAACTCCTTCTTCCACGCGGGGATCTTCTCACCGCGCTCATCCTTTTGCCGATATTTCTGGGCGTGCACGTGTTCAACGTGATTCTCGGGATGTTCGAGTCCCTCGTGCAGGGGGCGAGGCTTAACCTGGTTGAATTTTACGGCAAGTTCTTTCACGGTTCTGGGAGGAAGTTTTCTCCTTTCAGAGTAGAGAGAGTGCATACCGAAGAGGAATAAATTGGAAATAAAAATAAAATGAAAAACGAGAGGTGAAGGATATGGCTTTGTTGGAAGGGGAAATGGCGGCAATTGCGCTGGCATCGTCAATAGCGATGGCTGGCGGTGCTCTTGCGACCGCGTGGGCTCAGGCGACGATAGGCGCTTCTGCGATGGGCGTTATCGCTGAGAAGCCTGAGGAGGCGAACAAACTGCTGGTGTATCTCGCTTTGCCTGAGACAATCGTCATCTTCGCGTTCGTAGTCGCGATACTGCTCACGCTGAAGGTAGTCGGCCTGCTTGGCGCGTAAGGGCGCGCAATCGCAAGCAGCACCTAGCCTAGGGTATTTAGACAAGGGTGTTTTGGTGGGATTGAACGATTTGAAAAAAGAGATGAGGAGAAAAGCGGAGAGAGAGGCAGCGCGGCTCATCAGCGAGCAGAAGGAGAAGGACGACGCGCTCCTCGCGGACGCGAGAAAGGAGGGAAGGCGCGTTGTCGAGGAGGCGAAAAAGGAAGTCGGGCTGATGGTCGAGAACGAGAAAAACGAGCAGATAGCAGCGGCGCGGCTCCAGGCGAAGAAAATCATCAACGACGCGAAAGAAGATGTGGTGGAGCGCGCGCTCGGACAGGCGTTCGAGGAATTGAAAAAACTCAGAAATGAAAGGGAGTACAGGGCGCTGCTCGCGAGCCTCATAAAAGAGGGAACGCACGAGATAGGAAAGGACGCTGTCGTTTATGTGAAAAAGAACGACGCGAAACTCGCGCGCGGACTCGGACTTGGTGTGAAGCTCGTGGATAAGCATATTGATTGCGCTGGCGGCGCGCTCATCGAATCGCGCGACGGGAGGGTGCGCATGGACAACACTTTTGAGGCGAGGTTCGAGGAGATGAAGGAGAGCCTGAGGAAGGAGGTCTTCACGAGGATTTTTGGAAAGAAACCTGGGAAAGAGGAGGAAGAAAAAAAATGAAACTTCCAAGCCTGCCGTTCAACCCCCTGAGAAACCGCGCGCTCATCTACGGCTATGCAAATGCGCGCGTGAAGGCGATGAAGACCTTCCTCATCCCGCAGGGCCAGATGGAGGAGATGATTGACGTCGGGGAACTCGGCGCCGTGACAGGAATCCTTGAGCGGACGAGTTACAAGGAGGACCTAGTCGCGCTCTCGCTGAGATACTCGGGCGCGGATTTGGTCGAACTGGCGCTCGGAAGGAATTTCGCGCGCACATGCAGGAAATTAATCAAGATAACGCCAGGCGACGCGACATCAACACTGCTCGGAATTTTGGAGAGATGGGACGTGCACAACTTGAAAACCATCATACTCGCTAAAGGGCTCGGGTATTCCGAGGAGCAGATAACCCCTTTCCTCGTGCCTGCCGGCGGGCTGACTGAGGCAGAGCTCAAAAAAATATTGAAAAAAGACATGGGCGAGCTCGTTGAGTACCTGAAGCGGACAAAGTACGCGCCACTCGCGCGCGCATTCGAGGAGCACGCAGAGGACGTGAGGAATAAGAACCTCGCGCCAATTCTCTCAGCGCTCGACTCGCTTTACTTCCGCGCGCTGCCCGGAATGATAAGCGCGAAGGACGCGGAGATGGCGACAATCCTCTCGCTCGTCCGCGCAGAGGTCGACATGAAAAACATAATGAGCATACTGCGCGCGAAAAAGGAGAACCTGAGTGATGAGGCGGTTTCGAAACTGATGATTGAGGGAGGGAACCTAAGCGCGACTGAGTTGAGAAAACTCATCGAGACGAAGACGATTCTTGAAGTGACTGCAAGGCTGAAGCGCGCGTACAATCTTGGCGCTGCGCTCGAGAAATACAACGCGGACAACTCGCTCACGCACTTCGAGATTGATTTGGAAAACAGGATTGCGGAGAAGGGAATCAAGGCACTCAGGCGGAGCATACTCTCGATTGGCGCGATTGTCGGTTTCCTTTATCTGAAGGAGGCGGAAGTGAAGAACATAAGGAAGATTGTTCGCGCTAAGGAGTTCAGGATTCCGAATGAAAAACTGAAGGAGATGCTCATAACGGTTGGTGGGTGAAATGGCTGAACCTGGTGAAACTGAAAAAACATTGCCGGATAAAATCGTCGTGGTCGGGGACAGCGCCACTGTCACGGGTTTCAAGCTCGCGGGCGTTGTGGAGAATTACGTGCTGACGGGAAAGGAGGGGGAGCAGAAAGTCGTGGAGTTGCTTGATAAGGAGAACATCGGAATCGTGATAATAAACGAACGAACGCTCGAGTCGTTCGACTGGAGGCTGAAAAGAAAACTCGAGGGAATAACGAAGCCCGTGATAATCGCGATACCTGATAAATTCGGCGCCGTGGAATCAGAAGAATCGCTGAAAGAACTTGTGAAAAGGGCTCTTGGCTTCGAACTGATAAAATGATTATGTTGATTGTGTTGATTTTCAAGAGGTGGAAAGATGGGAGTTCTTGAGAGAATATCCGGGCCTGTCGTCACTGCCGGAGACATGAGGGGCTCGCGCATGTACGACGTGGTCCGCGTGGGAAAGGAGAAGCTTATCGGCGAGATTATCCGATTGATAGAGGACAAGGCGACCATACAGGTTTACGAGGACACGAGCGGGCTCAGGCCAGGCGAGCCTGTGGAGAACACCGGACAGCCGCTTTCTGTTGAATTGGGACCAGGAGTTCTCCGCTCAATTTACGACGGGATTCAGCGTCCCCTTGAGATAATTAGGAATGAGAGCGGTGATTTCATTGCGCGCGGGATAGTCACGATTCCGATTGACAAGAAAAAGAAATGGGAGTTCGTGCCGACCGTGAAGAAAGGGGAGAAAGTTGGGCCCGGCGACATAATGGGAACAGTGCAGGAGACGGACGTGATTAATCACAAAATAATCGTTCCGCCCGGAATTAGTGGGGAGGTCGCGGAGATAAAGAAGGGAAAATATGCTGTTGAGGAAACTGTTTGCACGCTGAAAACAAGCGGCGGGAAGAAGCACGCACTGAGCATGGTTCAGAAGTGGTACGTGCGAAAGGCGCGGCCGTATGTCGAGAAGATGAACCCGGACACGCCGCTCATCTCAGGACAGAGGATTTTCGACACGTTCTTCCCTGTTGCAAAAGGAGGGACTGCATCTATTCCAGGACCTTTCGGATCGGGAAAAACAGTAATGCAGCAGTCGCTCGCGAAATGGTCTGACGCGCAGATTGTTGTGTACGTAGGATGCGGGGAGCGCGGGAACGAGATGTGCGAGGTGCTTACGGAATTTCCGAAACTTGAGGACCCGAAGACGAAGAAGCCGCTCATGGAACGAACTGTGCTCATCGCGAACACCTCGAATATGCCAGTTGCTGCGCGCGAGGCGTCCATTTACACGGGGATAACAATTGCGGAGTATTACAGGGATATGGGCTATGACGTCGCGCTTATGGCAGACTCCACATCGAGATGGGCGGAAGCGATGAGGGAGATTGGAAGCAGGCTGGAGGAGATGCCCGGCGAGGAGGGATATCCCGCTTATCTCGCGCGCCGCCTCGCGGAGTTTTACGAGCGCGCTGGCCGCGTCGTTTGTTTGGGGAAAGATAAGCGAATCGGCTCCATCAGCGTGATTGGCGCCGTTTCTCCTCCGGGAGGGGATATTTCAGAGCCCGTGTCGCAGAACACGCTGCGCGTCACGAAGGTTTTCTGGGCGCTTGACGCGTCGCTCGCGCACCGCAGGCACTTCCCTGCGATTCACTGGCTGAAAAGTTATTCGCTCTATTTGGACACGCTGAAGAACTGGTACGTGAACAACATCTCCGCGGACTGGGTCGAACTGCGCACGAAAGCGATGGCGCTCCTTCAGAAGGAGGCGGAACTTCAGGAGATAGTTCAACTCGTGGGACCTGACGCGCTTCCTGAGAAGGAGCGCGCGGTCCTGCTGAGCGCGAGGATGATTCGCGAGGACTTTTTGCAGCAGAGCGCGTACCACGAGGTGGACACGTTCGCGAGCATACGCAAGCAGTATCTGATGCTGAAAATAATAATGAGGTTTTACGAGCGTGCGCTCGCCGCAACGGATTTGGGGATACAGGTGAAGAGGATTCAGGAACTTAAAGTGCTCAATGACATCGCGCGCATGAAAGAAATTCCCGAGAAAGAAACCGAGGCGAAGATGAAAGCGATAATGGGAATCGTGGATGAGCAGTTTGACGCTCTTAAATAAGCGGGTGATATTGTGGCGATAAAAGAATACCGGACCGTGAAGGGAATTGCGGGGCCTCTGATGTTCGTCGAGGATATCGGAAACGTGGGATACAACGAACTCGTGCAAATCACGCTTCCGAGTGGCGAAAAGATGAAGGGACAGGTGCTGGACACGAGCAAGGGACGCGCGGTCGTGCAGATTTTCGGAGTGACTACGGGGTTGGACACACAGAAGACGAGCGTTCGCTTTCTTGGGGAAACGATAAGGCTCGGGGTTTCAGAGGATATGCTCGGCAGGGTGTTCAACGGGCTCGGGGAGCCGAGGGACAAGGGGCCTGCCATAATCGGCGAGGATAGATTGGATATAATGGGAAGCGCCATCAACCCATACGCGCGCCACGAGCCAGGCGATTTCATCCAGACCGGGATTTCAACTATTGACGGGATGAACACACTCGTCCGCGGGCAGAAGCTTCCAATCTTCTCAGGCTCTGGTCTTCCGCACAACGATATCGCTGCGCAGATCGCGCGTCAGGCAAAAGTCTCGCGCAAGGAGGAGGATTTCGCGGTCATATTCGCTGCGATTGGAATCACTTACGAGGAGGCATCCTTTTTCATGCGCGATTTCGAGAGGACCGGCGCGCTCGAGCATGCTGTGCTGTTCCTGAACCTTGCGAACGACCCGTCTGTTGAGAGGCTCATCACCCCGAGAATGGCGCTCACGACTGCAGAGTTTCTCGCGTTCGAGAAGGATTATCATGTGCTCGTTATTCTCACCGATATGACGAATTACTGCGAGGCGCTCCGCGAGGTCGCGAGCGCGCGTGAGGAGGTTCCTGGCAGGCGCGGGTATCCGGGCTATATGTACACGGACCTCGCCTCGATTTATGAGCGCGCTGGCGTTATTAAGGGAAAGAAAGGAACCATCACGCAGTTCTCGATTCTTTCAATGCCTGGTGATGATATCACGCACCCGATTCCTGATTTGACGGGCTATATCACAGAGGGGCAGATTGTCGTGAGCAGGGAACTTCACAGGAAAGGGATTTATCCGCCAATCGACGTGCTTCCGTCCCTCTCGCGGTTGATGAACCTCGGAATTGGAAAGGGGAAGACGCGCGAGGACCACCGCGGTGTTGCCGACCAGCTCTATTCGGGTTATGCTGAGGGAAGGGATTTGAGAAGTTTGAGCGCGGTTGTTGGAGAGGAGGCGCTCACTGACATTGACAAGAGATATCTAAAGTTCGCTGACAGTTTCGAGCAGAGGTTCGTGACGCAGGGAAAATACGAGGATAGGACTATTGAGAAGACTCTTGATTTGGGATGGGAATTGCTCGCGGCGCTGCCAGAGGGCGAGTTGAAGAGGATTAAGCGCGAGTACATCGAGAAATACGGGAAGAAGTTCAGAACGGAGAAGTAAGGACGCGCGGAGAGAGTAAAATGGCAATTGAAGAGATGGTTAATCCCACGCGGATGGAACTCCTGAACATAAAGAACAGAATCAGGCTAGCGGACAAAGGACACAAATTGCTAAAGCAGAAGCGCGACGTGCTCATAATGGAGTTCTTTGCCATCCTCGAGCAGGCAAAGGACATCCGCGGCGAACTGAACAAGCAGATGTCGCGCTCATTCAATTCGCTCGCAATCGCGGAAGCCTATCACGGAATTTTTGAAGTTGAAAATGCAGCGATGGCCGTGAAGAAAGTCCCGAACGTCGAGATAAAAGTGAAAAATGTGATGGGAGTGAAGATTCCGGATATCACCGGAAGATACGTGAAGAAATCGGTCATGGAGCGCGGGTACAGTTTCGTTGGCAGTTCCGCGAAAATTGACGAGGCGTCCGACGCGTTCGAGACCTCGCTCGGAACCATCATTGAACTCGCGAAGACGGAGAACGCGCTCAAGAAACTAATCCGCGAGATTGAAAAAACAAAGAGGCGCGTGAACGCGCTCGAGTATGTCCTTCTCCCGAGATTGAAGGGGCAGGCGCGCTTCATCTCCATGAAGTTGGACGAGATGGAGAGGAGCGAGTTCTTCACGCTCAAGATGATAAAGAAGAAGATGGCCGCGCGCGCGAAAAGCACAGGCGCGTGATTTTTGTTTTTTATTTCAATTTTTTATTTCCCTTGTGCTTCTTCTCCACGATATCCTCGACTATGAACTTCTGCTGCGCGCCGTAGAGGACGAGCGAGAGAACGTAAAGGAGAACAACTGGGATTAAGAGGAGGGCACGCGCGCTCTTGCTCTCGGATGCTATCATAAACACTATAAAAACGAACATCGCCATCGCGGCGAAGAGATGGGGCTTGAAATAAAGAAGTTCTTTGGGTTTCATTGAATCATGCGCGAATATCGCAGTGAATTATTTTAACAGTTAGTTTAATATAACAGAAATGCAAAATTGTCTCATGAAAAAAACTATCGCCGTTATAGCACTTATTCTTCTATTCTTTGGCTGCGCAGGCCTTCCAAGGGAGACTCCATCTTGTAAAACATATAACGTTACTCTCCCGCATTCAGGTGAAAAGGTAAGCCTATGCGTAGTCGAAGAAAATTACTCCGGTCCATCTCGAAAATTGATTGCAGAGATAAAGGAAAACGACAGACAAATTCGCGTTGAATCTTCTTATGGAGGCTCCTCTGGTGGGACGCGCGGAACAGACGAAATTCGTTACTCTGATTCAAATATCGGATATGTTTTTGGTTGGCACCATAGCGAAAATGCCGCTGGATACAGCTATGAAACACTCGTCTACAATTGCACTCGTGGGGATTGTGGTTTTCGTATCTTGCTGAACTACACAAAGGTTCAACCAGACCCAGAATATGCGCCCGCGTGTTGTGAGTATATGGTGATCAACCAAACCATATGTTTTACAAATGGCTTATATTTGAGAACTCTATCAAAAAAACACGTGGCCAACGAAACTGAAATCTCTAGAGAGCAAGGAACCGGTTGTCCTATTTAAAACGCGAGTTGTTGTCTATGCGTGTCGCGTGTTTGTTTTCAGGAGGCAAGGACAGCGCGCTCGCGCTCTTCTGCTCGCTCCAGTCCGGTTATCGCGTGGAGAAACTGCTCACGATTGTTCCGCGCGAGGACTCGTATATGTTTCACCATCCTAACGTAAAATGGGCGCGGACGCAGGCAGAGGCGGTTGGAATCCCAATCGTGATGAAAAAAACAGGCGAGGACAGGGAGGGCGAGTTGCGCGAGTTGCGTGAGGCGATTGCGAGATTGGGCGTGGATGGGGTTGTTAGTGGCGCGGTAGCGAGCGAGTACCAGCGAGAGAAAATCGGTTTGATTTGCGAGGAGATTGGAATTGCGAGTTTCGCGCCCCTCTGGAAGAAAAATCAGGAGGCGCTTCTGCGCGAACTCGCGGGTGCGGGATTTGAGGTTATTATCACGCGCGTGGCTGCCGAGGGTTTTGACGAGTCGTGGCTTGGAAGGAAAATCGATGAGGAATGCATCGAGGACCTGCTCGCGCTCAACAAAAAGTTCGGCGTGAGTTTGTGCGGGGAGGGCGGCGAGTTCGAGACGTTTGTTTTGCGCGCGCCGTTCTTCAAGAAGAGAATTGAAATAGAAAAAAGCCGGAAAGCCTGGAAGGGCGCGAGCGGCGAACTTGTAATCGAGAGCGCGAAGGTGAAACAGTTGGAAGCTCCGCTTCCAAATTTTCGCGAGTGAGCGCGAAAAGTTTATAAGGGAGAATAAAGAAATATTCGCGAGGCGTTTTGGCCTGGGGGGAGGGATATGGTTCTCGAAGGAGTGCTCAAAAAGGTCGGTTATGTCACAAAGTCCGAGATGGATACTGTTGCAAAGCGGCTCGAGGACGAGAGGAAGAACGCGCAGAAATTAAAGGAGCAGAAGGACGTGGTCATCGAGGAGTTGAAGAAGCAGCTTGACGAGTTCTCAAAGGCGAACGAGATGTTCGATGAGGCGAACAAGAAACTCAACAAGAAAGTAGAGGATGTCGGCCAACGATACACAGAGGTAAAATCCACTCTTTCAGAAACGCAGAAGGAGATGGGAAAGGTTAAAAGTTCGCTCGAGTCGCAGGTTGAGAAGGCGAGGAAGGACGCGGGCGAACTCGCGGACGACATAAGGAAACTTCAGAATGAAAAGGCGGACCTCGCGCGCAGGGCAAAGAACGAGGCAGGAAAACTGGTCGAGGAGAAAAAGAAAACCGCCGCGCAGCTCGCTGAGGCGATGAGGAAGCTTGTGAAGACGGAAACGCTCATAAAACAACTCGACGAAGCGAAGAAAAAGGCAGAGGAGAAGGCAAAGGCGGTCGAGAAAGCGGCGAAAGCCGTACCGGCAAAAATCATTGGGAAGGTCGCGGGAAAAGTGAAAAAAGTCGTAAAAAGAGCGAAAAAGGCGAAGAAAGCCGCGAAGAAGGTTGTCAAGAAAGTAGTAAGGAGAGTCAAAAAAATCAAGAAAAAAATAAAGAAAATCAAGAAAAGCAGGAAAGTGAGGAAGAAGAAGGGGAGAAAGTAGGGAGGCAATTGCCTACGTCCCTTCCTCCCAGGAGCGCGCGTATTTTTTCTGCTCTTCCGTAAGCTTATCCAGCGTTATCCCTTGCGAGAGGAGCGCCATCTCCGCAATTTTGTCGTCTATATTCTGTGGAACATCATGAACTCCAGCGCGCAACTTTCCCCTGTTTTTCGCGAGATGCTCTGCGCACAACGCCTGAATCGCGAAGCTTCCGTCCATTATTTCTATTGGATGGCCCTGCCCGCTCGGCCGCGCGAGGTTGAGAAGCCTTCCCTCTGAAATCAGGAATATTTTCTTTCCGCTCTTGAGCGTGAATCGCTCGAGGTTTTCCTTCACTGTCTCGCGCTTCTTGGAAATTTTCTCGAGCGCGGGAATGTCTATCTCGGCGTTGAAATGGCCTGCATTCGCGAGGAGCGCGCCGTCCTTCATTTTTTCGAAATGTCTCTGCGCGATGATGTTCTTCCCACCTGTCGATGTGATGAATATGTCGCCCTCGCCTGCTGCGCGCGCCATTTCCATCACGCGGTAGCCTGAGTAAAGCGCCTCGAGCGCCTTGTGCAAGCCTGAGGGACCCGAGCCGAGCCTTTCTGATGTCTCTGTGATTATCACGTTCGCGCCCAGCCCCCTGAGCCTGTCCGCAATCCCCCTTCCGCACGATCCGAAGCCGGCGACGACGATGGTTTTTCCTGCAATGAGTTTGTTGGTCACGCGCATGAGCGCGTCCACTGTGCTCTGCCCTGTGCCGAAGCGGTTGTCGAACAGATATTTTGAATATGCATTATTCACGGCAACGACGGGGAATTCCAGCTTCCCATCGCGCTCCATCGCTCGAAGGCGCGTTACTCCTGTTGTCGTCTCCTCGCATCCGCCGATTAGGTTTGGAAGAAGCTCGCGCCTCTTCGTGTGGAGCGCGAAAATCTGGTCGCAGCCGTCGTCTATGACGATGTTCGGCTTTTCATCTAGAACTCGGTTTATGTTCGCGTAGTACTCCTCGTTCGTCTCGCCAGCCCACGCGAAAACCGACATTTCGCGCGCGAGCGCTGCCGCCACCCTGTCGTCCGTGGTGAGGGGATTGCAACTCGCTGCCGCAACCGCCGCCCCGCCTGCCTTGAGCGTTCTCAGCAGTACGCCGGTTTTCTTCTCGAGATGAAGGCATGTTCCGATCACGAGCCCGCGGAACGGCTTCTCCTTCTCGAATCTTTTTTTAATCTCGCGGAGAAGGGGCATGTTCTCCTCGGCCCATTCCAATTCCTTCAAGCCGTCGCCTGCCAACTTTTCATCCTTAACCCTACTTTTCATCTAATCACCACTCCCAACCAAACGCGCGATTATTTTTTTTATATCGTCCTCTTTTCTGCCCGCGAGCGCGCGCGCCTCTTCGTAATCGAGAGGCTTCTTCGAAACCCCGCACGCGTAGTTCGTGCCTATCGCTATTGTTGCGAATTTGATGTCCAGTTCGCGCGCAAGAATCGCCTCGTACGCCTGCGTCATGCTCACCATGCTCGCGCCCATTTTTTTGAGCGCGCCTATCTCAGCGCGCGTCTCAAAGCGGGGTCCGGGAAGCGTCGCGACGGTGCCGCCTGATTTTATTTCTATCCCCTCTGCGCGCGCCGCGCTCCTTATCGCGCGCGTCAGGTTTTCATCGAACGGATTCGTGAGGTCCACGTGCTTTATCCCCGCCTGAAAATCATCGAAAAATGTAACCGGACCCAGATGGAGCGCGAGGATGTCGTCCGGGAGTATGAGGTCGCCTGGCGCGAATTTGTCTATGATGCCGCACGCGCTCGTCGCGATTATCCCCTGCACGCGGAGGGTGTTGAGCGCGTATATGTTCGCCCTGTAATTCACCTTGTGGGGCGGTATGCCGTGGGATTTTCCGTGGCGCGCGATGAACGCGAGGGGCTTTCCACCAATCGCGCCAAGCGTGACGTTGGACTCGCCGTAAGGCGTTATTATCGTTCTCTCCTCGCCCTTTACAATCTCGTACAAACCAGACCCGCTTATTATCCCGAACAACGAACCACCAGCAGAGGTTAATTTAATTATATGATATATATTATTAATTATGCACGCTGGGCGCGCGGTGAGGGACGTTTTCGGGGTCGGTACCCCGGTAGTTGATTATTTTGCGAGAGCTGACGATGCGCTGCTGGATGAACTTCGTCTTATCAAGGGCGCGTCCAACTATGTGAGCAGGGAGAAACTGGACGCGATTCACGCGCGCGTGAAGAAAAAGATTTTTTCGCATTACCCCGGGGACAACGCGCGCAACGTGTGCGAGGGGGTGAGCGTGCTCGGGGCGCGCGCGGCCTATGCCGGCAACATCGGCGGCGACGCGGAAGGAAAATTTTTCAGGAAAAACCTGCGCGCGCTCGGGGTGGAATCTTTTCTTTCTCTGGAAAAAGGGAACACGGGGAAGATAATCACGTTCATCACGCCTGACCACGAGAGGACGTTCGCGGTCTCGCTCGGAAACACCGCGGATTATGACGCGATTCCAAAAAAAGAACTCGCACGCTCGAAGTTTTTCTACCTCACTTCGATAACCGCATTTTGCGATGGAAAGATTGCGCGCGCATCAGTTGATGCAATGAAGTTCTGCAAGCGCGCAGGAGTTCGCGTCGCGTTCGCGCTCGAGAGCGCGCCGATGGTCGAGGCCAGAGGGGAAAAAATAATGAAACTGCTCGGACGCGTTGATGTCCTTTTCGCGAACCGCGATGAGGCGCGCGCGCTTGGCGGCAGCGAGAAGGAGGTTTGCGGGTTGTGCGATGTCGTTTTTCTGAAGATGGGCGCGCGGGGGTCCGTTGTTTTTCACAAATGGGAGAGGTTCGACATTCCCGCGTATGAGGCGAGAGTCGTCGACACGACCGGCGCCGGGGATTTCTACGCGGCGGGCGCGATTTACGGATTGACGCGGGGCGCAAGCGCAGAGAACGCGGGAAGGATCGGTTCGTATCTTGCTGCGCGCGCGGTTGAAAGCGCTGGAGCGAGAGTGAGAAGAATAAATAAAAAATTGGTTGAATCGCTAGCGCGCAACTAAATCCTCTGCTGCCTTCTGCGCGCGCTCGAGAATCTTTTCCTCATCAAACGTGAGAATTGTTTTATTTTCCATCACGAGTTTGCCGTCGAGTATCACGTCGCAAACATTGCCCGCGTTTGCTGCATAAACCACGTGCGAGAGTAAATTGTGGGTTGGCAAGAGGTTCGGGCTTTTCAGGTCAATCGTTATCATGTCCGCGAGTTTTCCCTTTTCTATGCTGCCCGCGTTCACGCCGAGCGCGCGCGCGCCGTTCGTCGTAGCCATGTCGAGCGCGAGCCCTGCGCCCAGCGCGCTCGCGTCCCATAGCCTGTGCTTCTGCAGGAGCGCGGCGAGTTTCATCGTCTCGAACATGTCAAGAGTGTTGTTTGAGGCAGCCCCGTCGGTGCCGAGCGCGACGCAGGCCCGGTTCTCGAGCATCTCCGCAACCGGCGCGATTCCCCCTGTCGCCAATTTCAAATTGCTCACTGGACAGTGCGCTATGCTCACGCCCCTCTCGGCGAGAATTCTTATCTCCCGCGCGCTCACCCACCCGCAGTGCGCCGCGATGACGTCATCACCAAGAAAACCAATCTCTTCGAGGTATTCCACGGGCCTCTTGCGATGCGATTTCATTATGTCGTACACCTCTTTCCGAGTTTCAGATAGGTGCATCTGAATTTTCATTTTCTTTTTGCGCGCGAGTCCCTTCGCCTTTATGAGCATCTCTTTCGAACAGGTGTACGGCGAATGAGGGCCGAGCGAGCAGATGACGCGGCCGCGCGCGGCATTGTGGTTTTTGTTTACGAATTCTTCGGCAATTCTCAACTCCTTCTCGCGCTTGTCCGGTTTTCCCAGGTCGAACATCCCGTATGAGAGCGAGGCGCGCATTCCCGACTCGCCGACTGCGCGCGCAACCTCGTCCATGAAAAAATACATGTCCGCGAAGCAGGTGGTCCCGCTCCTTATCATCTCGGCACAGCCGAGCATCGAGCCCCGATAAACGTCGTCCGCGCGCAGTTTTTTCTCGAGAGGCCAGATTTTCTCGCCAAGCCATTTCTCCAGAACCATATCATCCGCGTAGCCTCGGAAGAGAGTCATCGCGAGGTGGGTGTGGGCATTTACGAGGCCGGGCAGAACGAGCTTGTGCGAGGCGTCAATCACGAATTCCGCCTTCTCGCGTATGTGCTTTTGCACGAGCGAAATTTTATTTTCCTCTACGAGGATGTCCGCGCCGACAAGAAAATTTCTTTTTTTGTCCTGCGTGAGAACGCGCGCGTTTTTTATCAGGATGCCCATGTTATAAGCAGGGCAGAGAATGTTTAAATTCGTTGCTTTTGAATGTATTTTTATGATTGTACGGGGCAGGCATTACCGAACTGTATGGATGGACGGCCCGCGGGTGCGAATGATAGACCAGAACGCGCTTCCGTTTGAGTTCAGGATTTTCGAGTCGCGCGATTTCAGGACTACGGCGCGGGCAATAAAGGACATGACCGTGCGCGGGGCTGGCGCGATCGGCGCCGCGGGCGCGTTCGGAATGGCGCAGGCTTTTTTGGAATGCGGGCGCGCACCGCAGATGCGCGCTGCGAGGAAAATCCTGGAATCCACCAGACCGACGGCAGTTTCGCTTTTCAAATCGATAAAAAGGGTTTATGACGTTGCGCGCAAGGCGGACGACGCGGGGGGCGCGGCTGCCCGCGAGGCGCAGAAAATCGCGGATGAGAACGTGGAGGAGGGAAGGAGGATTGGGGAGTTCGGCGAGAGGCTGCTGCGCGACGGCTCGAGGGTGCTGACGCACTGCAATGCCGGATGGCTCGCGTTCGTAGACTGGGGGTCGGCACTTGCACCGGTATATGCTGCACGCAGGAAGGGGAGGAAGATTTTCGTTTATGCGAGCGAGACGAGGCCGCGTTCCCAGGGCGCAAGGCTTACCGCATGGGAATTGGGGAACGAGGGCGTGCCTTACAAAATAATCGTGGACGGCGCAAGCGCGCACGTGATGTCCAGGGGCGAGGTTGATGCCGTGATTGTTGGGGCCGACCGCATCGCGCGCAACGGGGACACGGCAAACAAGATCGGCACGCTTGAGAAGGCGATCGCCGCGCGCGAATACGGGGTGCCGTTCTACGTCGCCGCGCCAACCTCCACGATGGATATTGACGCGAGGAATGGCGGGGACATGAAAATTGAACACAGGGACGAGGATGAAGTTTTGAATCAAACGGGCAGAAGCAAACGAGGACGCGTTGAGAGATTTCTCGTATGCGCTCCTGGCTCCCGCGCGCTCAATCCTGCGTTCGATGTCACGCCCGCGAGGTTCGTTTCGGGTTTCATAACAGAGCGCGGGCTCCTGCGCGCGCGCGATCTAAGAAGAATCGGCGGGAGTGCGTTATGAACGAGGGGCAGATTGTCTTTGTCGCCGTGGTTCTCTCGGTTTTGGGGATAGCGTTTCTCTTCTTTTCCGCGCGCAACGTTCAGCCAGAACGTGTGAGAATAAGCGCGCTCAGCGAGGAAATGGCCGGGGGATACGCCGAGGTATGGGGCAGGCTCGGCAGCGCGTCAGCGCGCAACGGCGATGTTTTTCTCAGCGTGTGCGAGAGCGAGTGCATCAGCGTCGTGATTTTCGAGAGGGATGCGCGCGCGATGAACTACCCGAACCCCTATCTTCTGAAGAAGGGCGACGAGGTCGTTATCCGCGGTCTCGTTAAAATTTATCACGGCGAGATTGAAATCGTTCCGTTCGGCGAGAACGCCATCGAGTTAAGGGCGAGCTGATGGGATTGCTTGATGTTTTGTTTGGGCTTCTGCTCGGGCTAGCGTCAGGCGTGCTTCCGGGAATTCACACGAATACTGTTGTCGCTCTCCTCACGCAGAGCGAGATGGGGACGGTCTCGCTTCTCACAACGATCGTCGTGCTCGCGTGCGCGCGCGTGGTGTTTGAGTTGGTGCAGGCGATATTCCTCGCGATACCTGACGAAACGACGGTGGTGTCCGTTCTCCCGGGGCACAGGATGCTGATGGAGGGAAAGGGGTTCTACGCGCTCACTCTCTGCGTGTTCGCGTCTCTTCTCGCGCTCGTGCTCACCGTTGTTATGCTGCCTGTTTCATTTTTTGTATTCCCGGTTGCGTTTCGGATTATCGAGCCTTTTATGTTCTATGCGCTTCTCGTGATTTCGGTTGTGCTCCTCGCGAGCGAGCGCGGGATTGGAAAGATTGCGCGCGCAATACTCGTGTTTCTGCTCGCGGGCGCGCTCGGGTTTGTCGTGCTCACGTTCCCAATCGTACGCGAGCCGCTGTTCCCTTCCTTCTCTGGGCTGTTCGCGCTCAGTTCCATGCTCATCGCCGCAAGAGGAGGGGTTTCGATACCAAAACAACGAGACGCGCAAGTTGAGATAAACGCGCGCGGGATATTGTTCTATGTTTTCATCGGCGTGCTGCTCGGGTTGTTCGCGGATTTATTTCCGGGCGTGAGCTCGCCTGCGCAGGTCGCGGTTCTCGCGTCAATTTTCCTTTTTCTTGACGCGCCAAAGTTTCTCGTGACAACGTCTGCAATAGCTGTTTCGCACACCATCTATTCGTTCGTTTCAATATGGACGATAGGAAAGGCGCGCACAGGCGCTGCCGTAGCAGTAAGAGATTTGGTGGGCGGAATGGGCTCTGAGTGGATTTTTTACATCATCGCACTCGCGGTCGTGGGAATCGCGGCAGCGTCAGTGCTCACGCTAATTTTGGGGAGACCGATTTTGAAATTGATAAGCGGGGCGGACGTGCGCAAATTAAATCTTATTTTAATTTTTTATCTTCTCGCGCTCGTGTTCGTGATAGAAGGCGCGCGAGGCATCCTTGTCGCGGCCGTCGCCACGTGCATCGGGGTTCTTCCTCCGCTGCTCGGAGTGCGGAGGACGCACCTCATGGGGTTGATACTCGTTCCAGTAATTATAAACACGAGCGGTATGTTTTTATATAACGCGTGAGAATTATTTGCGTTGCTGATGGTGAAAAAATGAAAAGAGAGTACGTGATTGGCATACTCGT
Organism: Microcaldota archaeon; assembly: GCA_964632135.1. GTDB lineage: Archaea > Micrarchaeota > Micrarchaeia > Burarchaeales > JBFMAP01 > JBFMAP01. Next base: position 27,674 of record CAZWEI010000003.1, read on the forward strand.
CATACTTTTAATCGCCATAGTCTACTTGAGCACGTCAACGAAAAAAATCATAAACAAGGAGGAGGCCGAGAAGTTCGTGAGCGACGACCTGCGCGTTAATTACCCGACCGCGGACGTGCGCGAGATAATCTCGAGCGAGAAGAGCGGGGATTTCTGGAACGTGAAGGCGCGCGTGACGTTCGGCTCTTCCACGCCCTGCCCGGTGAGGATTCACGTCTATTACAACGATTACCCGCGTTTCGGTTTCATCCAGCGCGTTGAGAACATAACGAAGGACTGCGCCGTGTGCACCGGCGAGATGTCCTGCAACGTAATATACGATGAAGAGGCAATAATCGCTTCCCACACTTTTGAAGGGACTGGGGAGGTAAACACTTACGCGACAGATTACAGCGCCAAGGCGAGCGCGAAATTCTATCCGAGTTACATGGACTCTGGCGGCGCGAGCTACTCGGACGTCTGGGTCGTGGAGTGGAAAGCGGACTCGCAGCCGTACGATTTTGTCGTTATTCTGGGCAAGAACCAGACAGAGAGAAAGGCGCTGAAAGTGATAAAGAATTACAAAAGTTAGCGCGCGTACAGCGAAAATTTTATATTTGATTCGCTTTAAATTTATTCTACTTCGGTGAATTCATGGGCAACAAATTTTTGAAAGAACCGACAGAACCCGTTGATGTCAGCGAAAAAACCGTCGGCGAGCTGCTGAGCGCGATGCTCAAGACCGGCTTTCAGGGTAGAAAACTCGCCGAGTGCGTGGAAATTTGGAAGGACATGCTGCGCGAGGAGAAGATAACGATTTTCATGGGGCTCTCGGGCGCGATGGTGCCTGCGGGCATGCGACGCATCCTCGCGTATATAGTGAAAAACAGGATGATTGACGTCCTCGTATCCACAGGCGCGAACCTGTACCACGACGCCCATGAGGCGCTTGGGCGCGAGCACTGGGTCGGGACTCATGTGGTCGATGACGACGAACTTTTCAAGAGCAGGGTGGACAGGATATACGATGTTTTTGCCGACGAGCAGGAGTTTTTCAAAACCGACCTGTTCCTCGAGAACGAGTTCTTCACAACGCTTGAGGACAGGACCTACTCCTCGCGCGAGGTCTGCTACCTGCTTGGGAAAAAACTTAGCGAGAGCCAGAAGGAAGAATCGGTGCTCGGGGCCGCGTATGGCGCGAACGTTCCCGTCTTCTGCCCTGCGATAGGCGACAGCATGGTCGGCGTGTCTGCAATGTTCTCGAGGCTGAAACACAAGCGCAATTTTGTTTTCGACCATCTCCGGGACGTTGAAGAGAGCGGCTGGATAACCGCGAAATCGGACAGAACCGGCGTCGTGTATATAGGCGGCGGGGTCCCGAAGAATTTCATACAGCAGACGGCAGTCTTCGCCAACTACATGCTCTCCCGCAAACTTCTCATGTCCGACGAGCCTGTTTGGAACGGCGTTGACCAGAGCCACAGGTACGCGATTCAGATAACCGCGGATTCGCCGCAGTGGGGCGGGCTGAGCGGATGCACGTTCGAGGAAGCGAAGTCCTGGGGGAAGATTTCAGCGCACGCAAAAAAGGCGACCTGCTTCTCTGACGCGACAATCGCGCTTCCGCTAATAGCGCACGGGCTGCTTGACGCCCCTAGAAGAAGGTTTGTGCCGAGGTTCGATTTTGAGAACAAAGGAAAAGTGGAGTACGTCAAATTCCAATAAGCGCGCGGCAACGCATGCCTCGCTCCGTTATTTTTCTGAATCCAGGTAGTAGTATTCGCCGCTCTCCTTCTGCTCGCGATCCATGACCGAGCCCGGCTTGTTCACGCGCGGGCGCGTCGTGTCCTTGTCGCGCCTCAGCGTGATGTCCACTGCTTTGAGGAATTTGTTCATGCCCTCCCTCTTTTCCCGCGGATTGCTCGCAACTCCGCGCACGCCAGGCTCGCCGTCAAAAACGATGAGCCTGCTGGAAATCGCGTCTACGAGCACGATGTCGTGGTCGACCACGAACGCGATTTTCCCGTTCGCGTCGATTATTTTCTTGAGCATGTCCGCGAACCTGAGCCTCTGCTCTATGTCAAGAAATGCTGACGGCTCGTCGAAAAGATAGATGTCGGCGGGCTGGCTCGCGCACAGCGAAATAGCAACTCGCTGAAGTTCGCCGCCGCTGAGCGCGCCAACCTTTTTGTCCATCAACTCACCAACGTCCATGACCCTTTTCGCGTGGTTCTCGAAAACCTCCCTGTCGATTTTCGCGTCAGCGAACAGTTCGCCGACAGTCCCAGTAAAATCAGATTCGACATACTGCGGCTTGTAAGAGATTTTCAATTCGCGGGGCGCTTCTCCAATGTCCGGCTTCTCAACGCCTGCGAGAAGTTTTATGAACGAGGATTTCCCTATCGCGTTCTCGCCCACGATTCCGATTATCTCGCCAGTGCGCGCGTCGCCGGGCAGGCATGAGAGGTGGAAACCCCCGTAAGTTTTTTCCATCGCCTCGTAGGTGAGCGCTGGCGCGCCCTTGCTCTCCCCGCCTGCTGCACGAGCCTCAAACGAAATCCTGTAATCCCTGAACTTCACGTTCTCGTCCTTTAGGAATCCCTCCAAGTATTCGTTTATCCCGTTGCGCACGCCCTTCAGCGATGAGACGACCCCGTATGCGCCCTCGCACCCGTAGAAAACTTGGATGTACTCGCTCATGTAATCAAGAACAGCGAGGTCGTGCTCAACAACGATGACCGATTTCCCCTCCTGCTCGGCGAGCCCTTTGATGTGGCGCGCGATTTTCATCCTCTGGCGTATGTCGAGGTAGCTGCTCGGCTCGTCGAAGTAGTAAACGTCCGCGCTGCGCATGAAGGCGGCGCAGATTGCAGCGCGCTGCAGTTCGCCGCCGCTGAGAACGCCAATTTTTCTGTCAAGGCACGCCTCCAATTCAAATGTTTTTACTGCTTCGAGCATGATTTTCCGCTCGTCGGAAAGTTTGAGCATCTCGCGCACGGTGCCGTCGAAAACCTCCGCAATCTTGCCCACATTCTGCAGTTTGTAACTAACGCGCGCGCCTCTATCCAATTCGAGGAAATAGTTCTGAATCTCCTGCCCCTTGAACTGAGAAATTATCTCCCGCAAATCCGTCTCCTCTTGATCGTACTTCCCTAAATTGGGTTTCAGTTTCCCGCTGAGAATCTTGAGCGCCGTGCTCTTTCCCATCCCGTTCGCGCCTATGAGCCCGACAACCGCGTTTTTCTTCGGGAGAGGGAGGTTGTACAGCCTGAACGCGTTCGCGCCGTACTGGAAAACCAGTTTCCCCTTCTCCTCGAGAAGGTTGATGATTTTGAGCGCGCCGACAGGGCATTTCTTCGGGCATATGCCGCAGCCTGTGCAGAGAGTTTCTGAAATGAGCGGAAAGCCCTCGCCGTCCTTTGTGATGGTCTCGTCGCCCATCCGCACGCCCGGGCAGTATTTTATGCACACGTAGCCGCACTGCTCGCGCGTGCATTTGCTCTTATCCACGATGGCGATTCTTACCATAAAATCAGCGTCAAATCAGGAAAAGCAGAAGACCGAGGAGTATGAGGAATATCGCGAGCGCGCAGGCCAATCCCTCGAGCATGACCACGAGCAGGTTATACGCGCCCTGCGGGGTAAATCCCCCGAACGCGAACTGCAGCATCCCTGCTAGCAAAATTAGCCCGACTAGGATGAACAGCACGCCGAATTTCGGAATCCTCATGGTATTAATTTATTATCATCGTTATTTAAAAGTTTTGTAAAGATGTCTCGTGGGACGATTGAGATGAAAGTCATCCATTTCGACAAAAACACCGGCGAACTGAAACTCGTCGCGCACACCACAGAGGATTTGTGGCATGTTGAGCGCGTGCTCGAGCCAGGCGACTTGGTCTCTTCAAAATCGTTCAGGCGCTTCAAGCTCGACGAGGGCGAGAGCGGGGAGAAGAAGCCCGTGCACGTCGAGGTTGAAGTTGAGAAAGTGGAGTTCCACCGCGAGCTTAATCGCCTTCGCATTACGGGAAAAATTCTGCGCGGGACGCCCGAGGAATACGTTCAAATCGGCAGTTACCACACGGTTGATGTCGAGTTCGACCGGCCTTTCGCGATAATAAAGAAGGAATGGAAGAAGCATCAGCTGGACAGGCTTTACAACGCTGAGAAGAGCACGCGCAGGCCAATGCTCGCGATACTCGTTATCGATGACGAGAACGCGACGTTCGCGCTCGTGAAGGACTACGGGGTTGATTTTGGCGTTGAACTGGCGAGCGGGACTTCGAAGCGCGACGAGAAGTTCGAGGAGAAGAGGAAACAATACATGGGCGACATTCTCGCGAAACTGAAGACGCTCGAGGTTAGCAAAATCATCGTCGCAGGTCCGGGGTTCGCGAAGGATAATTTGAAGAAAATTGTCGCTGAGCGCGAGCCCGAGCTCGCGAAGAAAATCGTTTTCGAAACCTGCAGCACGTCCGAGAAGAGCGGCGTGTATGAGTTGCTGAAGAGGGGCGTGATCTCAAAGGTGGCGGGAGAGGAGCGCGTGGAGAGGGAGTTCAAACTCATGGAAGAGCTTCTCACTGAAATTTCAAAGGAGAGCGGGCTCGCAGCGTATGGAATTGAGGAGATAAGGAAGGCGGTTGAATACTGCGCGCTCAAGGAGCTTTTCGTGGCAGACGAGGCTCTGCGAAAAAATAAGGAAATTGAAAAACTGATGGAGGAGGCGGAAAGAAAGAAAACGAAAATAACGATTTTCAGCGCAGAGGACGACGCGGGAAGACAGTTGGCGGGGCTGGGCGGAATTGCGGGGATTTTGAGGTTTAAAATCAGCTAGCGAGATATGTTTCGATATCTCTCATCAGTGCTTGTAACTTCTTGAACACGTCTGGGCTAAAAGATTCGCCGGTGTACGCGAGAAAATCTATCTGGGCGCGTGGAAGCTGCCGTATTGTTTTTTTCAAACCGTAAAGAAAGTCCTTCGAATCCGTAGTAAAAAGTTTATTCACCAGAATTGGCGTTATTTTCCCTTCGACCACGAGATTGTTGAACTCCTCGTTTTTGAAACTAACTTCTCCATTCTTAAGCAGAGATAGAAACTCGCGTTCTATGAAGTAATACCCCTTGCTTAGATATTCGTGGTTCATTCCCAACTCATCTGAAGTGATGCGACCTTCGATTATTTTTTTGTTAAGTTCAGCATCATAAAACGCGAGCTTGCCCTCTCTCACAAGCCGCATCACTTGCTCCTTCTTCATCCCATTAGAGGGTGTAAAGCGAATGTGCGATTTGTCGCATATCGCGAGCGTTATCAGCTCGTGGCTGTCTTTTCCATAAGTTTTTTTCATGAACCTGTTCAGCAGTTTATAGGTTCCTGTGATTGAGCTGCCGCTTAGTACCTCGTCAACCAAGATTAGTTTGGGTCTTGTGATTCCGCGCTTGTCAAAGAAGTCTTTTATTTCGTCCAGGTATTTGGAGAATATTTCTTCCCTGTTCTTGAAGACGAGCCCTTTGTCTACGGCAACTCTCTTGCTGAAATAATGGCTTGAGAACGGAGGGTATTTGAAAATGGGAAGTTTGCTCGACTGACCTTCAAGCGAAGCCGCAAGCTGTATTACCTTTGCTAGAGGCCACGCGCCCCGCAGCGGGAACAATGCCAGGTCGGATTTCTCTTCTGTTAGTCTCTCTTTTGCCCGGGTAAGCCCGAACATATAGCTGACAGTGTTTCTTACGTGGGTTATTGTAGCGCGATCTGGGCGAGACTGGCGTTCCAGCACTTTCCGGAATAGTTTTTCCTCTGTCACATCTCCTTTTTTTTGTATTTTCAGGGTTTTTGTATGCGTGCAATCACCTAAGAACATCGGCGGGTTCAGACCTTATCACGCGTATATTTAGCTTTTCATGGTTATATAGTTTCTCTATGCGGGACAGAAAATCCAGCACATTCTCGGCCGTCTCTCGCCGGTAGGACTCTTTCGTGTAGCCCACGCCGCCTCCTGGTTTTTCCGAGAGCGGGTAGAGGAAGAGCTCGTTGTCGCTCGTGAACAATCTGTTTATTATAACTGGTTTTATCTTGCCTTCAATAATTAACTGGTTGAATTTCTCACTTTTGAAAAATATCTCGCGGTCCTTGAGCATGTCTAAGACGGCGTTTTCATTGAACGCGTATCCCTTACCCAGAAAATCATGGTTGGATTCGAGTTCCTTCGGGGTTATCTTACCGGATTTTATTTTCATGTTTAACTCCTCGTTAGTAAATTTTACTTTTCCTTCTTTCACCAATCGCGCCATCTGCTCGCCCCGGGTTTCACCTGCCTGCCTGAACTGTATTTGCGGTTTCTCACATACCGCGATAACCTCTAACTCGTAGTTGTTTTTTCCATAAGTCTTACGCATAAAATCATCAACAAATTTATAATTGCCAACAATTGAGCTACCGCTTTTTGCCTCGTCTACGAGCATTATTTTTGGTTTCACGCCACGTGGCAGCGCTTCTACTACTGATTTCATGTATGTTTCCAACTGTTGCGCTTTCTGCGTCTCGCTGACCCCGGCTTTTCTGAAATAGTCTCCTGAAAATGGAGGCTCCTTGAAAACAGGAAGTTTGCCTGACTCGCGATCCAGCGATGTTATGAGATTGACTCCTTTCTTGAAGATTCGCGCGCCGCGCGCAGGAAACAGCACGACGTCGGGATTTTCCTGTGTTATGTCTTCTTTCAGTTCTTTGAAGACATCGAGATAACTTTGTTCGTTTTCGAGTCTCTTTTGCACCGCGACATCCATTTTTGCCTCGGGTTTTTCCAGCGCGCGCACCTTCTTTGAGCCAAAAACGAATCCCACGCCTATAAACACGCCGTTTGAGATGAAGTTTTCCACGTCGCTTCTAGTCCACCCGGTCTTTTCAGCGTCCACGACTATCTTCACCTCGTTTACTGTTCCGCTTGCGATTAGGTATCCGCCTGAGAGCCTCCCTGCGATGCCAAGCGTGCCGCCAAGTTTAGCTGCAGGTACAACCGCCATTGCAACTCCGCCTATGCTCTCTTTCGTGGGTTTTCCGTGAATCACGACGTCCGTCGCGACTATTCCCGCGCCCTTTCCCGTAAAGTACGCGCTCGCGACTGTTGCAACATATGGTGATGCGAGCCCGAAACTTCCGTACATCGCGAGCGCGCTCGCACCCAGCACTGCTATATCGGTTATCCACGGGTGATCCTTCAGCAGATAGTCCAGCGCATTGCGCGCGAATTCGTGCTGCTTCCGTCTCTCGTCTATTTTATAATCGTTCAGCGCCTGCGCGTACTGTTTCTCGAAATATCCATTCGCCTTCTCATCAAGCTCGAGTGCGCGCTTCAGCGGTGCGCGCGCGCCTTCGAGGTCTCCCTTATCAAGAAGTTTGTAAGCATTCGCAAGCATCTCGCTGGCCGCACGCTCACGTTTCGCGAATTCTGCAACCGCATCGTCTGAAAAAAGCTTTTTGGTTTTCTGGGCTCCGTTTTCATCAAAAACAGGCTTTCCCTTTTCATCGGTGACAGGCACCCGCATCTCATCCATGTTTTGTATAACGCGCCCGTATGCGTTTATGGCTGCGCCGACGTATTCCTTTGTTCGTCTGAGCGTTTCGCGCCGTTCCTCTTCGCTGCCCTGCGGCAGAAGTGGCTCAATGAAATACGGGTTCAAAATTTTATCGCGCCAAACAACGCCGAGGGCGAACTCATAAAGTTTATCAGCAGCGAGGACGGAATTCCCGACAAGCGCTATGAGTTGTTCCTTTTCTTTCACTGACTGCGCGCCGTCCAGTTTTCTCTCTATTTTCGAGAGTTCCCTGTCGGCTTCGCACACGGACTCGAATTTTGAGAAAAGCTGTTTTAGTTCATTTTCCTTTCCGGACGCGGACTTGAGCGCGTTGATTTTCATCTCCAGCTCGGCGCGTATGTTTTCAACTGTTCTGTGCCTCTGCTCGACGAACTCGCGTGCGCGCGCTACATCAACAAACACTATCTCTCGCGCGCCCTTTTCCCCCCTGCCGCGCTCGCCGAATATCCCGTTGGCCATACGTTAATTTACTCAAAAGAAGAATAAAAAGGCTCCTATAAATCACGATCACAGCGACCTGAACCACTCAGTAAGCGAAACCCTGTGCGTTGTTGTTTCTTTGCCGATTTTCAAAATTCCCTTTTGCTCAAGCCTGTCAAGCGAGAGCGCGAGACTCGATTTCGCGATTCCGCTTTTCCTCTCGAGCTCGCTCCTCCTCATCTCCCCGCCCGCGTTTGCTATCTCCTCGACCACTTTCACGTCGTTCTCATTGAGCGCCTTGAGCACGTTGCGCATTCCCTCGGTGATGCAGAATTCCGCGTCCGCGCCCTTTTTCTGCTCAGTTTTAAATCGTGGGTAAACCCAGACCGCGAGCGCGATGACTGCGAGCACAGCGACGACCGCGAGCGCGAACAGGCCGACCGAATTCCAATCAAATCCAGGCGCAGGGGGATTTGTCTGCGTCTGCTGCGTTTCCTGCGCGAACTCGTATTCGAGGCTCACGCCTCTCAATCCGGCGCCTGAAGCCCACGCGACAACGAGCGAATCCTCCTCGCTCATGACTATTCCGTCCGTGGGCTCGACTTTCGAGATGGAAACTGATTTCGGGAGCGCGACTGAGACATATGCGTTCGTCAGGTTTTCTGGCAGAGAGAGCGGGAGGCCCCACGTCTTCCCTGTTTTCTGCGTGAGCGCGTTCGTCCTGTATGAAACTGTAGCCATCCTGTCCCCGGTTAGCGAGAGCGTGATTGAGTTGCCTGATTTCGTGTAGAGCGCGCCCTTGACATATGGCGAGGTCACGTCAGATGGAAATTTAATTTCGAGTGTTCCCTCGCCACTGAAAGTCGCGAGAACGAACACATTTCCATTTTGACTCACAATCACTTCGTAGTTCGCGCCCACGCCTGCGGAGTGCGCTAGAGATAAAAAAAGAAATAGAAAGACTGCCGAACACACGGGTCTCATTCGCACCAACACCTATGAGACTATGTTCAGCAGCGTGTTATATATATTTATAGTGCCCTCGGGAGCCGCGCCCACGACATCGACGCTCAGATTGCCGACCTCCTTTGTTGCGCCGCCATCGTTTGCTATGAGCGCGCCCTTTATTTTTTCGCCCTGCTGCGCAGAGACCGCGTATCCCTTCCCGTCAATCACGACCCCTCCGCTCACGACCTCGGTTCCGCCCGACTCCATCGCGCCCATTATCTCGCCCGTGCTCTTCTGCTCCTCGAGCATCTCGCGTATCCTGTCCCTGTCAATCATCTTCCTGCGCACTATGTTGAGCGAGACTGCGCGCGCCTGCTCCCCATCGTCCTTCGCCTCCACGTTTGTTATCGCGCTTCTCCCGCTGTCAACGACGCTGACCGAAATCCCTTGCGTTTCTTTCAGCACGTCATCAACGTACGCATCCACCACGCGCCTCGCGTCATCGGAAACTTGCGTGTCGCTCGACTCAAGCGCCTCAGCAAGCCTTCTCTTCACAATAGTGTCGGTTTTCGTGAGCTCGTAGTTGAGTATGCTTACGCGCGTTGTGGGATTTGCAACGTCCTCGCTGCTGAGCGCGCGCACAGGTCCGGAGTATTTCTCTGGGATGACTTCATTAACGGGGCATGCACAGGCGTCGCCTGCAACAAAACAACCGCTCGGACAAACTATTTCAATATGCTTTGAAGGCTCGATGTATTGTGCTGAACACATGCAAGTATTACTTCCTACAACACGAGGACATCCTCCTTCGCATTGCGCAGGCGGTTTCTCGCATATGCACGCGTCACCTGAAGAGGACATGGCACAACGCTCATAACAGATTTTACGCGGTTCTAGTGTCTCATTCTCAAGCCATACTGCTATGTCGGCCCAGCTGTGAGCCAATGCGTAACCCGCATTCGCCAAGCAGACACGAATCTTTAGCTTGCCACCATTTGGGGTGATCCAGCTGTAAGTTCCTTTTGATGGATAGAGGTAAGCAAGAGCTGCTTTTGCCTCTGATACCCCCCCGGGCTCTTTCTCATAGCTTAGAGGGAAGGTTTTTGTCAACGGCTCGAGAGAGGAAATGTCTTCGATCATCGCACTGCTCGCGTCGTATATTATAATTTCGGGTACTTGCTCGTTCTGCTCGCCGCTGATCACAACATCGGACAATTTGACTGCGTAGTATCCTGCGGTTATATTTTCATTTATGCGGATTCTTTTGCATTCATTTGTCCCGGGGGAGTAATCAGAAAGCTCAATCACCGGGCAAACGCATTTATCACCTGAAGCAGAGCATCCTTCCCTGCATTTTGCCTCGGGCATTTTGCATATGCACGATGCCAATCCGCCAGAGAATGACGCGTTGCATCCTGCTGGACATTTGATTTGAACTATTGGCGGCTCCGGGGTTGGCTGCGGCTTGACCTCGCACACGCACGTTGTCCCTGCCTGCCTGCATCCTTCGGGGCAGATTGTAATCGGCTCCGGCTTCTCGCCGTTCAACAGGCTGAACTCGCACCATTCGCGGTAGTACCAGTCGAAACTTCCGTCGTCCTGGCACTGCTCCTTCTTCCTATCAACGCATTTGAAATCCCAGTACCCTGTGTCCCCGCCAACCTCGAACACCTGTTCTCGTGACAGCGTGGTGTCGTACAGCGAATCGTCGGCGCACGTCCTGTGCTCCCTGTGGAGCGTGATTTTCGTGCTCGGCATCGATGGCGAGGGCTCGAACCCGCACCACTCGTAGTAATACGTGTCGAAAGTCCCGTCCGCGTAGCACTGCTCCTGTTTTCTGTCACGGCATTTGAAATTCCAATAACCCGTGTCCCCGCCAACCTCAAACACCTGCTCTGTCTTGCAACTCTCTGGAAGAACAGGCGAGTCATCTGAGCAGTATTTGTGCGTTCTGTGGAGTATTGTTTTATTTTTCAATGGTTTTGTCTCCGAGACGTTCTCGCACCACTCGTAGTAATACCAGTCGAAACTGTCGTCATCGTAGCACTGCTCCTTCTTCCTATCAACGCACTTGAAATCCCAGTAGCCTGTGTTGCTCCCTACTTCGAACACCTGCTCCCTTGGCAGTGCCGGGTCGTACAGCGTATCGTTGGCGCAGTTTCTGTGCTCCCTGTGGAGAATTGTCTTCGTTATTGTGATTGGCTCTGGGATGTTCTCGCACCGTTCATCATAATACCAGTCAAAACTCCCGTCGTCATAGCACTGCTCCTGCTTCCTGTTCGCGCACTTGAAGTCCCAGTATCCTGTGTCGCCTCCGACCTCGAAGACCTGCTCTGTACTGCAGTCTTTTGAGTCCGTTGTTCTGAACTTTGAATCATCTGCGCATACCCTCTGCTCCCTGTGAAGCGTTATTTTTGTCCCTAGAATATTCTTTTGTCGCGGACATATGCAACCGGCATCAGAATATGTGCATCCTGGCTTGCACACTGGTTCCTCTTTGCACACGCAAACTGTGCCGCGCGCAACACAGTTCTCAGGACAGACCGGCGGTGGGGTTGGCACGCACTTGCAGATTGTACATCCATTTTCATCCTTCTCGTATATCGGGGTTGAATCAGAAGGGCAACTGCATCTGACTAATGGACACGGGCTTCTGCACCTCCCCTCGTGTGCAATACTCACGCCCACACAATGTGCCATGCACTTGTTTCCGTACGTGTTCCCATCGACCCCGCACACCGGCTCGTCGACATCCGGACAGGCGCACCCGCGCCTGCATTCGCTGCTGTAAGCGACGTCAACGCCCTTGCACCTCGCAGCGCACTCGTTCCCGTAGGTGTTTCCGTCTGTCCCGCACACCGGCGAGTAGACGGCAGGACACACGCAACTTTCAGGCGATTTCTCAACCCTTATCTTGAATGAAGCCCAGTTTAACGGGTTTATCACAATCGGTCGGATTTTTATGATTGGCTCTGGTGGGGTTTCGGTTATCGGCTCAGGAGAAGTTTCTGTAACTGGATTAACGACAACCTCGGTAACCGCGCCTCCTGAGCCTCCTGATCCTGATGTAGACGTGGTTGTTCCGGTAGAAACGGTTCCGCCCCCGCCGCCCGCGCTGCCGCTGGTGGTTTGGACTGTGACTCCGGATGCAGTGCCAGAGTCAATGTTCGGCGCTACAACCGGCCCTGATGGAAGCGGCTCAGGTGGCACGACAGGCTGCACTGGCGCATACGCGTAATATACCTCGCACGCCCTTATGCTGACCTTATCCCCGCTTGGGGAATCCCACGCGAGCGTCTCGCCCTCGAATATACTCGCGTCCTTGAGCAACGTTCCTCTTGAATCGTATATCTCAATCATAACATATTCTCTCGCAATCTGCGCGATTTCGTAACTAGAAGCACCCACTGCAACAGGTCCTTCACTGGTCACCTTGCTCAGTTTCACCAAACTCAGTTTCACCAAATAGCCATTCGCAGAAATAGTTCCTCCTTCATAAACTCGCTCGCAGCGCAGGTATTCTGGAGCAGACACTCCTGCCGCAGAGGTTGCTGCGCCTCCTGCTGCTATTCCTGCTGCTTCACCGCCTGCCGTCGGAGTTGTCGGCTGCGGAACATACAGAACCGCGCCCGCCGAGCCCCCACTTGTCGCGCTCGTGACAGCCATCGCGGTCTCGGTTGTGCCTCCTCCGTTCACCCAATTACTCGCAACAAGCGATATGATTTTTTGATTCAGGTCCTCGCTGCCTGCAGCGTACGAGAGCCCCGCGAGCAGAAGCGCGAGCAGCACGCACAACAGTTTGTTTCCTTTCATCCCAACCCCCCCCCCATTTCACACTTTTTCAAACGCTGAAGAGCGCGAGCAGAAAGACCGCGAGTATCATCAGCAACACGCCAGCCACTTCCCAAATCGCACCCAGCGCGCCTTTCAGACTTTTCAACATAATGCCACTTCTCACACACATCCTGAAACATGAACGGTATATATATGCTAACCTGAACGAGAATGAACGAAACTCGCGCTTTTCGAGGAGAAGACATGAACGGACATGAACAAGAATGAATAACACATGAACGAACGCATGAACGCACGCTGCCGCGAGCTAACTTTTTCTTTTAATTTTGAGCGGGTTGCAGTAGGTTGATTTCACCACTGAAAGCGTCTCGTAGTTTCTTATCAGGTCCCCGAACCTGCTGCCGAGCTCGAGCATCGCGCCGTGGAGTTCCTCTGCGTTCGTGAAGTCGAAATCTACATCCATGTCCCACGCGCCGATCAACTGCACGAGGAAGACGAGGTTCGGCAGGCTCTCGCAGTACCGCACGAACTTCTCCACCTTCTCCTCGCTAGCCCTCTGGAAAAGCAGCAGAACCTTGTAATGATACATTCCAATTTTCGACCTGTCCGCGACCATCTGGTATCCTTTTATCACGCCCTCGCTCTCGAGCCGCTTCATCCTGTATCTTACTGCGTTGGGAGTCAGCCCCAGCTCGCCTGCGATTCTCGAACTCGGCGCGCGCGCATCCTCAGCGAGCATTCCAAGCAGTTTCATGTCAATCTCGTCAACCTCTGCAGGCTTGCTTCTCTTCGGCTTCTCGTACCTCCGCGCTCCGGTCTCGTAAACCCCGCCCTCGCCCGGGTAGAACTGCCAGCCCACGGAAATAATCACGCGTCTGTCCCTTATGTATTTCGAGAATCTGGCGTACATCCCGTTCAGGAAATCGTTTAGTTCGAACTCGTCCTTAACCACGAACCTGAAAACGAAGTTGTACTCGCCCTCGCACACAGCGAGCCAGGTCGCGCCTCTGCTGTTCTTCAGGTAGTTGAATATCTCCTGCTCCTTGCGCGCGCTCGCGCCCTCGAGTTTTATGTAAATCCTGAAGTTCCTGTACCCGAGTTTCGAGAAGTCGATTTCGGTTCGAAAATGCTGGATGACCCCTTTCTCGATGAGGTTCCTGAGGCGGTAATTCACGAGCTCCTCTGAAAGCCCTGCCGCCCTCCCCACAGAGGAGAGGCTCTGCCTGGCGTTTCCACTGAGCGCGCGCAGTATCCTTCTGTCTTTTACACCTAAGCCTTTGGACAAACTGGTCGCCTCAGGGTCGCCTTACTGTGCTTTGGCGTTGTTAAACGCTGTTTTCTAATTAATAAAGAAACATATATAAACATTGCGTTTTTAGAAAAAATTCAATTGAAAGTTTTATATTAGCAAAAAACCAATACTATAGCGACCATCGGCCCGGGAAGCCGGGCGGGGGGTGAAAAAATGGAAAAAATGAAACTTAGCGGAAGCCCTGTGGAACACACGAGAGGGCCTGCTGCAGAATTAGTGGTGGGAGCTGTTTTTGTAGCCTCAACAATCATCGGACTTGCTCGAGCCATAGCCGGTGATGGGGTGGGAACGTATCCAAACTTCACAGGTTATGGAGTTCATGGAAACCCGGCCGCGCTTCACTCGAGCCAGCTTGGGCAGTGGGGGTATCTTGAAGTTGGAAGGTCAGGAGATGGAACCAAAAACACGGATGTAATGGTGAGCATGGATGTCGGAAAAGACGTGACTGGTAGCGTCTGCGTCAGCAATTCGGTGAATAAGGACGCGAGCAGCAACGCGACTATTTTGAACCTCTCAGAAAGAGTGGCGGAGAAAATTCTGCTGGGTGCAAAACTTACAAAAGTCAGTTCAAGCGACGGAAGCGAGATTGACAAATTTTCATTTGGCGGGGTGGGCGTATTTGGCGGAGACCGTCGCCTTGTCAGAATCGGAGCTATGCATAACAGTTCGAACGAGACGCAATTCGCAGTTGAGGACAGGGAAAAGTTGCAGATTTTCAAAAAAGCAGTCGAAGCAACAATCTCCGGGAAGATTACACTGGAAAATGGGAAAGTGAAGGACAAGGGAGTTGGCTTCCAAGTGAAGAGAGGCAAAAACGTCGTCTCTTTTGGTAAAGGGAACGACACAAAACTCCACTTCAGGCGGATAATCGGCAAAGAGGGCAACACATTAGTTGACCTACACGTGGTGAGAAAACCCGAAAGAAAGCAAAACTATTTCGGGGTTGGAATAACTAGGTGTTTCTAGCGGTCTATTTTTCTTTTTATTTTTCCTTCCCTAAAAGCATTATCTGCGCGAGCAGCGCTTCCAGTTGGATGCGCTCGTTCGCGCCCTCCACCAGCCTGAAATTGTACTCGCCCAATCTATCCACGAGCGCGACCTTCGTGCGGTCCGGGATGTCGAGCTTTGTGATTTCCTTGTAAACCTGTAGCATCACGTCCTCCCCGCTCATCCCGTAGTTCAGCATCACATGGTCGAGTTTCTCGCGCGCGCCTATGAAATCCCCCTTGAGCGCGCACTCGAGCATCTGCACAATCTCTTGGGGACGGGCGCGCGATGAGATTTTGAATATGTTATCGGAGGTTATTTTCTTCGAGGCCATCGAGGCGCCCTGGAGAGCGTTGAGCGCGCGCCTCATGTCGCCTTCCGAGATGTAAATCAAGGCCTTTATCGCCTCGTCCCCGAGGTCGAGTTTCTCGTGCTTTGCAACACGCTCTAGCATGTGCGTTACGTCTGACTCGTTCAGGGGCTTGAACCTGAAAACAGCGCACCTGCTCTGGAGCGGCTCTATTATCTTGCTGCTATAATTGCAACTCAGTATGAAGCGCGTGGCGCCAGCGTACATCTCCATCGTCCTGCGGAGCGCGTGCTGCGCGTCCGAAGTGAGCGCGTCAGCCTCATCGAGGAAAATGAGTTTGAAAGGCACGTCCGCGAGAGGGATGGTGCGCGCGAAATCCTTAATCTGCCCGCGCACGACGTCGATTCCCCTGTCGTCGCTCGCGTTCAACTCCAGAAGCGAGCCGCGGTAGTTCTCTCCGAAAAGGTCGTGGGCGAGGGCGAGCGTCGCGGTGGTTTTTCCTATGCCTGGAGGGCCTGCGAAAAGCATGTTAGGCATGCTCCGCGCCTTGACGTACGCGCGCAGGCGCTCGATTATCTCGTGCTGCCCGACGACGTCGGCGAGCGTTTTCGGCCTGTATTTCTCGGTCCAGGGTAGTTCGATCTCCATAAACGCGCACCGCCGCACACAATGCATTATTAATAAATTCTTTTCCGAATATATCTTCCAAGTAAAACATTTAATACGTTTTTGTTGTGCGTAATGCGCGCGTGATTTGCATGGCAGAGGAAAAAACAGAAAAGAAAAAAACTTCATTCATGATTCAGGCGCTTGCCGCAGGAGTTATAGCGCTCGCGCTCGTCTGGTTTCTTAATATGTACACGATACGCGAGTTTCCAGTCGCACTTTTGCTTCTCCTGTCCGCTTACGTGCTCTCCGCGCTTTTCATCGAGTATGGCGCTGGCTCGCTCGGCGTGGATGACAAGGACACGATTCTGATGATTTACGTGTGCGCGGTGGTGGTTGGAATGCTGCTCGCGAGCGTGATGAACAATTTTGACATCAGACTCGTGTTCCGCTCCTTCCTGCTTCTCGTGGGCGCGTTCCTCATCCTCCCGGCAGTTGTTTATTTTGTGGCCGGATGGGTTCGCGAGAGGGGATGAGATGTACGACCCAAAAGAAGTTGAGAGGCGCGTGTGGAAGTTCTGGAAAGACGAGAAGGTTTACGAGAGGGTGAAGAAGAAGAACGAGAAGGGCGGGAAGTACTATTTCTGCGACGGCCCACCTTACGCGACAGGGCAGATTCACCCTGGAACCGCGTGGAACAAGTGCATAAAGGACGCGATGTGCAGGTACAGGCGCGCGAGGGGGTTCCACGTGCGCGCGCAGCCTGGCTTCGACACGCATGGTCTTCCGATTGAGGTGAAAGTTGAGCAGGAGTTGAAACTGAAATCGAAAAAAGACATTGAAAAAATGGGCGTGCCTGAGTTCATCAAGCGGTGCAAGGAGTTCGCGATGCAGTATATCGGCGTGATGGGCGAGCAGTTCCAGCGCCTCGGGGTGTGGATGGACTGGGAGCGCCCTTACATAACCTACCGGGACGCGTACATCGAATCCTCGTGGGGGACGCTGAAGAAGGCGCACGAGAAGGAACTTCTTGAGCGCGGGGAATACGTGCTTCCGTTCTGCCCTAGGTGCGAGACGAGCGTCGCCAATTATGAACTGGAATACGACGACAGGGACGACCCCTCAATTTACGTGAAATTCAAAATCGCGCCCGAACGCGGCAAAAACGATAACGAGTATTTGGTTATTTGGACCACGACCCCGTGGACGCTCGTGGCGAACATGGGCGTGATGGTCCATCCGGATTACCAGTATGTAAAAGTGAAAGTTGATGACGAGTTTTGGATAGTCGCGAAGGAAAGGCTTGACGCGGTGATGAAGGCAGCAGGGGACAAGCACGCAGTGGTAGTTGATGAGTTCAGTGGAAGAAAACTGGAGAATGTGGGATACGAGCAGCCCCTTCGCGAGAAAGTCCCCCGCCACAAGGACCGCAAGCCGGTCGTGATGAGCGCGGAATTCGTCACTCTCGAGGATGGAACGGGGCTCGTGCATACCGCACCAGGTCACGGGCCGCAGGATTTCATAGTTGGAAAGAGGTATGGAATTGAGGCGTTCTGCCCTGTTGACCGGACAGGCCATTACACGGGCGAGGCCGGCGCGTACAAGGGAATTTACGTGAAGGATGCGGACAAAATAATAATGAAGGATTTGAAAGACTGGGGGACGCTCATACGCGCGGACACGATACGACACAGGTATCCTCACTGCTGGAGGTGCAAGACGCCGCTCATTTTCATAACCACGGACCAGTGGTTCATAATGATTACGCGCTTGAAGGACAGGATGTTCGAGGAGATAGATAAGACGAAATGGCAGCCTGATTTCGCGCGCACTTGGTTCAGGGATTTCGTCTCGTCGGCGCCTGACTGGTGCATATCGCGGCAGAGGTACTGGGGCATTCCGCTTCCAATCTGGGTTTGCGAGCGCGAGAAGTGCGGGAGCATGAAAGTAGTCGGCTCGCGCGAGGAATTGGGCGCGAAAGGGAAAACAATTCCGGAGTTGCATATCCCTTATGTTGACACCGTGACTTTCGAGTGCAAGTGCGGTGGGACGATGAGGCGCGTGCCTGACGTCCTTGACGTTTGGTTCGATTCCGGAAATGCAATCTGGGCATCGCTCGAAAAGGGCGAGGAAAACTGGTACCCGTGCGACTTCATCGTCGAGGGAAAGGACCAGATACGCGGGTGGTTCTACTCGCTTCTCGGCTCAGGGCTCGTGCTCAACGATGAGATTCCTTACAAAAATCTCCTGATGCACGGGCATTTCGTGGATGAGAAGGGGGAAAAAATGAGCAAGAGCCTCGGGAACTTCGTGCCTCTTGAGGAGATTGTGGATAAGTACGGCGCTGACGCGTTCCGCCTGTGGAGCCTGAGCAGCACGATATGGGACGATTTGAAATTCAACTGGGACGACGTGAAGGAGGCGGGAAAGTGCATCTCAATTCTGTGGAACCTGCACGTTCTCGCGCTCAAGTTCGCCGATTTCGACGCGGGCAGGAAAGTCGATTATGAGTTGGAGGACGAGTGGCTTCTGTTGAAGCTTAATGAACTCGTTGACGAAGCGACGAAAAACTTCGACGAGTATGAGGTTCATTCCGCGGTGCGCGCGATACGCGAGTTCGTTGTTGAGGATTTGAGCAGGTTTTACGTAAAACTCGCGAAGAAGAGGATTGCCGACGGGAGGAACGCGGACGGCGCGCGCTCTGCAATTTCAAAATCCCTTTTCGCAGTTGTGCGCCTTCTCGCGCCAATAACCCCGTTCATCGCAGAGGAGATTTACCAGCGCGCGTACAGGAAAAAATACGATGAAGCGAGCGTGAGCCTGCTCGGCTGGCCTGCTTCCGAGAAGAGAACGGTCGACCCGATGCTGAAGATGGAGATGAGCGTCGTGCAGGAGATTGTGCGCGCGCTCGCGAACGCGCGCCAGAAGGCCGACGTGAAATTGAGGTGGCCACTCGAGGAGGCTGTGCTCGTTCTCAAAAAAGGCGAGAAAACCGGCGAAGTGGAGACTGCTGTCGAGAAACTTTCTTACATAATCGAGTGGAGCGCGAACGTGAAGAAGATAAAAATTGCCGTGGGCATGCAAAAGAAAATCGAGGCGCGGCCTGTTTTCGGCGCGCTCGGGCCCGCGTTCAAGAAGGACGCGAACAAGATTGGCGAGGCGATAAAGAAACTCGACGGGGAAAAGGCGAAGGCGAAAATGGAGAGGAACAACGTTATTGAGATTGAGGTTGAAGGAACGAAATTCCCGATAACTAAAGAGATGGTCGAGTTTGTTGAGAAGGACATCGAGGGATACGCGCGCGCGGAGTTCCCAGATGGCGAGGTTTACCTGAATACTAAAATCTCCGACGCGCTTTACAGCGAGGCGATGGCAAGGGAGGTCGCGAGGCGCGCGCAGATGATGAGGAAGGAGATGGGGCTCGTCGAGAGCGACACAATAAGGCTGAATGTGGTTGCGGGTAAAAAATTCCTCGCGATTCTGCACGGGATGAGCGAGACGATAAAGCGCGAGACGAAGGCGAAGGAACTCACGCTATCTGAAAAGGCTAGTTTTGAAGGCAAGAAGAAAAGTTGGGACATTGAAGGCGAAAAAGTAGAATTGGTAATCGCTAAGCTCGCTTGAACACGCGCCTCTTCTTGAGGTCGCCCCAGCAGTCCCGGCATATCATCAGCCACTTCACTTTCTCTGGTTTCTTCGAGGACTTCTCGCAGAATGCGCACAGCTTCCTGCCGCAGTACTCGCACTTCTTCAGTTTGTGCGTCTCCTCGGTGCATCGTTCGCAAATCATCAAATCATCTCACTTCGCGTAACTTCACGTATCTCGCGTTTGGATATTTAGCGCGAATAAGGCTTTTATAATTAACTAAGAGCCGCGCGATTGAACCGCGCTTCTTGCCTTCTCGCGCAGATCGGCTATAAGGCGCGTGACATCGGGAGTTCCGTACGCGCGCTCAGCCGCCTTCTCGAAAACCCTGTACGCGTTCTTATCGTTTTTGAGAGAGGTTAGGAATAAGTTCTTGCCCCCATAGACATCCACAAGACCGACATAGCTCAGCATTCTCCTCGCAAATGCCTCGAATGATTTTTCATAATCGGGGATGCGCTCGCGAGCGCGCGGGGCGTTCGCGCTCGGTTTTTCTCGGATGAACGCGAGCTGCCATCCCCTTGCAATCGTTGGAATTACGAAGCGGAACGACTGCTGCTCGAAAGCCGGTTTGTCGCGCAGTTCGAATTTCGAGAACAGGTAAAGCGTTTGCGACATCCCGCGGTCGCCGTCGTCCGCGAACGGCTTGGTTCCGCCGTTTATGAACTCCAGGTAACTCGCGAAGTTCTTGTCGAGATTCTCGCCCGAGTGGAGAATCTCGAGAACGCTCTTATCAAAAATCATTCTCTCATGAGTCAGAACTGCCTTTTTGCCTTTGAATATTCTTCTGTTCTCCAAAAAGAATTTGTCTGGACTAACGCCACCCATTTGGGTGTTATTAGTAGTTTTCTCTTTTGTTTTCACTTTCATGCTCCCACGCTATTATTATGTATTTTCACATTTAAAAACCCGTCATGAACGCGAGGGTTTTTCTCCGAACGTACGGCTGCACGCTGAACCAGGCCGACTCGGACATGATAAAAGGCGTGCTGGCGAAAGGCGGCGCGCGCTTTGTCGACAGCGAGGATGAGGCAGACGTCGTTGTGCTGAACACGTGCGGGGTGAAGAGCGCGACCGAGAACAGGATAATCGAAAAACTGCGCACGCTTGGCAAGAAAAATAAAAAAATTGTTGTGGCTGGTTGCATCCCAAGTGCGAACCTCGCGATTGTGGAGAGATTCGCGCCGCGCGCGAGCGTTGTGGGCACGGGCAGCGTTGGAAGAATTTTTGATGCGGTGAAGGCTGCGCGCGAGGGAAAAAAGGTCGTGTTGCTGGATGGCGCAGGCGTGAAGGAAAAGACGAGACTTCCGAAAACGCGCGATGGCGTGATTGCGCGCGTGCCGATAGCAGAAGGATGCGTAGGCGTTTGCACATTTTGTCAGACGAGGCTCGCGCGCGGGAAATTGAGGAGTTATGACGAGGAGTATTTGGCGTGCGAGATTGAGAGATGCGTGAAAAACGGATTCAAGGAAATTCAGCTGACCGCGCAGGACACCGGCGCCTATGGAAAGGAAACGAAAGGCAAGAAAACGAATCTGGCGAGTCTGCTCAGGCGAGTTTGCGATGTTGATGGCGAGTTCCGCGTTCGAGTCGGGATGATAAACCCCGAGCACGCACGCGCGATGCTTTCCGGGTTGGTTGACGCGTTCAGGAGCGGGAAGATTTACAAATTCCTTCACGTGCCTGTCCAGAGCGGGAGCGACCGCGTTTTGAGGGATATGCGGAGGCCGTACACGGTGAAAGATTTCCGCCGTGTTGTTTCTGGTTTCAGGCGCGCGTTTCCTGAAATCACGCTCGCGACTGACGTTATCGTGGGATATCCGAGCGAAAGCGAGAGGGATTTCCGCGCGAGCCTGAAACTGATTTCCGGGATTAAGCCGGACGTTGTGAACGTGTCCAAGTTCTGCCCAAGGCCCAAGACGCCTGCGAGTTTGCTGAAACTGCTGCCGAATGGCGTTGTTAAAACGAGGAGCGAGAGGATGAGCGCGCTCTGCAGGAAGCTCGCGCTCGGGAGAAACAAGAGGTTGGCCGGGAAAAAATACGCAGTGCTGATTACTGAAAAGGAAAGGGGGCGGGGCGCGAAAGGGAGGAACGATGCGTACAAGCAAGTCGTGCTGCTGGGAGGGCGAATCGGGTTGGGCAGTTTTGTTGGTGCGCGAGTTGTCGGCGCTACGGCATGCTGCCTGATTGGCGAGCGCGTGCGCGAGGAAAGTTTTAAAAATTAGGGCAGAGACATATACGCGGTGAAGAGATGAACATCCTTCAACACACATGGGCTGCTTATACGCGCAACTTGAAACTTATATCATTCTTTTCAATACCATTCCTGCTCGCGCTGCTCATACCGCTCCTCTCGCCGATGCCGACGTTCCTGAGCGCCGGCGGGAGTTTCCTGCGGTTCGGGAGCATACCCACTGAGGACCTCACGCAGGGCAACATCGCAATCATCGTGGTTTTCTCGCTCGCGTCGCTGTTTCTCGTCTCGTTCGCGCTCGTGGCCATAAATATCGTGATAAAGTCGCAGAGGACGCTCACCCAGATAAGGACGGAAGTTTTGCAGGGGATAGAGAAATACACGCTCAGCGTGTTCTGGCTCCTGCTCACTTTTGAATTGCTTTATCTGGTAATCGACATGTTTTTGTTTGAGTTCGGGCTCCACAGGGTTGTCGGCTCGCTCATTACGTTCCTGCTCTCGCTCCCGATTTTCTTCGCGCCGGCAGCGATAGTCATAGACGAGCTAAGCCCGAGCAACGCGGTTAGGATGAGCCTTAACGTTATGAAAATGCGTTTCATGCACTTTTTGCTTTGGATGGTCGTCGGCGCGGCGGCGCTCGTGGTCCTGGACGGCGCGCTGCTGGCCCTCCTGCCGCACACGCTCGCGGAATACGCTGTGCTCGTTATAAACTCCGTGGCGCTTCTTCCTTTTCTCGTCGTGATGCAGACGCAGATATACCTGAGCAAGTACACCATAATCAGGTAAACGCGCGTCGAGCGAAACGAAATGTTTATAAAGAGGGAAATACACAAGAAACGCATTAGACCAGGTGAGAAAATGAGTTTGTCGCCCAGAGGCAGGTTTGCAGCGCTGACGATGAGGCGTGGCGCGGTTGTATTCCTTGCGTTGATTGTGCTGAGCACGGTTTTATACGCGGACATGATTGAGGAGCTCAACAAAATGTGCTACAACATAAAGCAGGTTGTGCCTGTTGTCGCGCTGCTGATGTTCATAACCGCCGGGCTCGTGTACGCGGCCGGACAGATCATGGGCGCCGAGACGAGGTCAAGGGCGAACGTCTGGTCCACCGCGATGCTTGTAGGAGGGATAATCGGACTCATACTCGCCGCATCTGCGCCCTATCTCGTGACTGTTTTCGCTAACGCCGCGCTCGGCGGTACGAGCGGGCTGGATGTAACCACCGCGACATGCTCAGCGACCGGAACAGGCACATAGTTAAGTTTTTATATTTGTTTCGTGTAGTTTAAACAAAAGGAGGTTGGTAAAATGATTGGAAAGAAATTTGCGGCCTTGTTTGCGACGCTAGTTGTGATGAGCGTGCTTGCAGGCGCACAAGGCGGTTCGACGACGGCAGCGGGCACCGGAGGGGGTGTCATATGCCAGCTCGGGGAGATATGCGGTACAATAATGGGCATCGTGCCTATCGTTGCGCTGTTAATGTTTGTCACAGCTGGGCTCGTATACGCCGGCGGACAGATCATGGGCGCCGAGACGAGGTCAAGGGCGAACGTCTGGTCCACAGCGATGCTTGTTGGAG
>CAZWEI010000004.1:0-43977 GCA_964632135.1 Microcaldota archaeon
AAGTGAAGAAGAAATTCGAGGAGAAAGCGTTCAGACTTCTCGGCAAACATTTCCCCACGCTTTCTGACGACACGAAAAAGATCCTCAGCTCGTACCTGATTCAGAACACGATCGGCCTCGGCGAGCTCGAGGCGCCTGTGCGCGACGACAATTTGGAGGAGGTCGTGATAAACGGCTCAGGCGAGCCGCTCTGGGTTTACCACAAGAAATACGGATGGTGCAAGACGAACATAAGGATACGCAGCGAGGAGACGATATACGACTACGCCGCGATGATAGGCAGGAGGGTGGGCAGGCAGATTAACGTCCTTGTGCCGCTCATGGACGCGCACCTCTCCACAGGCGACCGCGTGAACGCAACGCTGTTTCCTATCTCACAGTGCGGGAACACGATTACCATAAGGAAATTTTCGAAAAACCCATGGACAATCACGCGCCTCATCGATGCGGGGAGCATCTCGTCCGAGGTCGCGGGCCTCATCTGGACCTGCATACAGAACGAGTTGTCCCTTCTTATTTCTGGAGGAACAGGCAGCGGAAAAACATCGTTCCTCAACGCTATAGCAACGTTCTTCCCGCCGAGCCACCGCATTATCAGCATAGAGGACACGCGGGAGCTGACGCTTCCTGATTTTCTGCAATGGATACCAATGGTAACGAGGGAGCCGAACGCAGAGGGAAAGGGTGAAATCACGATGCTCGACCTTCTCGTGAACGCGCTCCGCCAGCGGCCTGACCGAATCCTGGTGGGCGAGGTGAGGCGCCAGCGCGAGGCGGAGATTCTTTTCGAGGCGATGCACACCGGCCACTCCGTGTACGCGACGATTCATGCGGACAACGCGAACGAGACAATCTCAAGGCTCATAAACCCACCAATCAACGTGCCGAAACTTATGCTCGAGTCGCTCTCCGGAATCGTCGTCACGTTCAGGCACCGCAGGCTCGGGATCAGGAGGACGCTCGAGTTCGCGGAAATCATAAAGGGAGGGGACGTAAACATACTCTACAGGTGGGACATCAAGGTTGACAAGCTGAAGGAGCTGAACGAACTGAGCGCGCTCGGCGACACGCTCGCCCTGTACGCGGGAATGACGAACAAGGAGATACGCTCCGACGTGAACGAGAAGATGAAGGTGCTTAACTGGATGGCGAAGAACAGAATTTTTGAAGTGAATCCCGTTGGCGAGATCGTGGGGTATTACTACAAGGATCCGGCGTGGGTTGTTGGGCTCGCGGAGGCGAACAAAACCTGGACGCAGAAAATCGTGGCGTGATTGGTTATGGAAGTCGAGGAGATAAGAATCGGAGCAGACGACCCGAGGGCCCGTCTTTTCAAGGACTTCGTTGAGGAGGCGAGGAAATACGAGATGACCGCTGCCGCGCAGAAGGCGGAAACCGCAGGCGCCGAGGCCGAGGAGGGCGAGGAGGTCGGTGAGCCTGAAAAGGAGACGCCGACCCAAACCTACCACGAGATGAGGACGCTCATAGCAAGGGCCGAGAAGGCGGCCGTAGCGACCAGGATGATAACTGAAACGCGGCCGAGCGCTGAGGAGATTGCAGAGCGCGGGAGGAGAAGGACGGAGGACAGCGCCGCAAAGGCTACGACGGGCGCGAGGCTCGACGAGGAGAGAACAAAAAGGGAAAGCGAGATGCACGAGGAAGAAAAGAAGGTGCAGACCGAGCGGGCGGAGAGTGCGCGCGAAGAGGTGATACAGAGGATACTTGCAGCCCGGGAGAGCGCGAAGCGCGAGAAAAAGGAGGAAAAACCATCGCTTGAAGAGGCTGAGAAGGTCGTAAGAAAAGACGAGGAGAAAAAGCAGAAAGAGAAAAAAATACGTGACGAGCTTGACGACCTGTTTAAGTTTTGAAATTTTGGTCTGAGGTGTGCGTTTGGCCGATGTTGAAAAAAAGGAACAGCTAAGCGGGATTCCGACAGCCTCGGGCACGCAACCGCAAAAGCCACAGGTGGGCGGGCCCGTCCTCTCAAGGCCCGCGGCGAAGATGAAGGAGGCGCCCCAGGCCAGGGTGGGGTGGAGAAAGGCGGTAATAAACGTGGTCACGGCGCAGTTCCCGGACCTGAAGAAAAAACTGCGCCAGGCGGACATGCCTGACGACGCCGGACGGTTCATAACAAAATCGCTCGTGTCCGCGTTTTTCATGAGCGTGGTAGTAAGTTTCGCGCTGCCCGTAGTGCTGGGGATTCTGGGGCTGCCGATTGAAACATTGGTAATCGTTTTTCCCATACTGTTCGTGCTGGTGTTCCTTTACGCGATAAGGCTTCCGGAGGTCAGGACGAACCAGAGGATGAGGGAGCTTGACAAGGACCTGGTGTTCGCGGGGAAGCAGATGCTTATTGAGATCCGCGGAGGAGTGCCTCTTTTCGACGCGATGCTGGGGATAACGCGCGACTACGGCGAGGTCAGCAAGGAGTTCAGCAAGATAGTGGACAGGATTAATCTGGGCGATTCCGTGGATTTGGCGATGCAGAACGTCGCGGAGATGAATCCCTCGCCGGCATTCAGGCGCGTTCTCATGCAGCTTATAAACTCCATACGCTCGGGCGCTGACGTCGCAGCCGCGCTTGACGTCGTGCTGGACCAGATCGCGCAGGAGCAGGTGATCGCGATGAAGGCGTACGGGCAGAAGCTGAACCCCCTCGCGATGTTCTACATGATGGTCGGCGTGCTTCTTCCCTCGCTCGGGATAACGCTCGTGGTGATTCTGTCGTCATTCATGAACGTCACGTTGACCTGGGAAATCCTTCTGGTGGTCGCAATAGTCCTTGTGGCGGTCCAGTATTTCTTCCTTTCGTTGATACGCACTTCCAGACCGCGCGTTGACATCGGGTAGGGGTAGGTAGTGAGATTATGGCGAGGATAGCAATAGGCGAGATGACCTACGGCATCATAGGGCGCATATTCCCGCGCCCGTTCGTGCGGGAAGTTGGCGAGCACCTTGAGAGGGCGGGGTTGGACATACTGCCGGAAATGTTTCTGGGTTTCATGATAACCTCGTGCATCATACTGGGCGCTGTCGCGTTTTTCATATCCGCGCAGGTCATACAGTTCGAATACGCTGTCGCTGTTTTCTTTCTGGTCGTGGTTATCATAGCGATGATAGCATACGCAGTCATCTCGCTTCAGATAGACGGAAGGCGAAAGCAGGTGGATACAATCCTGCCGGATTTTCTCCAGCTCGCCGCGGCAAACGTGCGCGCCGGAATGCCGGTTGACCAGGCCATATGGTTCGCCGCCAGGCCGGAGTTCGGGATTTTCTCCAAGGAGATGGAGATAATTGCCAAAAAGACGATAGGAGGCGCCTCGTTCGCGCAGACGCTCATGAAACTGAACTCTCGCTTCCATTCGCGAATTCTCAAGAGGACGATAAGCCTCATAATTCAGGGCATGGCATCGGGCGGCGAGATGGCCGAGATTCTCGAGCGCACCGCCTGGGACGTGAGAAGGATGCAGTTGCTTCAAAAGGAGATTTCCGCCTCCCTGCTCATGTATACCATATTCATAATATTCTCTGCTGTGATAGGCGCGCCTGCGCTATACGCGCTCTCTTTCAAAATGATAGAGATGATAGTCCAGATTTGGAGTGGAATAACCGCCGGCGGTTTGGACATAGCAAAAATGAGCCAGACGAGCGGGATGTTGCTCATCACCCCGACCCCGCCGGGGGTTAAGCCGATAGAGTTCTATTATTTCGGGGTATGCTCGACCGCGCTCACCGCCATAATGGCTTCGTTCATAACCGCGTGCATCTCGACGGGCTCTGCGAGAAACGGCTTCAAATACATACCGTTCTTCCTGGTCGGGGCGCTGGGTGTTTTCTTTGGAGTGACATTTCTGTTTGACAAGATGTTCGGCAGCCTAGCCTGAACAGTAGCCTGAAATTAAAAAGTAAAAGAAGAGAAAAAAGAAAAAGGCACTAACCGACTCCGACCCTGCCCACTATGTCGGCAATTACCATCTTTTGCAGGCCGGCCTCGTCAGTAAACCGGACGTACACCTTCCCTCTGTACGGGGACCCGATTGCGAAACCTGTTGTTACCGGGTTATTGGCCGTATCCCTGCATATGATCCCTCCAAACCCGGTGGTCGGTACCTGCGCCTCCCCGCCTGCTTCTATTGTAACCGTGGGAACAAGCGTGGTCGGAGCACCGGCCGTTGGAAGAGCCGCAGCCTGCGTGCAGTACATGCCGTCTATGATAATTTTTTGGCCTCCGAGATTATCAACTATCAGGAATGCGGAAATGCCGGTAGTCTGATTGTAAATTTTAAAGCTCTTGCAGGCAAGAGCGCTTCCCGGAGCGAACTTGCAGCTCTCTCCGGGGCTCGGAGTGAAAACGCCCATGTAGAACAAGGCAGCCAGAACAACCACAATAATCAATATCGCCCAACCATACGTCATCAAATATTCCATCGCGCTCTGTCCTTTTCTAACCATATCCCCACCACCCCAATTCAAATTTCACGTCAGATAATAATGTGACACTGTCTCATCTTTATTAAAAACTCCTTTATAATGGTTCTTCCTTGTTGGTTGTGGTGCGTTAACTCGGATAGCTTCTTTTGCTCGACGCAATAATTCTTTGGAGGGCAGCGCCAGCCTTCGAAATCCAAGGGCTGGCAAAAGCCTGCTCTCCGGAGAAGATGTCTATGAATTGGCAAATGGATTTAATTAGCTTTAGCTACAGCCCGCACTGCAAAAGATGCGGCTCTGTAGCCGTAGTGAGAGACGGAAAATACAGGAACCACGAACACTTCTACCTCTGTAAAAGGTGTGGCTGCCAAGCAACATTCAACAAGAGTGACCTCTACAGAATGAGAAATCCATCCGGATTAATTGCCGAAGCGCTCTGCTAAAGCCCTTCATCCCCAGTTAAGGTTACACTACCTTCCTTGTCGGGGCGCTGGGTGTTTTCTTTGGAGTGACATTTCTGTTTGACAAGGTGTTCGGCAGCCTAGCCTGAACAGTAGCCTGAAATTAAAAAGTAAAAGAAGAGAAAAAAGAAAAAGGCACTAACCGACTCCGACCCTGCCCACTATGTCGGCAATTACCATCTTTTGCAGGCCGGCCTCGTCAGTAAACCGGACGTACACCTTCCCTCTGTACGGGGACCCGATTGCGAAACCTGTTGTTACCGGGTTATTGGCCGTATCCCTGCATATGATCCCTCCAAACCCGGTGGTCGGTACCTGCGCCTCCCCGCCTGCTTCTATTGTAACCGTGGGAACAAGCGTGGTCGGAGCACCGGCCGTTGGAAGAGCCGCAGCCTGCGTGCAGTACATGCCGTCTATGATAATTTTTTGGCCTCCGAGATTATCAACTATCAGGAATGCGGAAATGCCGGTAGTCTGATTGTAAATTTTAAAGCTCTTGCAGGCAAGAGCGCTTCCCGGAGCGAACTTGCAGCTCTCTCCGGGGCTCGGAGTGAAAACGCCCATGTAGAACAAGGCAGCCAGAACAACCACAATAATCAATATCGCCCAACCATACGTCATCAAATATTCCATCGCGCTCTGTCCTTTTCTAACCATATCCCCACCACCCCAATTCAAATTTCACGTCAGATAATAATGTGACACTGTCTCATGTTTAATTAAACACTCCTTTATAAATCTATCTATCAAAATATCCACCATCATATACGAAAGATTATATACGAAAATTCAGAGGTGGACCACGTGATGGATGAGGAAGAGGAGGACGAGGAGGAAGAGGAGTGGGACGAGGAGGACCTCGACGAGGAGGATGAAGAGGAGGAGTAGAGTTTTATTTTTTGTTTTTTACGTTCTGCTGTTTCTATTTTTCCAAGCGCTTTATCTGCTTCAAGGCTTTTTGCGATTTTTCTGCCTCGGGTTTTCTCCTCAGGAATATGAAGAGAAGCGCGGCTATGAACAGCAGGGAAATGGCGATTATGATGCTCTGCGTCTCGCCGCCAGTTTTCGCGGGCATGTTTTTGAGCAGGTAAGCGCTTCTGTATTGGATGTAGTTCGAAAGCAATACCGCATCAGCGAACCTTCCTTCCCCGGCAGCTTTCTTCGACTCACCGAGGCGCGTGGAGAGGTTCCCCATCTCGTTGTTTATCTGCTCGTTTCCGTCTGCAATCTCCGCGACCTGCTTCAGCGAAAGCCTGGCATTCTCGTATGATAGGTTTGTCTTCCTCTGCATGTCGCTTAGCGAGTTTTGCGCCTCGGATACGAGCGAGCGCATCGTTTCGAGTTCGTCCCCAACCGTCGCAAGGTTGCGCGCGTTTTCAACGACAAAGCCGGTTTTGTTTCTCGCCCTGCCCATCGCGTCAAAAACGTTCTCAAGATGCAGCGTTATGGAAGCCGCGGTGCTTTTAAGCGTTGAGGGAGACGATCCGGAAAAACCGGTCTTCGCGCTTTTTCTTATAGTGTCATCAACCGTAACAGCCAAAGCGCGCTCAAGCGCGCTCGAACTTTTCTCGAACTCGAGTTCCGCGTCCTTGAACTCTTCTTTCCTGGAGAACAGCGCGTCGAAAACTCCGTTCGAGATGTTGCCTGCGGAATCCGAAACGTTCCGCATTATTCCATCGCATCTCTCAAAACCTGAGAGCGCCGCAATCGCATCGCCTTTTTGGATTCCCGCGTCCGCAAGCGCAAACTCCTCGCCGGCCTCGCCCGTGAGTTGTTCGAGCTCCGAGGTGTCCGCGAGTTGCCCGAGCAGCAGCGAGATGCGTTTGGCGTTGTTTATCTGTTCAGCCAGCTCATCGCGCCTGGAAGCGAGCGTTTTCAGAATGTCCGCTGACTCGAGCGATTGCTTTGCACGCAAGACTATTTCAGTCGCCTGCTCGAGTTTACCCTGCGCGCGCAACAGGCTCGCCTGCAAGACAAGAGAATCGGCCTCGCTTATTTTTGAGCGCAACGCATCTGCCTGCGCATCGTAGCCGGCGCGGACCAAGGCATCGACCGTGGCATTTGCATTTTTTTCCAGTTCTGCGAGCTGCGCTAGTTCGTTTTCAAGAGAATTTGTCTTCAGCGAGCGCACGTAATCCGTTGATGCGGAGAGTATGAGGTTCTGCGCGCGCATCGCCTCCTCAATCGCGTCGGCGAACTTGTCGATGCCCAGAAAGGCGTCGGCGTCGGATATGGCGTTTTGGATTGCGGCGTCGCCGGATAGATTTTTGTCCTCGGCGAGTTTTTTGACCTCGGAAATCAGCAAGTTCGCGTATGACTCCTGGTTGTCGACCTCGTACGAGACGCGGTACCTCGCGGGCGCGCCGGGCGAAAGGCGCGGGATGAGCCAGCGGATGTACAAACCAACGCCTGTGTTCTTTATCTCCAGATTTTTGGTCTCTGCTCCGCCGAGGCCAAGAACACTCACAGAACGCTCGCGAATATTTGCTGCGGTGGGCTCGAGAATTTCAACAGGAACATCCCGCAACTCAACCTCGTTCGCGCCCACGCTCATGTCGAAAGTGAGCCTCGCGAGTGCGCCGGACTGCACGATTTCCGAATTTGTTTTTTGAACCGTGTACGGGTCGGGGATGGAATACCCGAACAAGACCTCAGAATCGCCGGCTTTCACGTTTTGCAGGGTTATTGTCGCACCCGTTGCATTGCCTAACGAGAAGGCGGATACGTTCGCCTCAATCCCGTCAAAAAAGGCGCGCGCGTCATACGGGTATGTTTGCGTTTTGATTTGAATTTTCAAAACTGCGAGGTCTGTTTTCGCGCTGAACTTTATTTTTTCATTTTTCCTCGCCTCGTCCGCGCGTATGTACGTGAAAGATTCCGCGCGCGAAGTGGTGGATGCGAGAGCCGCGCCCGTGCCCAGTGAGAACGAATACGCCGCGTAAGGCTCGACGTTCGAAAGCAGTATGGTTATCTTCTCGCGCGTGAAAACGACGTCCGAGATCTCGCTTGATTTTTTCGTTATTGCGCTTGCAGGCGGTGCGAGCGGAAGATTGCTTTTTATTTCGACGAGTACGGGCTTTTGCGACGCGAGGTTCAGGTTGTTCGCGAGCGAAACCGTTATCGTCACCTGCGTCTCCTTATCCAGTTCGGGAACCTCGTCGAAAAACATCTCGACCTCTGCGTGCTTTTGGAGATGGTCGGCGAGAATATTTGAGGAATACGTCTGTAATTTGCTCGAGAGCTGCGCGTAGAAGGATTCCAACTCCTTGTATTTCCCGAGCGCGAGGCGCGGCTGGATTTTCCCTCCTGAGACGAACTCGCGCTCATACTCGGAGAAGCGCGAATAATCCGGACCGAAAATTGACGAGGAACCCGAGACGATTTCCCCGAGCGACAGGAAAATCTGCGAGAGAGATTCGCGCTCTCCGTCCAAATTTTTGTATTTCATGGCTGCGCGCTCGTAGATTCCGTCCGCGAGTTCGCGCGAGGTATATGAGATGCTCGCGAGCATCTCCTCGCTGCTCGCGTCAATAATGTCCCTGAAAATCCCCAACTGCTCGCGCTCATACGAAACATCAACGTCGTCCTTTTCCGCGAGCGCAGTTACGCGCTCAAGCACGTCTAGGTATTTCTTCGCCTCGTCCTTTTCCGAGGCGCGCTCAAGCGATGAGGGCGCAATCATCCCGCGCGCTTGCGCAAAAAAGTCCAGCGATTTTGAATACGCGCGCAGTTTCACTCCTGCCTTCGCGTATCTCGCCGCGTCGGCGTCTGCCTTCGCTTCGGAGTAAATTTTCCTCGCGCTCTCGAGCGCGTCGCTCTCTGCTGAGTTTTTCGGATGGAAGTTATCAAGCGCGAAGGAGGTTTTCATGCTTTCCGCGTCGACGATGTATTCGGCGTTTCGTGTAAGTAGAGCGACATCATCTTTCGCCTGTTTCACTAGTTGCTCTGCATTTGCGAGCTTCGTCTGCGCGAGTTTCAATTTTTCAATTGCGCGCGCGATGTAATTCGGATTTTTTTCTCCGTGAATCTCGCGCGCGAGAAGGATTAGTTGCGAAGCACCTGGCTCGATTCCCGGATTGTCCGCGAATTGGACGACGCGGAGGAGGAGCGCGCTCGGGGAGGAGGCGGATTCGGAAATTTCAACTGTCGCTTCCGTTGTGGCGCCGCCGAATTCACCAGCAACATTTTCTTCAATCAAATCATACCTCTCGGACTTCATCATTTCGATTTCCTGCTTCACCTGCCGCGCTTTTGTTTCCGTATCATCCGCCAGAGCGTTATACTCATTATTCATTTTTTCGAGCGCGTCCCTAACCTCGGTATCAAGCTTCGCGAGCAAAATCAAAACGCATTCCTCGTCGCCGACAGTGAGCGTCATTGATTCTGGGAATACGTTCGGATTCGAAAAGCGGATTGACGAGCGCGAGCTGAGCAGGTCATTTTGCATCGTCTTGATGAGGTTGAGCGCGTTCCCGTATTTCATGCCGGCGTCGCCTGCGTCGCCCGAGTGCGTCCTGCGCGCCTGCACGAGAACGTCTTTTATTTTGCTGTAAGTACCGCTCGCATATCCGGTGTAATTCGTGTAGTTAACTCCTGCGAGGAGTAGTTCGTCGACGTCGCCGCCGAGCACGTTGACCGCTTCGTTTATCGCGATGTCCGCCTCGCCGAGCGAGAGAAGCGAATATCGCGCGACGTCGCGGACTTTTGGGAGGTAATGCTGTAAATAGACCCCGGCGCCAATGACCCCCGTAGAACCTATGACGACACGATTTAGGGTATTCCCAACATATGCCATCGCCGCATTCGCGGACTCGAGGTATTCGTTCGATTTTTTGAGGTGCGAGATTGCGCGATTGAAGCGCGATTTTTCCTCGTTCGTGAGAAGGACTTCGAAACGGTAAAGCGAAACATTTACGTCGCCGAGATGGAATGCGTTCATTGTTGCGTCTGCGTCGCTCGGAAGTAGGAGGGAATCGAGCGAGTATGTGAATTCGATTGGGAGTTTCTCGAGTTCGTTCACGTTTTGCGCGCGAGGCGCGCATAAGAACGAGGCTAAAAGGAAGAGCACAAAAAGAACGGCGCGCGGAGTTTTTTTCATCTCCCACCCAATATTTCTTCACACAAAAATGTTATATTACCGCACGTATCGCGCGCATGCATTAATTTTATAATATCTCGCGTGCATAAACCCACGCAAGACCTCGGGCGAGTCTTGCGCGAAGGTCGGTTTTTGGTGACCGTATGGTTATGAAACACGCAGATGCCACGATACGACTTACAAAGGAGGGGGACGGATTCCGCGCGCGCGCAGTATCGCGAGCTGATTGGAAAAGCGCGCTGGAGAAATATCTCGCAGCGAAGAGCCTGCTGGCGATTGACAAAAAGATGGACCCGCATCTCGAAGCGAAGATTTTGGATACGCTGTTGATGCTGGACGACCGCGCTTATGGAAGAATGAAACTCGAACAGGCGCAACTCGTGGCGGCCATAAACAGGGGGGGCGTGTTCGTTCCAAGAGAAACCGTCTCGCTCGCAGAAAAACTCGCAAGCGCGCCTCTTGTTGAAGAGCCGGAGGGTTTCCATAAACGAGGAGATTACGGTGTATCGAATGACCTCATAGATGTCGGGGTGACGAGCCCGTTGCGCGGTCGGATTTTTGAGCGCGCGAAAGAACTTGTAAAGGAAGGACGCGAGGAGATATCGCTCGCGATAGGCGACCTTACAAAGGTTTTCCCGACAATGGACTACATAAAAGAGGCGGGAATTGAGGCAATCAGGAGCGGGATGTTCGACGGATACGCGGACCCAAGGGGATACGCCCCGCTCGTGCAGGAGATCGCGAGGAAATTCGGGGTTAAGGAGACTGACGTCGTGATTACAAACGGGGTGAGCGAGGGGATAAGTTTTGCATTGAAATACCTGTTCATGAACCCACCGCCATTTCAGAAGTACAATGTGGTCGTACCACAAGAGTATTACTACGTCCAGTACGGCCACCAGATAGGCTTGGAGGGTGGGGAGCTGATCACTGTTAAAAATGTTGGCGAACTGGAAAAGAGCGTGACGGATCTCACGCGCGCAATAATCGTGATCGACCCTGACAACCCGACGGGTAGGGTGCTGGCCCGCGCGGATGCAGAGGAGATTCTCAGGGTCGCGTATGACGACAGCGCACGTCCGAAAAAGAGGAAACTGATAATGTGGGACAGAATATACATGGACCTAGTTTTCAATGGGAAGGGACTTGTTGACCTGCACAAGATGAACCCAAATGCCGCGCTCATAACCTACTACGGCTTCGCAAAGGCGAGGCTACTCACAGGGCAGAAGATAGGCGCCATAATAATGCAGGGCGAGGGGCTCGATAACTTCAAACGCGGCATGCTCAACCTCGCGAGCGTGAGGCTCTCTGTGAACGCTGTGGGGCAGGCGATGGCATACGCAACTCTTGTCGACCCCAGGATGGACGAGGACATGAGAAAGATGGCGGATGAATTGGGAGAAAGAGCGAAAATCGTCAAGGAGGAGCTGGAGAAGGCGAACGCGCTCATCAAGGAAAAGCATCCCGAGCGCTCGCTGGAACTCGTGCGCGACCCCGAGGGCGCGTTCTACGCAATGATAAAGTTCAATGGCGGCCCGTGGAAGGCAGAGGGGGTTATAAGCGCGGGCGAGAAGTTCGCGAGCGGGCTTATGGAATTCTCGAAGGATGAGGAGGACAGAAAATTCGTGAGGGTTGCGTATGGGGAGCCTTTCGGAGGCGAGAACTGCTTCAGGATAACATTCCTGTGCAAGACTCGCGAGGACCTTCGGCTCGCGATGGAAAAAATTGGAAGATTCATGGCCAATGCTTGAAGAGGGTAGTGTTTTCAGTCCTGCTCCTTGTGCTCGTGGCGCGTGCCGTGAATCACTTTTCTTCTCTCGCCCTCGCGCTGGGGCGCGCGCTTGTTGATGAGTTCGCTTCTTCCGGTTTCCATTTCGAAAAGGAGAAATGTTTGGCTGAGCCCGCGCGTCATTTTCGAGCGCAGGAGCATTGATTTTACCGGGTCAAGAACGTCCGCGGAATTTACAACTATCACGGCGAGCTCCGGCGCGAGTTCCGCGAGCTTCCAAATCGCGCCCAGCGCCTCCTCCTTTTCTCCTAACTCGAGTTCGAACGCGACAACAGTAGTGTGCGAGGCCCAGACGCAGTCTATTTTTCCAAGCGTTGTCCCGTATGCGAGGATGGGCGCGTCCCTTGAGGAGCGCAAACCCGACTGCATGCCCATTTCCACGTAATGGGTTATGATTGCGTCGCGCGCGCCAAGCTCCGGATGGGATGCGAGGAACGCGCGCAGGCTCTCGATGTTCGTGATTTTCTGTATCGTGGACGCGTCCATGAAATCAACAGCATTGTTATAAAATATGTGGAATTAAAAGGTTTGTATTGGAGGGTGAGGGCCGAATGTTCAGCATAGAGGATGGAAAATATCTGGTAGGGCTCGCGCGCAAATCAATTGAGAGTTATTTCGCGAGGCACGAGCTTCCGCGCGTTGAGGGCGTTCCTGCTCATCTGCGCGAGAAGAGGGGCGTTTTCGTAACGCTCGAAAGTTTTCCTGACCACGAACTGAGAGGATGCATCGGCTATCCCGAGCCGGTGAAGGAGCTTGCGCGCGCAGTTGCAGAGTGCGCGGTGAATTCCGCAGTCGGCGATCCTCGGTTTCCGCCGATGAAGCCCGGCGAACTGAATGAAACTGTGGTGGAGATAAGCGTGCTCACCGTTCCTGAACTAATACGCGTGAATAATCCGCGCGAATATGCGAGCAGGATAAAGGTCGGCGCGGATGGTCTTATAATTGAATACGGATATTATTCTGGCCTTCTGCTGCCGCAGGTTCCAGTCGAGTGGAAGTGGAGCGAGAGCGAGTTCCTGTGCCACGTGTGCGAGAAGGCGGGCCTGCCAGTTGATTTCTGGCTCCAGAAAGGGGCGAAACTCTATAAATTTCAGGCGCAGATATTCTCGGAGAGCGCGCCCAATGGAAAGGTTGAGGAGAAGAAAATCTGTTGAATGGAAGGTATGCGCTATGGGTCTTTACAAGTGGTGGAATGATTTAGGTCGGTCTGGAGAAATAGTGAGCGGAATCGTGGGTTTAATTTTGATAGTCCTCTTTTTTTTCACGGTTGGATGGTACATCCTTTTGTCTATCCTCTTTATCGTTGTTCTGCTGTACAGTCTTGACTTCTGGAAAGAAACTGAAAAGGAAGCCAGAGAAAAAAATCTGCCACTAGGGCTTTATCGCCAAGCAAAATACTCTCGTTATTTTACTTCTCTTGCTTGGCTGGCGTTATGCATGCTATTCTTGTCCATCGTCGAATTGACATCTATAATGCCATGTGGAGTTGCGATAACCATATTAGTGGCTACGTTGATACGAATCCAACCAATTGCTGAAGGTAAAATTGAGAAAATTGAAAAAGCACGTAAAGCTGAAAAGAGGAGGTAAGGTGATTTTATCGCGAGAGTCGTGAGGTGCGGGGCGAGCCTGGCAGGAATACTTCCAGACGACGTGTGCAGGAAGCTCGGGCTCAAGGAGAACGACGAGGTATCGTTTTTCGAGGTGAAGCCAGGGGTTTTCGCCATGATGAGGAAGGAAACGGTAGCGAACATGGTGCGCGAGAGCGTGGGCGCGGGTGTTGAGGAGGCGGTTGGGAAAATAAAGGAGGCCGCGCCTGAAGCGCGCGACAGTCACGACGAGGAGATGAACGTGCTCATGAAGCTCGAGGCGATACGGTTCGAGGCGAGGACGCCGGGCGCGGTTGGAAAGGCGCTGTCGCGCGAGGAGCAGAATACGCTGGAGAGGCTGATGGAAAAGGGGTGGGTGACGCTCTACAAGGGGGGAAAATACCAGAAGGAGGGCGTGTACAACATTCCCAAAAATATTTACCCGCTCGTGCGCGAGATGAAGATAAAGGGGGCTGGACGCGGGGAGCAGAAGATTGCCGAGAAGAGCGAGAAAGGCGAGGCGAAGATGGGGGGCGCGGAGTTGAAGGGGATTCCGTTCCTTGAAAAGTTCGGCTATCTGATTGTTGAGAACGAGAGCGAGGCGAAGAACATCTCTGGCGCGCTCGAGAAGCAGATACGCGCCGGCGACGTGCTCGGCACGCGCGCATTCGACAGGAAGTTCTACGTCGCGCGCAGGTGGTTCTACAGGGATTTCAGAGATAAGGCGGAGAGCGCGCTCAGGGGCAGGGACCTGACAACGTACGAGCTCGCGAACGCGCTGAAAATTAAGGAGGACGGCGCGCGCGTTATTCTCGCGCTCATGAACGCGGACGGGGACGCGATTGAGAAGAAAAAGGGAAAATTTGGAATCGTGTGATTTCATTTTGAATGTTGGTTGTGTGATTTTATGCACGTGATAAAGGATGCAGTTCATGGGGATATAAAATTAAGCGAGTTCGAGCGCGCGCTCATCGATACGCCTGAAGTTCAGAGGCTGCGAGGGCTGAAGCAGCTCGCGATGGCGTACCTCGTTTATCCTGGCGCGAACCACAGTCGCTTCGAACATTCTCTCGGAACGATGAAACTCGCGAGCGAGATGGCCGCGAGCCTCGGGCTTGACGAGGACGAGACTAAAAAACTGCGGGCTGTCGCGCTCCTCCACGATGTCGGGCACGCGGCATTCTCCCACGAGAGCGAGAGGATTGTGCGCGAGATTACGGGAAAGACGCACGAACAGCTCGGGATTGAAAAAATCAAAAGAAGCGGGATTCGCGACGTGCTGAATGATGCGGGATTTCCTGTTCGCGAGATTGAGAGATTATTTTTGGGGGAAGGGCTGGGCGCCGTCGTCTCGAGCGACTTGGGCGCGGACAGGATGGACTACCTACTGCGCGATTCCCACTACACCGGAGTCGCGTATGGGGTTATCGACCCTGACAGGCTCATACAAACTACGCGCGTTTTGAACGGAAAATTGGTTGTTGAGGAGGGCGGGCTCGAGGCCGCGGAATCCCTTCTTATCGCGCGCTTCCTGATGTTCTCCGCGGTTTATTTCCACCACACGGTTCGGATTGCATCAGCGATGCTCCAGCGCGCGATAAGGCTGGGGTTGGGTGAGGGCACGGTTGATTGCGAGGATATGCTCGCGATGGACGACGCGGAGTTGAAACTGAGATTAAGGGAAAGCGATGGGGCGCGCGGGATGGTTGGGAGGATAGAAAATAGGAGGCTGTTCAAGCGCGCGTACGAGATTGAGATGAGCAAATTAAGCGCGCGGACGCGGAAAAAACTTAATGACAGGAGATACACTGAGAAGATTGAACACGAGATAGACGAGAAGGCGCGCGCGAAATTTCATGTCATTGTCGATGTCCCCTATGCGTATGGAACGGATACGGATGTGTTGATAATGCGCGGCGGGAAGCCCCTTCCGCTTGACAAGGTTTCGGATATCGTGAGTTCGCTCGAGAATGCGGAGGCGCGGAGGAAAAAAATAATCGTCGCGTGCGCTGGGGAGGAAAGGAAAAACGTGGCTGCTGCATGCAAGAAGATTTTCAGAACTATGGGTTGATAACGAAGCCCGCGAGCTTCACGAAAACGATGAAAAGTATAGACGCTACGAGGACTGAGCGCGGGTCGAGCATCGGGCCGCCGGTAGTCGTGTCGTAGAAGCGTATGATTCCGGTCGAGCTCGTCGGCGTCCTGACGACATTGTCTGCCATGGTGATATTCGGGGGGAGGAAATTTTTAAATGTATTGGGCGAGAAGAATGGCGCGTGGGTGCGCGCGCGTTGATGGTGCTGCGCGCGTTTCGTGCGCGCGAGTGCGTGTAATTTGTTGTTGGTGTTGCTATGTTTGGAACTTCGGGAATTCGCGGGCTTGCGAACGTTGACGTAACGGTTGAGTTGGCCGCGCGCGTAGGCGCTGCGATCGTCGACGAGGCAGGAAGGACTATAGTTGTTGGACGGGACACGCGCGCAACAGGGGAGATGCTCGAGAGCGCGCTGTGCGCGGGAATCGTCTCGCGCGGAGGGAACGCGCTCCGCATCGGGGTTGCGCCGACTCCGACCACTGCCCTCGCATCATCGAAGCGCGCGTGCAGGGGCGTGATGATTACCGCTTCCCACAATCCGCCCGAGTATAATGGAATTAAGATTTTCGCAAACGGGATGGAAATAGACAGGGACGAGGAAAAGAAAATCAGCGAGCGCGCGGGCGGGAAAACGAAAATGAACGCGGCGGACTGGAGGAGCATTGGAAAAATCGATTATTACGAGGGCGCAATACGCGAGCATGTTGACGCGGTATTGGGTTTGGTTGATGTTGGCGCGATTGAAAGGAAAAAGCCGAAAGTTGTAATTGATTGCGGGAATGGCGCTGGCTGCGTTGTTACGCCTTACGCGCTCCGCGAGGCAGGCTGCAAAGTGATAGGGGTGAACTGCGAGCAGAGCGGCGAGTTCGCGCGCGGGCTTGAGCCGAACGACGAGAACCTCAGCGAGACTAGGAGGATGGTGCGCGCGGTAGGCGCGGACTTGGGAATCGCGCACGACGGCGATGCTGACAGGGCGATAATAATCGACGAGAAAGGCGAATTGCTGGGGCTCGATGCGCAGCTTGCATTGGCGTGCGAAGAAATTTTGAGCAGGAAGAAAGGAACGATCGTGAGCACTCTTGAGGCTTCGCTTGCCGTGCGCGAGAGCGTTGAAAGAAAAGGCGGAAAACTGGTAACGACCGCGGTCGGGAGTTTGAACGTCGCACGGGAGATGAAGAAGAACCGCGCGATTTTCGGAGGCGAGCCGTGCGGGGAGTATATTTTCCCTGAGGAGATGTTCGTTCCTGACGGCGTGCTGGGCGCGCTCAAGTTCGTTGAAATTTTCTGCAAAAAGGGAAAGCTGAGCGCGCTGCGCGAGAGGATAAAAACGTACCCGATGAAGCGGGTGAAAATCAGGTGCGCGAGAAAAGAAGAGGCGATGGAGAAAATAAAAAAAGAGATGAAAAATGAGTTCAGGGGTCGCGTGAATGACGTCGATGGCGTGCGCGTTGATTTTGAGGATGGATGGATTCTCGTGCGCGCTTCTGGAACGGAACCAATAATAAGGATAACGAGCGAGAATAAGAATGAAAAAAAACTGGAGGGAATAGTTAAACGCGCGGAAATGATGGTGAAAAAGTTCGCGTGAGAACGCGGATGGTGTATGTTTATGAAAGCAGTCGTACTTGCCGCAGGCGAGGGGAAGAGACTCAGGCCTCTCACGCACACGCGGCCCAAGTGCATGATTCACGTTGCGGGCAAGCCGATTCTTGAGCGCGTGCTGGATAATCTGCGCGAGGCGGGGATAAAGGAGGCGACAATCGTAGTGGGGTATATGAAGGAGCGCGTGACGAAGCATTTCGGGAATGGCGAGAAGTTGGGGATGAAAATTTCATACGTTGAGCAAAAAGGAGAGTATGGAACCGGCGCCGCGTTTCTCACTGCTCGCGAACACGTTAATGATACTTTTTTCGGAATCGCGGGCGACGTTGTCACAGAGACGAGCGCGATCAAAAAAATAATTAAAACGCACGAGAAAAACGGGTGCGACATAACGCTCGGGCTCAGGAGGGTTCAGAACCCGCGCCACTACGGAAACGTTAAGCTCGCTGGCGGGAAGGTGGTTGGGCTGGTGGAGAAGCCCGCGCACGCAGAGGGGAGCGCGCTCGTGAACACGAGCATGTACGTGATGGAGCCGGGCATTTTTGGATATATCGATAAAACGAAAAAGTCGGCGCGCGGGGAGCGCGAGTTCACGGACGCGATAAAAATGCTGATAGAAAAAGAAAGCGCGGGCGGAGTGCAGCTCATCGAGTATTGGCTCGACATAGGGATGCCCTGGCAGCTGCTTGATGCAAACGCGTTTGTGCTTGAAAGAATGGAGCCGCGCAGGAGGAAGGTGGAGAACAGCACGATGGTCGGAAACGTGGTGATGGGGAAGGGCGCTGAGATTTTTGAGAGTTATGTCGAGGGGCCGGTTTATTTGGGCGAGGAGAGCGTGATTGGACCGCACGCGTACATCAGGCCTTTCACGAGCATTGGCGCGCGCTGCAGCATAAGCGACTCCACCACCGTGAAGAACAGCATAATAATGGACGCGGTGAACGCGAAGCACCTCGCGTACATAGGGGACAGCATAATCGGCGAGGGGTGCAATTTCGGCGCAGGGACGCAGATAGCGAACTTCCGTTTTGACGGGGAACCGATAAGGAGCGAGATTGCGGGCGTTGTTGTTGACAGCGGAAAAAGGAAACTGGGCGCGGTGATAGGCGACAGAACGAAGACAGGCGTGCTCAGCTGCATCATGCCAGGGAAGACAATCGGCGAGGACTGCTGGATAGGCGCCGGCGTCGTTGTCGACCAGAACGTGCCCCCCAGGACTCACGTTTTTGTTAAGCAGAATTTGGGGATGAGGAAGCGATAGGGCGATAAGAGCGAGAGGTGGGCCGCTGAACTCATTGGAATACCTAATTGTTGGAATCGACCCCGGGAACACGGTTGGGCTCGCGGTATTTGACTTGAACAGGAAACTGGTTCTTGCCGCGAGCGAGAAAGAAGCGGGCGTTGAAAGAATTGTCGAGAGGCTGCGCGCGCTCGGGAGGCCCTGTCTTTTCGCGTGCGATGTATCCTCACCGCACGGTCTCGCGCTCGAGCTCGCCGCGAAATTCAATGCGCGCGTGTTCTGCCCGGAAAAAAATCTCACAGGGGAGGAGAAGCGCGCGCTCACGAAAAATTTTCATTTTGAGAACGAGCACGAGATGGATGCGCTTGCGTCCGCGCTCAAGGCGCTGAACCATTTTGATAACAAGTTCAGGCAGATTGGGCGCGCTGTGGGCGAGCTCGGGCTCGCGGAAAAGGCGGACGAGATGAAGTTCTGGGCTATGAACGGGCTTTCCTTGAGCAATGCGGTGCTGATGGTTTCAGAGGCAAAAGAGGCCCGTATTCCTGAAATTTCCGAAAAAAAGGTTCTCGCGCGCGAGCAGAAAGATTACAGGGATGAGTTGAGGCGCGCGCTGGGCGCGAACGCCGAGCTCACGAAAGCGGTAGAGAGATTGGAGGGCGAAAAGAAAATTCTCGAGGAGCGGGTTCGCGTGCTTGAGCGCGGGGCGTTTGAGAGGATTGCGCGCGAGAACGAGATAAGAAGAAGGGACGCGAAGCTCTTCAGGCTTCAGCAGTTGCTCAGAAGGAAGGGCGGTGCGCGAGTTTTGGATGATGAGGGAGCAGAGGTGAATTTAAAAACTTTGGGTGAGGAGAGATTAGAGTACGAAAATCTTGAGAAGCTCATCGAGACTCACCGTAAAAGAAAAGTTAGTGAATAGGAATAAAAGCGCAAACAAGTGAGGTGGTAGGAATGGATGAACAAGCACAGGCACCGAGTAGGTCGGCAGACGACTCGACCGTGTACGTGGGAAAGAAGGGGATAATGAGCTACGTACTCGCGGTCGTGACCCAGTTCAACAACGGCGCGCCGGAAGTGGGGATAAAGGCGAGGGGAAAATTAATTTCGAGGGCGGTCGATGTGGCGGAGATAGTGAGGCACAGGTTCATGCCGGACGCGAAAGTGAAGAGCATAAACATAAGCACAGAGGAGCTCACGTCCGAGGACGGAAGCAAGAACAAGGTTTCCTCGATTGAGATAATGCTCTCGAAGTAGGAAGCTGTGCGCGTTGTTGCGAGCAAGAAGGCTCTGGGGTTAGGTTTAATAATTACTTTATTTTATTTTTATACACGGCTTTATGTTTGTTCATAGATTAGAAAGGTGGTACCCATGAAAACCCCGATTTGCGACCTGTGCGTGAAGAGCGGAGTCCTGTGCTCCGGCTGCGAGGACAAACTCGGAAAGGGGAAGATTTCCCAGCTGGATGTGGACGTTAGCAGGACGCTCAACGCGCTCAGCACAAAGTTCAATCTCGACGCCGCGGAGTTCGCAAAGGCGATTGACCTTGGGCGCGTCATAC
The DNA here is from genome assembly GCA_964632135.1 of Microcaldota archaeon. Taxonomy (GTDB): domain Archaea; phylum Micrarchaeota; class Micrarchaeia; order Burarchaeales; family JBFMAP01; genus JBFMAP01. Next base: position 19,858 of record CAZWEI010000004.1, read on the forward strand.
TCATACTCACGCGCGGCGAGGTCGGGGTTCTCATTGGAAAAGAGGGAAAAGTGGTGAGCGAACTTTCGCAGACGCTCGGAAAGAAGGTCCGCATCGCCGAGATAAGCGGGGACATGCGGAAGACCATTTCCGATGTCGTGATGCCTGCGAAACTCGTGGGGATAAACACCATATTCCGGGACGGCGAGAAGATTTTCAAGGTGCGGCTTCTCAGGAGCGAGATACGCGCGCTTCCGGTGGACATAAACACGCTCGAGAAGGCGCTGTATTCGCTGCTGGACGCGAAAGTGAACATTGTTTTTGAGTAGGTTGAGAAGGGGTATCACAAATCTCCTTTCTTTTTCAATTTTTTAATTAGAAGACGTATTCTCTATTTCGTCCAATACGAATTCCCGATAACAAGGACAGTACTTTCCAAGAGAATAGCTGCTGACATTAAGCAGTGTTCCATTGTCGATAAGTTCGAAGGTTTTTACTTCAATCATCTTTTCCTCTTCCTCAAAAACCTTTACAACTGTCAAATTGTATTTGTTTCTCCATTTTGCGAAATCAGGTTCTATTCTGAGCAATAATTGAATAGATTTGTTAAAAGTTTGATTCTTTGGTTGGTATTGCATACATTGGCTACAATATGGCTCGTATTTTTTGAATTTCTCTATAGTTTTTTCTCCCCAAGAAATTGTTCCGCCAGGACCAAAAGCAATAGGGATGCCTGTTAGAGCACTCTCGTTGTAGTATACGAACTTGTTTTCGTCTACAACGTATTTCAATATGTCCTTCACAAGAAGTGAATGGTATTTAATAAAGCTTTTTTCAGGATACGATAATGTAATGTAAACTCCGTAGTTTCCCTTGTTATAGATTATTTGGGAGGAACCGAAAGAACCTTTATTGTCGGTTATTATCGTGTTAATGTTGTAGCCAATTACTCCATCGATGTTAATCGGATATCGATTGTAAATTTTCACATCCTTTATGGCAGGGTCGGCTCGGGTTATGTTTATGTTTTCGAGAGCGAACTTCTCAAGGTCGCCTTCAATTGGTTTTGTTTCAATCGTTATCCATAGATTTGTTTGAAAACCTTCCTCTATAGGTCCGTATGCCCTAAACTGAAATCCTTCGGTAGATGAAACCTTATCAATAATTTTGAAACCATCTGGAATAGCAATATGTATAGGTTCAATCAATTCATTTCCGGCTGTATTGAATTTCGGTTCTATCGAGGTAATAACTTGATTAGATGGCGCCGATGTCGGTTCCGAGGATGCCTTCGTGGTAGATGTGGGTGGATTTTGTTGAGCGCAACCAATAAGAATTAGCGAAATAGCCAAAATTGCTAAAACGATGAGCTTTTTCATATCTAAAATTACTGTTGAGTTAATTAAAAAGCCTTTCGCCCGCCGTCGTGATACGCCTTTTCAGAAGAACTATAATGATCGGGCATTAGAAGAATAATAATATCGCCCGAATTGTTTATATGCTGAATAATTACTTGAAACATTATTACGGCAGAAGCGCACCGTTTAAAACCATTTAAAAACTTTTGTGGCGAAATAGACTCATGCTCAGGACACACTACGCGGACGAACTAAGCGAGAATATGGATGGGCAGACAGTCGCGCTCGCAGGCTGGGCGCACGAGGTCCGCGACATTGGCAGGCTGAAGTTTCTACTTCTGCGCGACCGCACCGGCATCGTTCAAATCACTGGTAAGACGGGCGAGGTGAAGGAAGAAGTGCTTGCGAAGATGACGATGGTGAAGGAGAGCGTGATTCGCGTCGTCGGAAAGGTGAAGAAAGAGAAGGAGTCGAGGCGCGGGTTCGAGATAACTCCTGAGGAAATTGAAGTTTTGAACCCGATAACAACGATGATTCCATTTGAAGTTACTGGAAAGGTTCCTGCCGAGATTGACACGCGACTCGATAATAGATATATTGATTTGCGGAGGGTTGAGACGCAGGCGATTTTCAAAATCAGGAGCGACGCCGGCCGCGCGTTCCGGGAGAAATTAATTGAACTGAAATTTCAGGAAATCACGCCCCCGTGCATAGTCGCTGCTGCGACCGAGGGAGGGACGGACCTTTTCAAGGTGCAGTATTTCGAGCGCGAGGCATATCTCGCGCAGTCCCCGCAATTGTACAAGCAGCTCGCTGTAATCGGGGGAATGGACCGCGTGTTCATGACGATTCCCGTTTTCCGCGCCGAGAAGCACAACACGACTTCGCATTTGAATGAAGTTTTCCAGATGGATATCGAGATGGGTTTCGCTGACCACGGCGACGCGATGGACGTCCTGGACGCGGTCTTCAAGCACATTCTCGAGAGCGCGAAGGGGAAGTGCGCGGACGCGCTCAAAACCCTTAACGTGGAGCTGAAGGTCCCGCGCGAGATAAAGCGCTACACTTACAGCGAAATAATTGATTTGCTGAACGAGAACGACGCGAAAATAGAATGGGGCGAGGACTTCACGAAAGAGCAGGAGAAAAAAATGGTCGAACTTCTGGGCGACGAGGCGTTTTTCATAACCGCGTGGCCCACGAAAATACGCGCATTCTACTCGATGCCGAACCCTGAGAACGAAGAAGTTTGCAACGCGTTTGACTTCATGTATCGCGGAATGGAAATCGCGTCAGGCGCGCAGCGTATCCACATTCCGGAACTTCTCATAAAGCAGTTGAAGGTGCGCGGCCTCAATCCAGATGATTTCAACTTCTACATAAACGCGTTCAGGATGGGCGCGCCCCCTCACGCAGGCTGGAGCATAGGGATGGAAAGACTCGTGATGAAAATCTGCGAGCGCGAGAACATACGCGAGTGCGTGCTATTTCCGCGCGACAGAAACCGGCTTACTCCTTGATCAATTAAAAATGAAAAAGTGGGCCCGCCCGGGTTTTCGGAAATTGCGGTCCCTCTATCGAACCGGGAGTTTTCACCGTGTCAGGGTGACGTCTTACCATTGCCAGCCCTGCTGGCAAATCCTGCTGCGAAGCAGCAGGGCTTTCGACTACAGGCCCATGTGGACTCGAGGGGAACCGAACCGCGAGGGGGCGAACCCCCGTCCAGTTTTTCTTACCCAAAAAACATTTTCTTTTGGGGTTGCTCCAGACCTTTGGAAGCTTTGCTTCCAAAATTTCGCGGCTTTGCCGCGAATCCTTTTCTTTTCCAAAGAAAAGGGATGGAGGTTTGAACCCCTGGCCTCTCGCACGCCAAGCGAGCGCTCTTTAGCGAATCCCGAAAAAAATTTCGAGAGTTACCACTGAGCTACGAGCCCACGATTAGTTATGGGAGAAAAGGAATTTAAATTAGGGTGATATGAAGACGATGTTGTCCCCTCTCACGAGCATCGTGCCGAGCTTTCTTTTGACCTCGCCGTTCTCCAGCTGCTCCGCGTCCTCGAGCACGAGGTTCATGTGCACGTCGTACGACGCCATCTTCCCGCGCACTTCCACTCCGCCCTTGAGCCTCAGCAGCACAGAGCCGCCGAGCGCGCCGTTCAACACGTCAAATGGTCTTTTTTCTGTCATCTACGCACCTCAAAAAATTTAAACTTACGGTTGGGTATTCTTTTCTTACGACTTTATTATAAACGTTTCTGTCCTCGTGCACCTTAACGAGTGTCGGCCATGACAACTATATCCGCCGTGTTCTTGAGCGCAATTGAGAATCCTGGCTCTGCGCCCACGACGATTGTTTCCTTTCCAAGTTCCTTCGCCTTCACGAGGACGGGGCGGAAATCACTGTCGCGCGTCATGAGCGCGATCACCTGTATGCTCGGGTTGAACACCTGCTGCATCGCCTCGACCGCCATCGTCACGTCAACGTCGCCGGTCGTTATGATTGGCTCGTAGCCCTGGTTCGTCATCGCCTCAATGAGTTTATCCGAAGCATACTGGTCCAGGAAAATCTTGCACACCTTCAGTTTTCCGTATTTCGCGAGCTTCCTCTTCACGCCCTCCAAATCTATATTCATTTCTTTTCGTATCACGTTCGGGCCGTCAACGAGGAACGCGATGTTCTTCTTCTCCTCGCGCTTCAGCATCATCTTTACCCTTTCGACAACTTTCTGCATGTTCATCTGAACTGTCGGCATAAAACCACTTCCAAAAATTCAAATCTCGAAAAACTTTCGCGCGTTCCCGCACGTCGCAGCAGCAACATCCTCAACGCGCGCTCCCTTCACTTCCGCGATCAACTCAACCGAGCGGAGCGCATCCGTTGGCTTTTTCCCTATATAAGGCGCGTCGCTCTCAACCAACAGATAGTTCATATCCGCAGATTTAATTACCTTTCTTCTGTTTTTCGAGTGCATCGGGGGCACGGTCAGCGAGAACCCGCGTTCAATGGCGCGCGCAGCCTGCTCCGCGCTCCCGCTGAAGCAGTGAAGAAGCGCTTCGCGCGCGCCGCTTTCGAAAAGAATTTTCAGAACATCTTCTTCTGCATCGCGCGAGTGGATTACAACCGGAAGCCCGAGTTCGAGCGCTAGCGTGAGTTGGGAGAGAAAATGCGCGCGCTGTCTTTTCTTCTGCTCGTCCGTTTTTCCCCAGTGGTAGTCAAGGCCGATCTCGCCAACGCCAACAATCTCGTCTTTCTTTTCGCGTATCAATTTCATAATCGCGTCCGCGCTCTCGGTGTTCATCGCTACTTGCGGGGAGATTCCAATCACTGGGAAAACGAAATTCCTGTGTGCACTCGCGATTTTCAGCGAGGCGAGCGAGCTCTCGAGCGAATAACCGCACGTCACAACCGCGCGCATTTTTCCCGTTCTCGACTCCGTGATTATCTCCTCCAAATTTTTGAACGAGTCGAGATGGCAGTGCGCGTCGATTATTTCTGGAATTTCCGGAGCGTTCATAAAGTTATTAAATGTTTATAGGTTAAAAATCTTGGTGCGTCTAATGGTTGACAAGATTTTCGCATCAGCAAAAGAACTGAAGGTCGGAAAGTACGTCCTCATAGACGACGTTCCGTGCAGGGTGGTGGACATAGAATCATCCGCGCCTGGAAAGCACGGGGCTGCGAAGATGCGCGTGACTGCGATAGGCGTTTTCGACAGCTCGAAGAGGACGCTTCTCAAGCCATCTGACGCCGACGTGGAGGTCCCGATAATCGAGAAGAAGACAGCGCAGATAGTCTCGATTTCTGGAAGCACGGCACAGCTCATGGACCTGGCGAGTTACGAGATTTTCGAGCTGCCCATACCCGAGGACATGGGGGAGCAGGCAGGCGCTGGAAAGGAAGCCGAATACATGGAGACGATGGGCAAGAAGGCGATAACGAGGATAAGAGAATAATTCTGGTGTTTTTATGGATTTGAAAATCACTGAAAAACGAGAGAACCCGATATTCGACAGGACGGAGATACGATTCACTGCCGAGTTCGACTCAGGCACACCGAGCAGGAAAGAGGTGAAGGAGCTTCTCGCGGGGAAGTTGGGCGTGGAAGCAGAACTCGTGGTGATAGATGAGATGGTGCAGGAGTTCGGAAAGCGCGAGGTTAAGGGCTACGCCAAGGCATACAAAAGCAAGAAGAGCATGGAGATTGAGCATGAATACAAGATGAAGAGGGACGCAGGCGTGAAGGAGAAGAAAGAGGGAAAGAGAGTTGAGAAGCCAAAACCCGCGCCGAAAGCCGAGCCGAAACCTGAAGCGAAAGCAGAAGGCAAGGCGGAAGCAAAGTCCGAGGCGAAAGCTGAAGCAAAGCCCGAAGCGAAGGCAGAAGCTGAGAAGAAATAATTATAGGTGATATTTTGGCAGAGGAAAAGAAAGAGGCGAAAAAGAAGGAAAGGGAAACCAAGCCGTACAAGAAAAAGAAGTCCTGCCCGAAGTGCGGGACTGGCGTTTTTCTCGCAGAGCACAAGAACAGGCTCGCGTGCGGGAGATGCGGATACCTCGAGGTCAAGAAATGAAGAGGCAGTGAAATGCTAATTTTACTGCTGACTCTTGTTTTCTTTTTGTTTTCAGTCCCTTTCCTGAAAAAACTCAAGCCGATTGGAAGAGAGAGTTTGCTTTTCGCGCTCTGGCTCGCGTGCGCGCTGTTTCTGCTCTCGGGGTATACGATAAAATTTCTTGATATGCGGTTCGCGCAACTCGCGGACTCGCTCGCGCTGTTCGTTGTTTTCATTGCTGCGCGCGAAATGTTTTTCAGGGGCGAGGCACAGCGCGCGTTTGGCGTTTTTCCCTCTGCTTTGCTGTACGCGCTCATCCTTCCTGCAGCAATAAGCGGGAATTTCAGCGAGTATGCGCTCCTTTTTGCATATTTCCTCGTATCCGGAGTCGCGCTGGGTGTGCTGAGCGAGAGGTCCGGCGCGCTCGCCGCAGTGCTGTCCGCTGAAATTTATCTGCTGCTCGTGCTTGTCACCTCATCCTCGCCGTATTTTGCGTCTGTTGTCGCACTAATTTTCATGCTGTTAACGCCCTTCGTCTGGTACGCGCACAAGAAAAAGAAAATGCACGAGGCGCTCGTGGAGTTGGGGCTTGTTCGCGAAAAAATTTTTTTCAATTTTTTGGTTGGGATTGGCTGCATCGCCGCGGTTTTCACCTGCCTTCTGCTGTGGTCGGTTATTTCGACCAGCGCTGGAGTTTACGACCAGGGAAACGTGCAGCAGAAAATCCAGTCCGTTCCTATCTACCTCGTCTTGCTCGCGGTCACGCTCAGCCCGTTGGGAGAGGAGATTTTCTTCCGCGGGTTTCTCGTGCGGCGCGTAGGCGTGGTGCTATCGAGCATCCTGTTCGCAGGCGCGCACTACATGTACGGCTCGGTGTACGAACTGGGCGGTGCGTTCATCGCAGGAATTATTTTCGCGTACGCGTTCAAGAGGACAGGCTCGCTCGCTGGGCCGATTACCGCGCACCTTATTTTAAACCTGATTTCCATTAGTGTGATGAGGGGAGTCGCATGATTTGCCTAGGGATAGAATCCACCGCGCACACGCTCGGCGTAGGAATCGCCACTGAAAAGAAGGTTCTCGCGAATGAGAAAACGGTTTATGTTCCTAAATTCACGGGAATTCACCCGCGAAAGGCTGCGGATGCTCACGCCAAAAATTTTGAAAGCGTTCTCCGCGCGGCGCTCTCGAAAGCGCGCATCGAATTGGGTGATGTTGATGTAATTGCGTTCTCGCAGGGGCCTGGTTTGGGCGCGTGCCTGAGGGTTGGGTGCATAGGCGCGAAATCCCTTGCACTTACGCTTCACAGGCCTCTCGTCGGCGTGAACCACTGCGTCGCGCACATTGAAATCGCGAAACTTTTCACGCGCGCGCGCGACCCTCTTGTTCTTTACGTAAGTGGGGGGAACACGCAAATCATCGCGCGAGAGGAGAATCGCTACCGCGTGCTCGGGGAGACGATGGACATCGGCGTTGGAAACCTCTTCGACACGTTCGGGAGGAGGATGGGGCTTGAGCGCGCGCACGGGGGGGTGATTGAGCAGATGGCGAAAGGAGGGAAGCACGTCGAACTTCCCTACGTAGTTAAGGCGATGAGCTTCTCTTTCACGGGTTTGCTTACGGACGCTGAGAAAAAACTCGCAACCCACAAGAGGGAGGATTTGTGCTTCTCGCTGCAGGAATACGCGTTCTCGATGCTTACGGAGGCGATGGAGCGCGCGCTCGTCCTCACGAGAAAAAATGAAATCATCATCTGCGGGGGCGTGGCGCAGAACAAGCGGCTGTGCGGGATGCTGCGAACGATGGGGAGGGAGCACGGCGCGCGCTTCGGGGTCGCGCCCAATGAGTTCAACGCCGACAACGGCGCGATGATTGCGTACACTGGACTGATGATGTTCAAGAACGGCGCGCGCCTGAACCCTGAAAAGTGCGAGCCGGTTCAGAAATTCCGCGTGGATGACCAATTTGTGCCTTAAGCACAAATGGTCCATTTTTCGCAAAGCGAAAAATTGGAAGTGGAATTGTGGTGATTTGCGATGTCGAGCGGTAAAATTATTGGAAAGGGCGCGGAAGCCGAGATTCGCAAAGAGCGCGTGTTTGGGAAAGAAGTTGCTGTAAAGGATAGGATAAGAAAGAAATACCGAATTCGAGAGATTGACCACGCGCTCAGGAAAAACAGGACGCGCGTCGAAGCGCGTTTGCTCATGGAGGCGAAAAAGGCAGGCGTGCTCTGCCCGATAGTTTACGCGGTGGGCGAGTTCGAGATAGCGATGGAATTTGTTGATGGAATTCTTCTGAGAAATGCGCGCGCTGGAATTGCGGCGAAAAAACTTTTTGACGCAGGCGCGGCGCTCGCGAAACTGCACTCCGCGGGCATGGTCCACGGAGACTACACGCCTGCGAACATAATTTTGAGGAAGAGAGACGGGCGCGCATGCGTGATAGATTTCGGGCTGGGCGCGTTCTCGCGCGACGAGGAGGACAGGGCGATGGATTTGTTGGTGATGAAGAAATCCCTTGGAAGCGAGCGCCTGTTTCGCGCGTTCGCGAGCGGGTATTCGAGCGAGGATAAGAAGGCGGCTGAGCGCGCGCTGAGGCAGTTGGACGAGGTCGAGAAAAGAGGAAGATATGTCGTTAGGGCGATGATGGGCTGACCGCCTTTGGGTCTTAGTCTCGATGGATATAAGGCCACTCACTATGGGTGCGTTGGGCGTCTCTCGCGTCTTTCTCTGCTATCGTTGCTATTTTGTCCCAAAAATTTTTTAAAGAAGATTCAGCCTTGGTTTTCTCTTTCTCGAGTATACCGAGCAGTTCTTTTCTCTCGGAAGATGTCAGTCCGGGGTAGGTTTCGATTCTATATTCTAGCCTTTTGAATTCGATTTCGCCCATAACTTGTGCGCCTATATTACTAGAGCGCATATTTTCGGCCGCGGTATATATTTCGAGTTTATAAATTCCCGCAAGGTTTGGCCTACCGTTTCCAGGTCCTTTTGTTGCTACAGCGAGCGTCATAACATACCACCAAACGATTAATTAAACGGGCGATATAATTATCCACCGAAATTTATATAACAATTTTGTTGATTAGGCGATGATGGGCTAGTCTCTTTTCGCTTTGAAGAATGTTTTCGCCTCTGCCTTCTTCTGCTCGAAAAATTGGACGAGTTGTTTTTTCTTCTCCGCGCCCTCCGGGGAAAACAGCCTCTCGTCTCCGGCGATTTGCTCCTCTAGTTTAGCGAAGGAAGGTATGCCGAATTTTCGGACACGCGCGCTTGAGGAGCGCGAGTTTTGAAGCGCGAACTCTATTTTCCTTTCGTAAATCTCTACAACTCGGTCTAGCGCGGAGCCGACCGGGCGGTAATTTTCTCTTGGCCTGAATTTTTTGTCGATTACTTTTGTTGTGATGTTATCACCTACAGCAACTTCCCGAAAGAGTTTTTCTTTTCCCGCGCCAACGCGATGAGTTCTTTCTTCTGGGCGTGCGACAGCCTACCGTCAAACAATATTCCCTTCTGCAGGTTTGTCAGGGATGGCGCGCTGCTGTTCTCTATCTGTCCTTTGTAACTAACAACAATCTGTTCTATCTCTTCGCCCGTAATCTTTTTCCCGCCGTCTCCTTTTTTCGGTGTTATCATGCAGTATCACCTCTAGAGGTTGAAATAAAGAATGAAAACCGGAAGTCTAGAGCTCTCCGACCCTTCGTTTCATTTTCCTCTTCATCTTCTTCCTTCTCTTCTTGAGCCACTTCCATCTCATGCGGCCCTTTTTCTTCCACTTTCTCGGAATCGAACCCAAATTTCCACCTCTGGTTTTCTCTTGCGTTTCATTATTTTCCGCGAAGCATAAATTTAAAGGTTTCGGGCGCGAATTAAACCCATGGACGTTGAAAGGAAGGTCGAACTGCTGAAGCGCAGGCCGACGGCAGAAGTTATTACTGACGAGGAGGCGCGCGCACTTTTCGAGACGAACGCGCACCCGAGGCACTACATAGGGTTTGAGATTTCCGGGATGGTGCATCTGGGAACGGGTTTGGTGAGCGCGCTCAAAATCAACGACCTTCTCGAGGCGGGAGTGAAGCCAATCGTGTTTCTCGCGGATTACCACGCGTGGCTCAACGGGAAACTAGGCGGGGATTTGGAGAGAATTCGAAAGGTCGCGAAGGGGTATTTCAAGCACGCGTTCGTGTCGCTGGGTTTGGATGAGGCGCGCGTGCAGTACATTCTTGCGAGCGAAATTTACGATAATGATTATTGGAAAGATGTCTTGGGCGTGGCGAAGGACACCACTCTTAAGAGAATGCTGCGCTGCACCACGATAATGGGAAGGAAGGAAAGCGAGGCGAGCGACGCCGCGAGCATCCTTTACCCGGCGATGCAGACCGCGGACATTTTCAAACTGGACGTTGACATCGCGCACGCGGGAATGGACCAGAGAAAAGTTCACGTGCTTGCGCGCGAGATAGCGGACAAATGGAAGAGGAAGAAGCCTGTCGCGCTCCACGCGCGCCTTTTAATGGGGCTGCAGGGACCCCAGAAAATGGGGATGGATGAAAATGCGCGCGCGGACGTGGAGATAAGTTCGAAGATGAGCAAGAGCAAGCCCGAAACCTGCATCTACATTCACGATTCAGAGGATGAGATAAAGAAGAAAATCGGGAAGGCGCACTGCCCGCCGAAAGCGGTTGAGGAGAACCCGATAATCGAGATTTGCGAGTATATCTTGATGCGCGACGAGAATGTGAGGTTGAAGATTGAGCGCGACGAGAAATACGGCGGGGACGTTGAGTTCGATTTGGACGAGTTGAAAAAGGAGTACGCGGACGGCGGGCTACACCCTATGGATTTGAAGAACGCGGTTGCGCGCGAGTTGGCACGGATTCTCAAGCCGAGCGGGGATTATTTCGCGAAGCATAGGGAGTACGCGTTTCCAGGCGAGTAGGCGGCAGGGCGAATGGTTTAAATCTTTTTTTATCCAAATCATGTAGAACTGCGGACTGTGGCCGAATTGATGATTTATTTGGTTTGTTGGTTCGAGGTGGTGGAATGTCAATGTTGCTGTTAGTGTTTGCGATAAGCATAGCGTCCTTAGTGGTTGCCGCGTATCTAGCGAGATACGTCCTCGGGCAGGAAACAGGAAGCCCGAAGATGCAGGAGATCGCGCTCGCAATCAAGGAGGGCGCGGAAGCGTTCCTAAAGAGGCAGTATTCTACAATCGCGCTCCTTTCGCTCGTGCTCGCGGCGATAATCTACGGGGCTTATTGGTACGTTGGAAAAACCGAGATTGCGTGGCATACCGGTGCCGCTTTCCTTTTCGGCGCGTTCTGCTCCGCGCTTGCCGGCATCGTCGGGATGTATGTTTCGGTTCGTTCGAACCTGCGCGCTGCCGCCGCGCTGAAAACGAGTTCATCAAAATCAATCGAGATCGCGCTCCGCGGCGGGGCCGTTTCGGGTCTCACGATTGTCGCGATGTCCCTTCTCGGCGTCTCGCTCACTTATTACGCGTTCGGCGCAGACCCGCAGGAAACCCCGTTCCTCATAGTCGGCTTCGGTTTCGGCGCGAGTTTCGTGGCTCTGTTCGCGCAACTCGGCGGAGGGATTTACACAAAGGCGGCGGACATAGGCGCGGATTTGGTGGGAAAAGTGGAGGCAGGGATTCCTGAGGACGACCCGCGAAACCCAGCGGTCATTGCGGATTTGGTTGGCGACAACGTGGGCGACTGCGCTGGCAGGGGGGCTGACCTTTTCGAGTCCACTGCCGCGGAGAACATCGGGGCGATGATTCTCGGGGTCGCGCTCTATCCGTATTTCGGGATGAACGGCGTGCTGTTCCCGCTTGTCGCGAGGTCTTTCGGGCTCATCGCGTCAATATTCGGCGTGTTTTCCGTGCACGCGAAAGAGAGGGAGGACCCGATGGCTGCGCTCAACAGGGGTTATTACGTAACGTCGATTCTCGCGGCAATAGGTTTCTACATTGCGACTATGTGGATGCTGAACAACGTGTGGTTCTTCTATGCGGGATTGATCGGTATAATTTTGTCGATAGTGTTCGTGTACATCACGCAGTATTACACCGAAAGAAGGTTCAGGCCTGTCAAGGACATCGCGAAAGCATCGCAGACTGGCGCCGCGACAAACATCATTGCCGGATTCTCCGTGGGGCTCGAGTGCACCGCGCTTCCTGTGATTGCAATATCAATTGCGCTCATACTCGCGTTCAAGTGCGGGGAGTGGTCCGGAATCCCTAACGGCGGGCTTTACGGGACCGCGATAGCGACGATGGGAATGCTTGCCACGTGCGCGTACATTCTCGCGATGGACACGTTCGGGCCGATTGCGGACAACGCAGGCGGGATTGTGGAGATGTCGAACGCGCCGCGCGCCATCCGCGAGAAGGCAGAGCGGCTTGATGCGGTTGGAAACACTACCAAGGCGCTCACTAAGGGATACGCGATAGGCAGTGCGGCGCTCGCCGCATTCCTGCTCTTTTCCGCGTACATGGATGATGTGGCGAAACTCACAGGAAAAGCGTTCACGGTGGTAAATATAGCGGACGTGAACGTGTTCGCAGGCGCGATGCTGGGCGCGATGCTCATATTCCTGTTCTCCGCGTTCGCGCTTCGCGCCGTTTCGGAGACCGCGCAGTACGTCATCAAAGAGGTGAGAAGGCAGTTCAAGGACAAGCGGATTCTAAGTGGCGAGAAGAAGCCGGATTACGCGCGCTGCGTTGATATTACTACGGTGGGCGCGCTGCGCCATATGGTCGTCCCAGGCATCATCGCGGTCGCGTTCCCAGTTTTCGTGGGCGCCGTGCTGAAATACGAGGCGATGGCAGCGTTCCTAATGGTCGGCACCATATCGGGCGTGCTGCTCGCGCTCGTGATGAACAATGGGGGAGGCGCGTGGGACAACGCGAAGAAATACATAGAGGCTGGCGCGTACGGGGGAAAGGGCTCTGACGCGCACAAGGCTGCGGTGGTCGGCGATACCGTCGGCGACCCGTTCAAGGACACCGCAGGCCCCTCGATTCACGTGCTCATAAAACTCCTGAGCACAATAACTCTCGTGCTCGCGCCCCTGTTCATATAATAACACAAGCGCCACCGCCAACAAGCGGTGCGCCCTTCGAAGGGCGCAATTTTTGCATTGGCAAAAATGCGCATTTGTTCGGTTCGCCGAACAAATCGCGCAGTCCCGCTCGAGCGGGACCTCGAGCCGCGGCGTGTGGCGCGTTTAACGCGATTGATGATTGGATGAAAGCCCTGCGCAAAGTTGTAGTTGACACGAATTTCCTAGCATCGTGCATTCATTTCAGGATTGACATAAACCGCGAGCTGGACAGGCTGCTGGATGAAAAGTACGAGTTGGTGGTTTCCGAGAGGGTGGTTGGCGAGCTCGAAAGGATTGCGGAAGGAAGAACACGAAGCGCGCCGTTCGCAAGGCTCGCGCTCAGGCTGATTCACGAGAGGAATGTGCGCGTGGAGAAGAGCGACGAGAGCGTGGACGACTGGATTGTGAATTACGCGCACGAAAATTCCGCGCTCGCGTGCACGAACGACATCGCGTTGCGCGGGAGGTTGAGGCGCGCGCGCGTCAGGACGATAATCATGAAGGGGAAAACCCACCTGGATTTTTATTAACATTTATTAAACTAACCGCTCATAAGTACCGCTATTAAACTGCTACCAATGGTGAAAAAATGTACAAGATTGTAACCGTCAGGGACACTGTCAGGATTCCGCCGAAACTGTTCGCGATGGAGATAACGCAGGCTGTCACGCAGATTCTGCGCGAGAAATACGAGCGCAAGGTCGAGAAGGATTTGGGGATTATCCTGTGCATATGGAACGTGAGGGATGTTGATGAGGGAAGGGTGATAATGGGCGATGGCGCGTCTTTCCACGATGTGACTTTTGACATTCTAACATACGCCCCTGCTGTGAATGAGGTTTTCGAGGGCGAAGTCACTGAAATTGTGGAGTTCGGCGCGTTCGTCCGCATGGGACCGCTCGAGGGGCTCGTGCATCTCTCGCAAATCACGAACGATTTCCTTTCTTATGATAAGAAAATACCAGCGTTTATCGGAAGGGCGAGCAAGAAAGTGCTCAGGAAGGCAGACACCGTGCTCGCGAAAATATCCACTGTAAGCATGAAGGGCAGCATACCGGAAACGAAAGTCGGCCTCACGATGAGGCCAGAAGGGCTGGGAAAGCCTGAGTGGAACGTCGTGGCAGAGGAGAAGAAGGAGAAGCCGAAAAAAGAAAAGGAAAAAAAGGAAAAGTAATAGCGTTGTACATGATGTGGTTTAATGGGAGAGAAGGCGTGCAAGAACTGCAGGTATGTCGTGAGCGGGGTTGACAAGTGCCCGAACTGCGAGGGGACAGAGTTTACCGAAAGGTGGACCAGTTACGTTGTCGTTTTTGATGTTGCGAAGTCCGAACTCGCGAAGAAGATAGGCGCGAAACTCCCCGGAAAATACGCCGTGAGAATTAAAGGGTAGGGATTCCTGCTTCTGCTTATTCCTGTTGGTGGTTTTTTGCTGAAATTCGTTTGCGGGGAGCCCGCACTCCTTCACAACAAAACGCTTGTTGTCGCGGACCTTCATCTCGGAATTGAAAATGAGATTGCCTCGCGCGGCGTTCGCATCGGCTCGCTCACCGAATCCACGAAAGAAAGGATAATCGCTCTCGCGCGCACCTTCAAAGCAAAGAAGATTCTTCTTCTCGGCGACGTGAAGCACAATGTTCCGAACATCTCCTGGCAGGAATACACGGAACTTCCCGGCTTCTTCGGCGCGCTCCAGCGCATCGCTGAAGTTGAGGTCGTCCCGGGCAACCACGACGGCGATTTGGAGCGCAGCACGAGCGCGCGCATCCATCCCTCCTCTGGCTTCATCGAGGGAAATGCGGCGTTCGCGCACGGGCACGCCTGGCCGAGCGAAGAGGCGATGCGCGCGGATTATCTGGTGCTCGCGCACTCGCATCCTGCAATCGAGCTCATTGACAAGATGGGCTACAGGAGCATAGAGAAAGTGTGGGTTGTCGGCGGGATTGGAAAAACTGCGCAATTTTTGCTACGCAAAAATGCGCATTTGCGCGGAGCGCAAATTGCGCGCGAGAGATACCCGCGCGCGAATTTGAAGATGAAAGTCATAATCATGCCCGCGTTCAACGAGCTCGTGGGAGGCGCGGTGCTGAACAGGGCAAGGGGTGCGCGCGAGAGTTTGCTCGGCCCGCTCCTGAAGAACGAGATATTTAAATTAGATGATGCACAAGTATTCCTGCTGAGCGGGGTGCCGCTGGGAAAGATTCGCGATCTCAGGAAAAATTTGTAAATTAATTGGGTAGGGTGGTTTCGTGGGTAGCAGGGGAAAAGGCGAAATAGTCAACTGCGAGGCGTGCGGAAGGCGCGTTCCTAGGGAGAAAGCAGTCGCGTATTCGCGCTCAATCGTGTACAGCACTGACCTCAAGACAGCTGACGACGTGAAGTATTTCGAGAGGAGGAAGGCGTACTACTGCCCGAGCTGCGGCAAGAGCTTGGGCATCTACGAGAAGAAGAAACGCCAAGCGATGAGAAAATACAACCGCTAAATCATTGGGCGGATCGTATGGCAAATTTTAAACTGTATCCTTTGCCGATAATTGGTCTAGCAAATAATAGGGATCGTTTGGATACGCCGGAGTTTCAGAGAGATCCGAACATTTGGACTAAGAAAAAGGAGTCCGAGTTCATTGATTCGATCCTTCGAGGATGGAAAACGCCAAAATTATACTTCCATCTTTATAGTGGAAAATACTGGATTATTGACGGGCAACAGCGAATCGTGACAATTTTTAAGTTTATAAGTGATCGAGTTAAAACCCCCAAGGGAAGTGAGCCTTACTCGAATATGAAATTTAGCGAGCTAGGCGAAGAGTGGAAAAAACAATTTCTAGGATATAATTTGGATGTAGAATTTATCACTAATGCATCGGAGGCGGATGTAACTGAAATATACTTCAGATTACAACAGGGAACAGTTCTTAATCTGGCCGAAAAACTTAAAGGAATACGCGGGAAAGTTAGAAATTTTGTAGATAAGCTTGCTAAGCATCAATTTTTCAAAAATACTAATATTAGCGAGAGAAGATTTTCTATCAATAAATTATGTGCCCAGATAACACTACTTGAAATTTCAGGTATTCGAGATGTGAAGTTTAAGGACCTAGCGAAATTTTATCGCAACCGCAGACTAAGTGAAACAAATCCGAAAGTTAAAAAAATTTATAAGATTTTGGACATATGGAATAAACACTCTAACAAACTTGCTTTTCTAAACAAAACTGGAGAGGTCATTAGTTTTTATTTGCTTTGCTCAAAGTTAGAAGAGAAACGATTGTTAGGAGATAACATTGATAAAATCATATCTTTTTCTGACAAATTTATTCAAGATGTTTCTAACAATTCTACACTGGAACAGGAGAAACAGGAACTGGATTTGACTGAATATTCTATAGCGTCTTTACAATCAACTTCTGGGAAAGCATCAATTGAAACAAGACAACGTGTTCTTTTGCAACATCTCTGTCTTGAATACCCCGAATTTATGCCAATCTTAGATAACATGGGAAGATCTGCGTTGGATTCGAAAATAAATCAAAAAATAGCCGAATCTGTTGATTGTATTTTCAAAACAATGCGGGACTGCAATATTCGCCGCTTCTCAAGCGGTAGATCTGCAGTGTTTAATATAACAAATGAACATAGCATTGCTTCAAGAACACTAGTTAAAAAAATAAACAGTGAAAACGATTACAAGAATTTTATAGATGCTCTTTGGAAAATTCTTTATGAGGCAAGTAATTGCGCGAATAATTTAGGAGATTTAAAGAAACATAGGGATCATGAAGTATCAACCAAAGAATTGAATGTTATTTTAAAGATAAATGACTTAAGACGTCCTCTATTTCATGATTTAGAACAGGGTGTGGGATACGAAGAAAAAATTAGATGGGCTGCGGAAGTGATTAGCTATTACACTGGAAAAGGAGTATTATCGGATCTTTCAGGGACAGACTACTATAAATTTCAGATTAGGTTGTTAGAGGATGTTAAAATGTATCTGCAAGACTATTCATCTGCAAAGTAAAGAGTGTTAGATCAAACCGTATTCTCTTTTCCACCATCGCGCGCTGTCTGTCTTCTCGAGCTCGCGCGCAATCTCCCTCGCGCTCCTCGTTTTAATTTTCTTTCGCGCGGTGGTGATGAAGTCGCGCGCATACTTGTTGCCCTCATCCAGATATTCCTTCGCCTGAACCAATAACTCCAACGCGTCCGCGTCGCGCGCAATAACCGCCTCTCGCGTGTTGGTGTCCAATTCGCGCAACAGTTCGTTCAACTCGCGCTCGCAAAACAAACCCTTAATCACGTCCCGCGCTGCTTTTTTGTCGTCTTTTTTTATGTATTTGGAGTTTAATGGCGTGAGGTCAGAGGTGCGTATTTCCGCGAGGTCGTGGAGCAGGCACAGCTTTATTACCTTGTTTTCGTCAGCGCGCTCCTTTTTCGCGAGAAGAAGGCCGATGAGCGCGGTGCGGAAAATGTGGCTCGCGATGTTTTCAGGGTGGGTGATGCCAATAGAAAGCCAGCCAGAGCGCGGGAATCTCTTGAGCGCGCCCAACTGGAAGAGAAAATCAGCAGTGCCCGCGGTTGAGGAGTGCTTCATTTGAGAACACCAGCGTCCTTTGGCTCGAGTTCTGCGCGCGCAGTATCGCCGTTCAGGCAGTCCTCGATGAGTTTCCTCACCTTTTCAGGCGAGTACGCGATGCGGATGAGGCGCGTGTGCCCGCGCTGCCCTTTTCCGGATTCTATCATCGTAATCAGGCCGAGCATCTCGAGTTCGTTCAGGTATTCGCGGAACCAGCGCGCGCTCCTCGCCTCCTTCTTGAACTTGCGGGAGACGCGCGCATACTCCTCGTAAACCTCGCCCGAGATAAGAAAGTTCTCGCTCGTGTCCCCGAGTTTTGAGTATTTTCCTCCTTCAAGCGAGAGGGTTGCGATTGCGCAGAGGACGAGTTGCTGGTGCTCGGGCAGGGTTGAGATGGCGTCAACGGAAATGTCCTCCTCGACGCTCCTGCGCGCGCCTTCAACGTGCTTGTCTGTGATTTTGGGCTCGCCTGACTCGTCCGCGAGCTCGCCTGCGCGCAGCAATAGTTTGAGCGCGTACCGGGCATCGCCGGTTTCCTGCGCCGCGATTGCCGCAGAGAGATTGACGGCAGAGCGCTCGACGACGCCTGGCTTGAAACCCAACTCGACGCGCTGCGCGAGAATCGCCTGAAGTTGGCGCGAGTTGTAGGGTGAGAACACGAGTTCTGTCTCGTAGAGCGCGCTCCTGCTCCTCGGGTCCAGTTTGTCCTTGAAGGAGATTTTATTCGAAATTCCGAGCATCGAGACGCTTCCCGTCTTCAAATCGTCGTTTGAGCGCGTGAGCGTGTAAACCAAATCATCGAGGTCCTTAATCATGTCGATTTCGTCGAGAACGAGAATCAGGCTTTTTCCATCGGACTCGACCCAGTCGAGAAGTTTCTCGTAGAGGTAGGAGACGCCGTAGCCGGATGCCGCGGACTCGGGAATGAAATCCTTCACCGCCTTGAAGAATATCCTGTACCGGGAGTTGTAAACGCGACAATTTGTATAGCTGATGCGCGAGGGTGATTTCATCTCCTGGAATTTCTCCATCACGTATTTCACGCAGCTTGTTTTTCCCGTGCCCGTCTTTCCGTAAACGAACAGGTTGCGCGGCTTCCCTCCCTTGAGCGCTGGCGAGAGTACCTTCATTATCGAGTCTATTTCCTTGTCGCGGTGGGGAAGAGTGTCAGGTATGTAGTGCGGAGAAAGCACGTCGCGGTTCTTGAAGAGCGTCGCGCGAGATAGAATATCGTGGAACGAGCTTGACAACCGACCACCCCAGAATGAAAAAGGCAATAAAAAGATTTATTCGAAAGGTTTAATAAGGCTTTTGATTAATTTATCTACGTGGGGTGAGCTGGATGGGAATACTTCAAAACTTATCAAAGGCGTTGGGACTTAGCAGGGACATGGACATACAGGAATACATGGACACCGTGGAGCTTGAGAGCGTTGACGTGCTGCATCCGTCAGCGGACTTCTACGTGAAGCCCGTCGCTCTCGAGAGCGAGGCGGACGCGAAAGTGATTGAGGAGGAACTGAAGCAGGGAAACATAATCCTCCTGAACATATCGCCGATGTCGCGCAACATGGCGAAACTGAAGCAGATTGTGAGCGCGCTCAAGGGCTTCGTCGTGAAGATAAACGGGGACATCGCGCGCATCGACAACGAGAAAATTCTCTTGACGCCTTCGAAAGTAAAAATTGTGAAGTCGAGACCAAAGGGCGCTTAGGCTTAGAATTTTTTGTTTTAATTCTCTATTTCTTTGTTTTATTTTCTTATCCTTCGGGCTTTACGAACCATCGGTAAAAACAGTATTAATACTTACGGCGCATAAAATAAACGGTAGATGGAGATGGACAAGGTTCTGAATAAAGTACAACACTCCTCAAAAAAGCGTGAGGGACTTGGTGTTGGTGAAATAATCCTCATGCTCGATATTGCAACCATGTTTGTTTTAGTCGGTACGGGTTATACGGGTAGAGACATTCGGGAATGGATCGGGGATCGTTTAAAGTCAAAACAGAAGCAAGAAGCTCCTGCGACTGACGAAATGAAGAACATATTCGAAAAGGAGATGGACAGGCTTAAACTTCATAGAATAATGAATCCTAATGGCCCTTTTCCAGAAATTGTGTTCAGGCGTGGGCCTGGACGTAATCAATCCACGCAAAATGCAAAGGGCATAAAAATCGTATGAGTGATGCTTATTCTCTCTTTTTACGCAGTTTATCAGCCGCTCTCCTGAGAACGCAGATTATCGACGAGGCTTCTATGTCGGAGGTGAGCGCGCGGCCCACCACTCTCTTGAACGCGAGCTTCACCTTCTGCGCGTTGCGTAAATGAGGCGCGAAGACATCCGTTATTTCATTGAAAGTTTTCAGAAGCATTTCCTTCTCGCGCGCGCTAGCGCGCTTGAGCATTTTCGTTTTCTCTTTATTGAGCGAGAACAACTCATACAAAATTACTGCGAGCGCGTGCGAGATGTTGAGCACGGGATAGCACTCGCTCGCGGGGATTGTGATGAGGAAGTCGCACGCTGCGATTTCCTTCTTGTTCAGGCCCGTTCCTTCCCTCCCGAAAACAAGAGCAAAACGCGCGTTCGATTTCGCAGCGCGAGCAGCGAATTGTTTCGGCGAGATTGGATTGCGGAGAGTTGTTCTCCCTCTCCTCAAAATTCCGGTGGTGCCTACGACAAAATCGCAGCCCTTCACCGCATCGCTAAAATTTCGCGCTATTCTCGCGTTTTTCAGAACGTCGTGCGCGTGCTTCGAGTACATCACCGCGTCGAAGTCTATTTTTGTTTTTGGATGAACAAGCACAAGCTCATCAAACCCAAAATTCTTCATTATGCGCGCGCAGTAGCCGATGTTTATCTCGTACTCCGGCTCGACGAGAACTACGCGGAAAGAAGGCATTTCAATCCCTGTCGCTCGCCCTCGCCGCCTCAATCACTGAAAGGGTTTCAAAACCAACGTTCATTTCTTCGAGAATGCGCGAGTGGAAATTTTTTTGGGCGAGTAGGCGCATTGTTTTCATCGTATCCGCGAGGGAACTGTGGAGAAGGAGGAGTTTTCCCTCTCGCGCGAGGTGAGACGGAAATGAATCAAGGAAGCGGTCGATTATTCTCCTGCCGTCCTCTCCCCCGTTCCACGCGAGGTCGAGTGGCGCGCGCGTTATCTCATCGCGCGAGGTCGGGAGGTAGGGCGGATTGAGAATAATAGCGTCGAAAGTTCCGCGGACGTTTTCGAACAAATCGGAAACGAGGAAATCGCAGCGCGCGCCGTTTATGTTCGCGTTTTGCTCTGCGTTTTCGACTGCGCGCGCGCTTATGTCCGCTCCAATGACGTTCGTCGCGTTTCCGCTTTTTGCCGCAGCGAGCGCCTGAATCCCGCAACCCGTCCCCATATCAAGAACTTTCCCGCACGCGAGAGGGGAGTGTTTCGCGAGGAGGAGGGAATCTTCTGCCGGTTCGTAAACGTCGGGAAAAATTGAGAGGCGCAAGCCGTTGAGAGAAAGGCTCATTTCATCCCCAGCCTTTCGATTACATTTATTCCTGCCCCGCGCCTTAGGATTGCGGGCTTCGGGCCCGTGAAATCTATTACCGTGGATTCGAGCGCGTACTTGCAGGGCCCGCCATCGACAACAACCCTCGCCGCGTCCTGAAGTTTTTTCGGGATGTCCTCAACAGAAGCAGGGCTCGGCTCGCCTGAGAAGTTCGCGCTCGTGGTAGTAATCGGGATGTTCAGCCTTTTCACGAGCGTGAGGATGAAGAACTGCTCAGGCACGCGCACGCCTATGTTCGGGTGGGGCGTGAGCTGTTCGGGAAAGGGATATTTTTTCGGGAGGACCGCAGTGAAGGGTCCTGGAAAAATCTCCTCGAGAATTTTCATCGTCTCCTTGCTCGCGTAGCAGTATCTCTGGAGCATTATTTTGTCCGAAACGACGATGGAGAGTGGTTTCTTGCTGCGCTTCTTAGCGAGGAAAACTTTCTTAACGGCCTTCTCGCTGAGCGCGTTCGCGCCTATTCCATAAACAGTATCGGTAGGATAGATTATGAGCTCGTCCTTGCGTATCGCCTCCATCGCGAGCTCGAGCGCCTTTTCAAAATCATCAAGTGGGATTAACATTGAAACACGACCAACCGAATACTACTCGCGCGCATTTAATAAATATTTGTCCGTTTCCGCTCACAGGCACGCGGCTGGGTTGAACATGTGCACCTTGTAGACGAGCACGTGCGAGAGGTTCTTTATCAGTTCGGGAAACCTCACGCGCAGGTCGCCAAGAATCTTGCGCAGCTCGAGTTCGCCAGCGAGCTCCACGTCGAGTTCGAAGTCCCAGGTGCCGATGGCCTTTACTACGTAGACAATTTTCGGGTGCGAGTTGCAGTAATCGTAAAGGGATTTCTCTGCCTCTGGCGTTATGCTGTGGAAGTTTATGAACACCTTGTACCTCCTCTGGTTTATTTGGTTGTTGTCCAGCACTATTGAATACTGCACGATGACTTTTTCCCTCTCGAGTTTTTTGATGCGCGCGCCCACCGCGTCCGCGGACAGGCCCACCTTCTTCGCGATTTCAACAATTGGTGCGCGCGCATCCTCGCCGAGCGCCTTGAGTATCCTCACGTCCTTTGGGTCGAGTTTTTTAATTTCTGAGGAGGGCTGCGAGACCGCGACGCTTACAGGCTCGCGCTCATCAGCCACGAGGTACGTGCGCGGGAGGAACCAGGCGCGGACGATGAAAGTCATGTCGCGCGTGGCGATGAACTCGCTGAATTTGTTCTCGAACTCCTCTATGAAGTTGCTGAGCGCGAGGAAGTCGCGCACGCACACTGTGAACGCGAGGTCGTACTTCCCGTCCGTGCTCGCAACATATATTGTCCCGTGCTTTTTCATCAGGTAGCCGGCAATCTCGCGCTCCTTCTCCTCGTCCACGTTTTGGAATGTTATGAAAAAGCGCGATATGAAAAACCCGAGCGGAGGAAGCAGGACGAGAAGGAGCGGCTTTACCATCTCTGATTCAAGATAGCCGAGCACGCGGTACCTCGCGACCTCCTTGTTCATCTTCACGCTGTGCGCGAGGTGCGCGAATGTTGCGCGCGAGTTTCTGTCGAGCTCGAACAGCAGCCGCCTGTCGCGCGCGTCAAGCTTTCTCATAGTTTATTTTTATCGCCTGGAAGTTATAAACTTATCGTTTTTGGCAGAGATTAGCCTGAGAGGTTATATATTACGCGTAAGATATATCATATCACGGTAGTGAATATGGCCGACGTAAAGACGGTAAATGTCAAAGAGCGAAAGACATCCCCGTCTGACGGGCACAGAACACTACCCGCAAACGATGGGGGTGTCACAGTTCGAGGTAAGTGGATTCGCACACCCTGATGGACAGTATGGGTCGCACTGTCATCGGATGCAAAACCGCTTAACTCGGTTGTGGAAGAGGGAAAAAAAGAAAAACCAGAAAAACTAAATGGTAATAAGGATAGAGAAACTCCCATAACTTTTTCTGAAAATGCTTCTGAGAAAACAAAAGTTAGGGATTTGAAAGAAGATGCGCAAGGCGACTTGAGTCTCCCACTTCCAGGGCCGCCTGAGCCGATGCGCAGCGGATTGCCGAAATTCGAGAACGCGAAGACGATGGAAGAGGGCAAATGCGACGGATGCGGGATAAAATGCCCCTCAAGGGAAAAACTGTCGCAGGCAGCAGGCGCGCAAGTCGTGCGCGATGCCAAACGGCCGCCGATAACCCCGACGCAGGCGGTCAGGCTCGCGGTACTCGCCGCGTGCGTTCATGATTTGGAGGAGAGCAGCGCGTGCAGGAACTATGCGGCCGAGCAGTTCGGGATGATTGAGAAGGAGTGCGAGCAGAAAAACGCGATGAAGTTCTACCAGAACGCACGCCTGATAATCGACACGGGAACGAACAGATACACGAACGTTGTGCAGGAATGGAAGCGCGTCTCGAAGGACGTCGACGAGCTCCACGTACCCTGGTACGCGACGATGGACGCGCTTATGAAACTGGATTACAAGAAGGGGTTCAAGGAGATAGCAAAGAAGGTAAGCGCTGTCCTTGCCGCGGTCGGATTCGCGTACGAGTGCATCAAGGATAAACTCACGCAGATAGCCACGAACCTGGGCGAACCCGCCTCTGTTGCGATCACGTTCGCGCTCACTGCAGCAGGCGCCGCGGCGGCTTTCGCGACCGCGTACAAGTTGGTCGACTGGGGGATAGACGTCGGGAGCAAGATGCTCGCTGGCGCGCTCATGCATCTCGGGAAACTGCACCAGCAGACGATGAAGAACTGGAAGAGGCGCGCATACGCGAGAAAATTGAGGAAGTCGTCCAGGGAGCTTTACAAGGAGATGGTGAACCTGTGCAGGGAGCACTACCCTGACTTCAACTGGAAGAAGGACGCGCGCGAGTTCATGGCGATAACGCAGAACGGCTCAGGGCCTGGGAGGAAATTCGCCGACTGGTTTGCCACGCGCATAATGCACAGGGAGTTCATCGACAGGGTGGCGAGCCGCATCGCGAAGAGGACTGACGGCGCGCTGGATGATTTTGA
>CAZWEI010000005.1:0-23603 GCA_964632135.1 Microcaldota archaeon
AATATTCACGCTCGTTGCAGGCGCGTTTTGTCTTTTGATTGTTGAGTTGAGATACCGCCACCTCACCTATCTCCTCGGGGAGCAGGACATGCGCATAACGCACGGGTTCCTCACGAGGACGCAGACGAGAATACCCTACGAGAAGATTCAGAACGTGAGGACTGAGACCACGGTTTTCGAGCGCGCAATTTTTCCCTTCGGGAAAAATGCGCATTTTTTCGCTTAGCGAAAAAATTGCGCGATCGGACTGCTGCACGCGCACATCGAGACCGCGTTCGCCACGCGCTCTGAGAACGAGCCCAAGATTCCTGGGATACGCGCGCAGGAGCAGGAAGAATTTATTCACACGATAATGGAACGAGCGCAACTCGCGCGCGAAGGAGGAGAGGGATACCTCGCGCACAAAAAGGACGGCGAGACGCTGCACGCGTCCCTGCTCGACGAAATAAAGAATTTGAAGAAGGAGGTCGCGCGCACGCGCGCGGAGATTGAGGAAATTAAAAGGGAGAAAAAGAAAAAATAGCCATTCGTCGTCTAATCCGCGCCTCTCTCTGCACTCATACCCTTTGCTACGGCCGCGGCAAGGGCTTCATCCATTTTGCCAGAGAGTATCATATTGCGTACCTCTGGGTCCATACCGTGTAATATCGCGCCGAATATCCTTGATTTTTTGCGCCCATAAGGATTCAAGAGTTCATCCAAGCTTAACTCTCCGTCTTCTTTCTTTTTTTCTCTCATTTCTTTCACTAATCTAACCCGCAATCGGTCATATTTAGTAATCCTCAGCGGCTCGCACTCGCGCGCGTACAATTTGGTGATGAACTCCTCACCCAGTTTTTTCATGATGGGTTGGGGCAGCAAACCCTTGCCAAAAACTTTCTCGAATTCCGTTTGTCCCTTCGGACTAAAAAGTATTTTTTGAAGCTGCTCTAAACTCAACTCTTTATGTGGCTCTCTTTCGAAAAGCCATTTCTTATTCGTTGTCCAGGCCGCCCAATTTTGTGCATGCTTTCGACTTAGTACCGCAACTCCGTTCACGCCAATCACCTCAAAAACAAGTGATATGTTATGCCACAACTAATATTTAAACCTCACTCGCACGTCGCGACGTCTGGCTCGAGCCCGCTTATTCCCCCCAGCGTCGCTGCCGCGAACACGCGCAGGAGGTAGGGCGCTGATGCCGCAATCACTAGACCAATTACCCCGCCTACGAGCATCGCCGCGGACCACACGTTCGCGCGCGAGCGGGTCTCCGCCCCGAATATCTGGCCTGCCGCGTACACGAGCCCGGCGAGAATGAACATTAGCAGAGCAACCACTGGAACGAGATTCCTCACGTCCCTGCAGACCGAATTGAGAGCAGGAATCAAACTCGTAGGATGAGGGCCTTCCTCAGCGCCTCCTGCTGCTGCGCTTGTTGACGCCTGCGTGATGACCGCATAAGGCGAGGGACCGTGCCAGTAAGTGCGCGCTGGCGCGCTCGGAATCAGGAATATTTTCGCGCTCGCGCTAGAGTAATTCACAACCACCCCGCCTGTGCTCGCGTAACCTGGCGCGACCTCGTCGCTCATCGGCTCCGCGTAGGGGCTGAAATAATCGCCGTAAAACTCGCCGTAAGTCACGTAACTGACGTTCTCGTAATAAACTCCGGCCATGCCGCCGCTCGGCGCGCAGAAATACGGAACGCGTTTCGAGAGGCACACGAGCACGCCGAAATAGCCGTACTGCGAGCGCGTGCCGTAATGATCGTATACGCTCACCGCGCTGTAGTTCGCGTGCCCGTCAAAATAATACGCGAGAGTCTGCCTGCGCAAACCGCCGACGTAGTTCGAAACGTTCGTGGTTGTGGCGCGCGCGCGGAAGAAGCAACTCTCGTTCGCGCGCTTGAAATAAAGGTAATCGTCGCCGAAACTTATGTAGTAGAAATCAGTCGTTAAATTCTCGCCGTTGTACTCGATGCTGAAGTTCCCGCTCGTGTTTGCGAGCAGCGCGTAGTTATAGCAGACCTCGACCGCGCGATCACAAGTTTTTCCGTCGTACGAGACGTTGAAGCAAAGATTATCGACGATTTGAAACGTGAGGTTCTGGTAATCCGGGTAATAGGCAGAAACCGCGTTCGGGAACGAGACGAGCGCGAGGATAGCGAGAAGAGTTAGCACGATTTGATTTTTTTCCATGCCGTATATTCTCTCTTTTAAAATTTAAAATACGAGTGGTCAGCAGCAACACGCGTTCCCGCTGCAAAGCAGTACAGGCAATGTCGTGAACGAGCTTAACTTCTGAGTTCGAAATGGGATCAGGTGTTGCCTCGCTCCTGTGGCCGCTGACCGCTTATTATTACGCGCGCGGGATTTAAATGTCTTTTGCTAGAAGTGGCTTTGCACATAAAACAGGCGCTGCACATAAATTCTTTTGCCTGCACATAAATTGACATGGACAAAGACTACATCGTGGAAATAGAGGAGTTGGCAAAAGAAGTCTCAGAAAAAAACCCAAAAATTGACCTATTTAAACCAAGGGTTATGGGGCGAACTCCTACCCAAGCATTTTCAGAATTTCTAACTAACAAAGAGCAGGGTGATTGGGCAGAAGATCTTATGCTAAAGATACTTGACAATGTTCTATCTGGCTTTGTTGGAGTAAGTTATGGTCGAAAAGATAGCCTTGTTGCTGGGGAGGAACAATTTAAAGCGTTTTATGAAGGCTACCAAAAAGAACTTGATGAAATTGGCAAGTGTCCTGATATAATTGTATTTGACGAAAGGGACTACAACGCCCAAATGAAAGCAGACTATAGTAGCAATAAACCACGAAAAGAATTGATAGTCCATACTCAAAAAGCAAAATTTGCGCTTGAGGTCAGATCAAGTGCATTTTTGGTTAAAAAATATATCGAATACATGAAAAAGAAGAGTAAGATAACGGAAGGAGAACGTGGTTTTCTGAGTTTTACTCCAAAGGTAGAAGATTTAGCAGTTATCCTAAAGTGGATACAGATCCACGGTGTTAAGCACTTTTATGTCCAAGTATTCTTCGACAGTATTTATGTCATTTCGTTTAAGAGAATTCTTGAAATATTATCTGATCCAAGAAACCTGAAAATTAAATATTTTATCGAACATAATGCAAAAAATCAGTTTAAAAGTACGGTTCATATAAACCTCGATGAAGGCACTTGTATAACTTCTGATGTTTCAATCCCAGATCACAAAGGCGAAGTGAAAGAGTTGCCAAGAGGAAGGCTCCTTTTTTATATGAGATTTGCAAATCTTAGACTGCCAAATAACATTACACCGCGGATTCTGTCTTCTGCCTTTGAGATATAGCGTCTTGACTAAGAGATCTTACAACGAGTTCATCTATTTTTATTTTAACTTCTCTTTCTTCACTTTCAGTTTTAGTTAAACAGAGCTTATCAAATAAATCGGCAAGTTCATGGACGATGTTTTCATTGAGGCTTGTAACGTCTAATACGAGTATTTCCATTAAGTCTCTGGGTTCAAATTTGTCTAATCCTCCACCGTAAGTTCTCTTCTGTAGAGTCATTTGATTAGAACAGAAATGTGAGTTTAGATAGGCTAAAAACGCTTTCACCTGTTTTCTATCTCTAAATGCCGGGTATATCCCATGAAATGAAGCTAAGTTCAAAACATCTGCATCATTTAGAATGAACCGCATCCTTTCTCTGCTAAAAACAGTTGCTAATACAGGGGCCATTTCTCTTTTTTCCATCGAATACCAGGGGCTCCTTTTTGATGTTAAAAAACGTTTGTGCACATTTAGCTTTTTGCCATAATCGATATACGCCTTCAAATTTTCGTCTGGTGCGTCAAAACAATACAGCAGATATACCCTCTCGTTAGCAAGTCTTAATTTTTCAAGATCTTTAGCTGAAAAGGAATAATTTGGGCAATGCTTGGCTTTAGAAACTGCAAACCTAAGAAAATAAGGATTTATGCCCCACTTCTCTACTTCTGAAGAAGTTAGAGTAAAGAATTCATTATGGCCAGTTGCGATACCTCTCTTAACCCGCGCGATTTTTTTTAGAGGGACCAGGCCCTTATAATTACCGGCCACGTCTCCATTAAAAAGAGATAACCATTTTTTAGAAGGATTCAACTCGCTCTGGACTACTTCCCTTATTGTAACGTCATTTGATGCTATCAAATTATAAAAGGCATTATAAACACCGTCATTCTCGTGCCAGCCTTTAACACTAATCAGTTTAACCCGATGAGTGTTATCTGGTCTTTTTTTTCTAAGGATAGTGATTGCCGCACTGGTTAGAGCATCATTAAATACAACAGTGTCCAAATCTGCTAAAATTATTGCCTCTATTGTAAAACCATCCAAAAAGAACGTCTTCAGCTCTTGGCCATACCCAGTGTAAAGGAATTCGCTGGGCGTAATAAACACTAAAATACCGTCTTCTTTCAACAACTCTCCAGTATGAATAAAGAACAGAGAGTAGATGTTTGTCAGTTTAGAGAGCTGACGACCCGATTCTCGTTCAATTTTTGATATAAGATTGCGATCGTAATAATGAAACTTCATATATGGCGGGTTGCAAACAACGAAATCAAACTTTTCTTTTGAGGAAAAAGTAAGATAATTCTGTTTAATTAAGGTCTGGTTCGACTTTCTATCTATGATTTTACCTCGTATATACGTGATGTTTAGCATAAGCGGGTCAATATCAAGACCATAAAAATCTGCTGATTTTTCTTTTGATTTTAGGATTTCGGATAGAAAGATTCCAGTGCCGATGGCTGGATCTAATATTCTTTTTGGGTTATGACACATACCTAATCTAACCATGAATTCTGCGATTTTTTGTGGGGTAAGAAACTGACCTGTCTTTTTTCTAAAGTTCTTGGGTACTGATTTCTCGTAAACAGAATCGAATAAATCAGGGTGTCGGAGGAACTTTTCAGCGTCAACCATTCCATGAATTGACCTTGATATGCTCTCTAAACGTTCGTCTTTGAAGGGTAAATCGCATTTCATTTTCTCGCTTATTTGTTTCACTACTGCCCACAGATATGCTCTTGAAGCAGTTTCCTCATCGCATTGCATTTTAAGTTGTATTGATTTTAGTCTTACGGCCATGTGCTCGAATTCGTTCAGTACTTGCTGTGATTTATCTTCGTTCATTTTCTCACGACCAATACTCTTTTTATCGGTCTTTTAAAGCGCATCATCTAAAATTCATTGAGTGAGATGTGATTTGTTGAACAAGTCTAAGAAATCCACCACGGACCTAAATTCAACCGCTCCAAGATGCTCTATTGCATATTTTACACCTTCGCAAGGTTCAAGACAAAGGTCTAAGGAGGGACAGTATATCTGTCTCCCCTGGGTATGAGCTATTTTTGATTGCACCATGGCGCCTCCAGTTGCACTACTCGAAACAAGGATTAAGCCATCGGAGATGCCAGAAGTAATACGGTTTCTACGTAGAAACGCCGTCTCTGAACCAGGGTAATTTGGCAAGTTCTCACTGATTATTAAACCACCACGCTGTTTTATTTGTTCAAACAAAGGAGCATTCTCAGGAGGATAAACCTTATCCAAGCCTGTACCAAAAACGCATATAGTTGTACCATTCCCTGCTTCCAATGCACTAAGATGTGCGGCAGTGTCTATCCCCCGAGCTCCACCACTACATATGATGTAGCCCATTCCGGCCAATTCTAAACAAATTTTTTTAGTGAAGTTTTTTGCATTTTCTCCGGCTGCACGAGTTCCAACAACAGCGATAATCGATTTATTGAGCAATCCATAGTCCCCGTAAGTAAACAAGGTTGTGGGTGAATCTGGGATGAGTCTTAGTTTTCTTGGATATGCGGCATCCACTAAAGTAGTGATTTTTATTCCATTTTGTAGAGCTTGCTCGATGGAGCTTTTCAAAGCAGGATTAACCTCATCCTTGATTTTTTTGAAATCTTCGAAGTTTTTATTAAAAATTCTTGTTTCGATAATCTCATGCAAACTTGCTTGGAATATGTTTTCTATGCCACCAAACAACTGGACAAGCTTTTCTGCACGTCTCGGCCCGATACCATGTACGGAATTTAATTGAATCCATTTGCTCAATAGTAGACTTTGTTCGGCCATAAAATCCCTAATAGTTTTCTGCCAAAAGAATGGCAGCTACATACGACGCACCGTGCAAATACAGCAGAGAACCGTAGACAATAATGTGACTTCCCGTTGTTTTTACATCGTCAAGCATCAATAACGAATTTGATCGTATTCTTAGGTCATCGATCACAGCTGCGTGTTTCGTAGTATTCTCCATTCTATCATCGGAATCGATGAGGTCGGTGCTTTTCCTACAGCCAGGCTTCTTACACAACACGTTTAGTTCCTCAATACCACACTCAGCTTTTATACGCTCTTGGAGAGAAATAAGGGTTGGTGAGTATTGACAATCTGAATTTGGAATTATACACGAAAATTTAAAACTGCTATTTCTACAAGCCAGCTCTAAAGTTGTTTTGCAATATGGCCAAAAAAAATCTGACATGTCAGATGTTTTACTACGTACTACTCTCTTCGAATACTCGTGCGGACCACTATGCAAACTGTAGTAGTACTCTGGGAAATAATAATCGATATACCGTTCCACTTTTTGAGAATATACCTGTCCCCGCTGTGGTGTGATTTCCATCAAAATCTAATATATTATGTTTTCGGTAATATATTAAACTTTTTGGTGGAGTAGTTTTCCACTAAGCATCTACCCATTCCATATAGTGCGCTCCCTATCTTTTCTCTACTAACAATTTGCAAAAGTTTAAATACGGCCACGTCGAGTTCTTAAACGGCGATCAGAACGGAAGCTTATCCGAAGCGCGAGTGTAGCGGCTGCTACGCTACCTCGGATTGGTGTTGCGGATACGGGAGGCATCCGAAAGCTTTTTATATTAGTAGCTATTTAATAGCTACTATGCCTCGGCCACCTCAGAAGCCAATCGTCGTTAAAAAACTAAACTTTTGGCTTAAAAAATGCCAGGTCTATCAAGCCAAAATTTGCGCCAACAACAACACAAGCCGCAAGGTGCATCTCCCGCACGATGCTGAGGTCGGAAAAACGGTTCTCGTGGTGGTCAAATGAACGATTCTCTTTTAGAATTGAAAAAAAGGAACGGCCTTCATCGCATCAAAGACATTGAGCATTTTGTCCTTGCCCAGGAGATGGAGATGTGGGAGGACGAGTACCGCCAAATGCACTGCGCTGGAAAGACAGAGAAGGAACTCGAGGCTGCTGGATGGTGGAGAGATAATTTTGACCAGTGGTACTGTATGCGATTGGGGGAAGAAAGAGAAAAGAAATTTAGAAAGAAGCTCTATGAACTCCTCTCAGTTAAAATTGGCCTAACTCGCCCTGCCTTGGTGCACTCACAAGAGCTTGAACCGCAGCAATCAAGGTAGGCTTTTCTTGAATGGTTTCGGAGTATTCGCCCTTGTTAATACGTGCCTCTGTCTTCCGAAGTTCATAATCCGCCGAAGCAGCCTCGAAGGTACGTAGAGTTGCCTTACGGAGCTTTGGTGCTAACTGGTATATCTCCCGTGTGGTCCTCTCGTCTATTATTGGATGCGGCACATCAGTTGGCCATTCATCGCCATATTTTTTGAGCCTCTCTTGCAGGGATATGCTTTCCCACTGCAAAGGATCGTATGATGGCGGGGGCATTGCTTTTCTCCTTGTTTTGCCTTTTTTTTCTTTAGCCTTTACTACGAATAGCGAAGATGCATTGAACCCGAGCGCCTGCGCGAAGTGCACAAGTTCCAACATGCGACCATTGACCTTCGTGCAGCGGCCTATGCCAGCGTACTGCGCAAAAATGTTCCTTCCCTGTAACGCTTCAGCGATTGCCACATGAATTATCTTTGGCTTTTTGGAACCGTAGAAAACCACGTAGTCCATACCATATCGTTCGGCCATTTCGAGCCTTAGCAAGGCATCGCTTATACTGGGGTTTTCCGTATTTATACCTAAAACAGGCTTCTTGCCCTTATCGAGTTCTTCTGCACACGTACCGATAGTTCGCTCAACCTGAGTGGTACTTCGGCCTGTCACGTCGAGGATTTCTATAAAAGCAAGACCTGCGTCCTGTTGCACTTTTAACCATGCTTTTACGTCGATAGGAGTTACTTGAAAGGAACGCGGTACTTGAGCATGTGCTTTCACGAGCTTGGTATGATGCTTGTCCTTGAAGTCCTTCAGCTCAGCAGATTTCTCCTCCGCGTAGCTTTTGTCTTCACTTAGCCTCCTCATCGAGTTCTCGTCGAATCTTAGCACGCGCTCAAAAAGCGGTTGCGCATATCCGAAATTAAAACTCGCGTCGCATATAAAATCCGCATGCTCAATGTCGTTGTTGTTCACGATCCACCCGGGTTGGATTGAAGTAGTACCGACACGAAGCTTAACACTCCTCCCAAAGGTCATTTTATTTTTTTTCATCGGCCATCACCTTTTTTCGCCCGTTTTCAAGAGCGTTTATGAGAACAAGAGAGGCAATCGCAATAACGGCACCCTTCGTGAGGTTCGAGACCCTTTCCACTCTAACTTCATTCTCTACCTTTTTTTGCATGGCTTCGTCAAGAGAGCCCAATCCACGGAAAAACAGTTCCCTGCGAGCTACTTCTAATAGCTCGGCTTCACTGTCTTTCAGCATTACTGTTGTTGCCATGCTTATAATTAGATAATAAAACTATATAAGCTTTGCGCTTGCCAAACCTACCGCTTGGCAAGCCATTCGCGTAAGGCTTCCTCTACAGCTCGCGACATATCGCCCTTTTTGTAGCCTTGTTTGGCTACGGCTCTTCGGAGCTTCTGCTCCGTCTCGTCGGAAATGACAATCTGTATGCGTCCCATAGTGTGTATCTACACACATACATTTATAAGCTTTTCCCTTTATAATATACACATATGTGTATAGGTGTATAACATGACCGTCGAAACATCCTGCAAATACTGCGGTTCCTCAGACGTGGTAAAATATGGCATACGGAGCAGAAAACACTGGGATGTCCAGAATTACGTTTGCCGCGTATGCAGAAGGATGTTCTCCCTGAGGATTGATAAAAGGCCGGCAGTCCCTGAGGCCGAAAGGGTGCCGCTCTTCCCAGTTCCAGAAAACAATGCAACGTCTTTCACATGGTCAAGTTACAACGAGGCGCAGATGCAAGAGAAGCTGCTTTTCCTCGGCATACTCGAAGACCTCTGCTCAAGGCTCCGGCAGGAGGAAGTCGGCAGGGTCGGGAGGCCGAGCGCAGGCACCAGGGAAATGGTCTTCTGCATGGTCGCCAAACTGTACGAGGGGCTTTCCTCCCGCAGGGTGTCCTCAGACCTAACGATAGCCATGCAGCGGGGGCACATAAGCAAAGTCCCGCATTTCAACACGATCCTGAAGTATTTCAACGACCCGGCGATGACCCCGCTTCTCACCAACCTTGTCGAGCTTTCCGCCCTGCCATTGAAGGATTTCGAGACAACGTTTGCGGTCGACGCAAGCGGGCTTTCCTCTGCGTTTTATTCAAGGTGGCTTGACGTGCGTTTGAACCCAAAGAAGAAAGCTATATTGGACTGGATAAAAGTTCACATAATCTGCGGCGTTAAGTCGAATATTGTAACTGCCATAACCGTTACTGATGGAACGAGCAACGACTCGCCGCATTTCCCGGAGCTTGTCAGAAGAACCGCGGAACATTTCAGGGTTAAGGAGGTCATGGCGGACAAGGCGTACTCAAGCAAGGCCAACATCCAGGCTTCCTTTGATGTCGGCGCGGTGCCGTACATACCGTTCAAAACCAACACTTCGGGCAAGGCTGACGGCAGTATGGTGTGGGCGAAGATGTTCCACTACTTCCAGCTGCACAGGGAGGAGTTTATGCAGAGGTACCACCAGCGCAGCAACGTGGAAAGCACGTTCAGCGCGCTAAAGAGGAAATTCTCCGGGAAGCTCATGCTCAAGAACGAGGTCGGGCAGGTGAATGAAGCCCTCGCCCTCCTCCTTTGCCACAACATCTGCGTGCTGATAAGGGAAGCCTTCGAGAACGGTACGGCGACGGATTTTAATGAAGTTGCACATTTATTCCCGAACCTGCACATAAATGAACCAAAACATTTAGAAAATGTTTAATTTATATGCAAAGCCGCTAGAAGTACAAACAGGTGGCACTCGTGATCGGCTTCTTCAAGATTCTTTTGAGGGGAATGAGCCAGGTAATGCTGCAGAATAACGAGATAACCGGCGCGCTATTTCTCCTCGGGATTTTTTACAATTCGCCGCTCATGGGGCTCGGCGCCCTGCTCGGAGTCCTCGCCGGGACGGCTGCGGCTTTTCTCCTGCATTACGAGAGGAAAAACATCGAGGAAGGACTGTATGGGTTCAACGGGGCGCTGGTTGGGATTGCAGTGCTTTTCTTCTTCGGGCTTAACCCGCTCGCGGTCCTTCTCGCGATTTTTGGCGCTGCGGCATCTACGTTAATAATGGAATTGATGCGGAAGAGGATTGCCCCGTACACTTTCCCGTTCGTCTTGACTGCTCTGTTACTGCTTGCAACGGTGAGTTCGCTTAAGCTCGCCCAGATCGAAAAACACGAACTCCCGGCTTCTGTGAGTCTTGATTTCATCCCATCAGTCAGCATGGGTTTCGGGCAAGTTATGCTACAGGCGAACACCGTAACCGGGATTGTTTTCCTAATCGCAATTTTGGTCAGTTCGAGAATCTCCGGAGTTTACGCGTTGATTGGCTCGGTTCTCGGGCTTGCCCTGGCTCTCGTTCTTTCATTTCCGCTAAATTTGATTAACGCGGGGGTATTCGGTTTCAACGGGGTCCTGTGCGGTATTGCGTTCGCTGGAAGGAAGGGCTCTGCCTTGGCTTACGCCGTGGCCTCGATTGCCATTTCGGTGCTTATCGCCTATGGGATGACGCTGATTAACGTGCCGGCTCTCACGGCGCCATTCGTCTTTGCCACGTGGATTGTCTCCGGCTTGAGGAAGTTTGCAACGCGGAAATAGGTTATGCAGAAACGCGGCAGGTGGACGGTTCTGATGCGCAAAAACGCTCATTCTCGACGTAAATCGAAAAGTATTTAAATAAGTTCGCGCACAGAAATAGGCTATGACAGCCGGCTATGAATTCACGAAAATAAAGAAAGTTGCTGTTTCTCCGGTAGCCGCTGGCATCGTCTTGATTCTCGGGATTATTATTCTTGCTTAGAGCGCGCAAGAACTGAACCGATTTCTCCTGTTGCGCGCGCGGTTGGTTTAACAACATGATAGGGTGTGCTATAAAAAAACAAAAAATGGGGTGGGAAGATGAATAGAACGCGGTTTGTGAACAGTGCGAACGGAATGCAGGTTGTTGTAGTTCAAAACAACCGAATTGTGCCCGCTACAGAGAAAAATCTCGGGAACGGCACGCGGTTGTTTAACATAAAGAACATCAGTCACGATGCGGTGACGGGCAACCGCGCCGAATTGACGGAAGTCGAGAGAAGCCTAGTAAAGAAGAAGGTACTGGCCGAGGAGGAGTACGTTCCTGGCAACAACGGCAGTCATCCGAGCCCGAATGTGCCGCTCGGCAATCGCCCGAAGGGAGGTTGGTACCCGTGAAATCAACGACAAATAAATTTGCTATTTCTCCGCCAGCCTCCGGCATCGCTATTCTTGTTCTTGGCATTTTGCTTATCCTTATTGCTTAGCGCGCGAAAATTCGATTTCGATTTCTTGCTGCGCGCGGGGTGTTTTTGATGAACGAGAGTGTGTGCTATAAAAATGAACAAAAACGGGGTGGAAAGATGAGTGGGGTGAATGGGGTAGTTGTGACCAAATCTTGGCCTGTTCCTCGCAAGATAACGATGGAGGGGGTTCCGAGGGAGGGAAACACGCCTCCGAGAAAAGTTGCGGATGGGTTTGGAAAAAGAGATCTGACGGACAGGATGTAGGATGGAGCAGATGAAAGACCTAGCGCGAGGCGCGCGTCTTCATTCTTTCCTGGTTAATCTGCCTTAGAATTTTTGGGAAGCGCTTATGATCGACGGTGGTTAAATCGATTCTCGTGAGACAGTTTTTCGGATATTTCAAGTCCTCGAACTCATCGCCTCTCGAGACGGCGGTGTACGCGCTCCTCATGTGCGACGTGACGGCGCCCGGCTTTCCATTCCCTATTTTGTGCTCGTTTGATTCGCCTGTCTCGCTGATGACGGTTATACTGCAAACCGGATTCACCTTTACCGCTGTGCCTGTAAGAAAGATTTCATCAGCGCCGAGCGCCTCCTTCAGAGGAATATCAACCTCCTTCACCTCATAGCCGAGCATCCTCGCGAGTTTTATCACAGTGTCGCGCGTTATTCCGGGGAGTATTCCTGGCCCGAGAGGCGGCGTGTAGATGATTCCATCTTTGATTACGAAGATGTTGGCTGCTGACGCCTCCTGGACATTTCTGTCTTTCGTTCCGTCGGTCAGGAGCGCGTCCGTGAATCCGTGCGCAGTAGCAGCGTCCTTGACCATGGAAGACAGTTTGTAATTGTCCGCTGATTTCAGCCACCTGAACGAGGATTCGGCCGGCGGCGTGCAGAATGCAGGCGAGCAGACAAGCCTCGCGCCGTGCTCGAGAGCATCCTTTCCAAGATACGAGGAAGGCCATTTTATCGGGAGTAGCACGACCTCCCAGAGGTTCTCCTGCGAGCCGACGCCTATTCTTCCCTTGCTCCCTTTCGCGTCCACTGCGCTCCTGAAGATTATCGGGCGCATGTACACGAAACGCCCGTTGTTTGCCTGCACGACTTTCTCAGAAGCTGACATCAACTCGTTTAACGTCAAAGAATAGGTCTCGTGCGTGTTTCCGTAACGAACGTTTATTTTTATTGGAAACTCCGCCCCGGTATCTCTGAAATCCGCAGCCATATCGTAAATTTTATTTATGTGTTCGTAGTCCGGTTTTTTCGCGCCGTAGAACCTCGTTTCTATTTCCTCGACCTGGTGCTGTTGCGTGTGATGGAGTAATCTCGCGAAATGCTCCTCGAGCCTGAACGATATTACCGTATTCTCATCTTTTTTCGAAAAATTTATCCCGCCGATTATGGCGCTGGAGTAGCTGAGCGCGTGGGACGCGGGGTCTATGTAGCGTTTCTTACCCTTCACAAAAAGACCGTTTTTGTAGGCCCATTTTTCAACAGAGAAAGCAGCATCACCTGCCATAGGCAACACCTCCAGAAGAAGTTATTGATAATACGGATAAAACCGATACTCGTGAGAGCATCTTCTCGAAATATTATGCACGGGAAAATTAAAAATAGTTTTGTGCGCGCGTGCGCGTTGCCGTCGCGTCGTGTGCGCCGCGTCTTTGCGTGCGCCTCGCGTGCGCGTGTTGCGCATGGTGTGTGAGATGCATGCGGTTGTTGTGTGCGCGCTACCTCGCGTGGGGTATGAGTATCTTTATCGCGCGCTCAAGCGCTATTTTCACTTCCCGCTCGCTCTTGGAGCCGGTGCAGATGATTTTCCCGTTCTTGAAAAGCAGGAGCGAGGCGCGCGGGTCCTTCAGCTTCAGTATCGCGCCTGGAAACTGCTCAGGCTCGTACTCTACGTCGCGGACCTTCTGCGCGATGGAGTAAAGGTCGAGCTCGACCCCGAGGTTCGCGGACGCGACGATATTCTCAATCTTGAATATCGGCTCTATATGCCTCATCCTCCTTACGGTAGACCTGTGCGATTTTGATTCGGATTTCTTCTTGACCATAAACACGACCCCCACAAGCACGTCTTCGCCAGTTGTAAAATATTTATAAACTTAGGTTTTTAAATACACCATACGCGTGCGTGACACTCCACGGGCTAAAGCCCGCGGTCTCTGAGCATGCTTTAGGCGGACGAGGGTTCGCTTCTTAGTCGTGCGAACGGCGTCCGCGAACCCGTGAAGTGTCAGGGGGGCAGGGTGCGCATTTGCGGTTATAATGGGAGTGGTTATGATGGTTAAGAGGTCTCGAGGTCTCCTATCGAAGAGGAGCAGGCTTCTCAGGAAGCGCGCGGGAAAGAAATACCTGGGCACTGGCAAGCTTATGAAGAGTTTCGAAATAGGCGCGAGAGTGTGCATACGCCACGAGCCAGGGCAGGGAGGGATGCCCCATCCGAGGTACAGGGGAAGGCACGGCATCGTGGTAGGGAAGCGTGGGGGCGCGTACGTTGTCGAGATACAGGACATGAACATGAAAAAGCGCCTCATAATACCGGCTGTTCATCTGGGCAAGTAGTTGCGTTGTTGTTCGTGATGTTGGTGATTTTGTGATTGGGAAGGAAACGTTGAAGAGCAGGACGGCGATGCTGGGCGAGGTCGCGGACATACTCGAGGCGAGAAAGAACGACGGCGAGTTGGGGTTCGAGCAGCAGGTGACTCTCGACCATGCGAAAAAATTCACGAGGCTCGGGAAGGAGAAGAGGGAGGAGATGCTCAAGGAGCTTCTGGGATTCGAGAAGATAAAGGAGGAGGCCGCTGTGAAAATCGTGGACTTGATGCCGGCGAACGCGGACCAGTTGAGGTTGATATTTTCAAAGGAAAGGTATTCGTTCGACGAAAAGGAGACAGGGGAAGTTCTTGATGTGGTCAAAAAATACCTGCAATGAGGATAGAGGGGAAACAAATGCCTGGAATGGAAGAGTACGGCATAGTGATAGATTCGCTCCCTTACGGGAAATCCACGGACACTCACAGGGAGCCGCTGGCCCAAGTGGTTGGCGACGCGCATTTTACGCTACTGGAAGTCGTTCCAAAGCCGGACGTGCCCATGACAATCGGTGAGCGCGTCTACGTGGGAAAGGGGCCGCGCGACAAGATTGACCACATAAAGGGGAGAATCAGTTATTATGAACTCACTTCCGGCGCGCGCGAGGAACTGGGGCGCGCGCTCAAGGCGATAATAAAGAGCAAAGAAAAAGAAGTTGTCGAGTTCTTCAACAGGTGCGGGCCAATTACTATCAGACTACATCAGCTCGAGCTTCTCCCTGGAGTAGGAAAGAAGCATATGATGGACATACTCAACCAGAGGGAGAAGAAGCCGTTCGAGAGCTTCGAGGACCTGAGCAAGAGGGTCGCGCTCCTTCCAGACCCGGTGCGCATAATCGCGGACCGCATAATCGAGGAGCTGCAGGGCGAATCGAAATATTACATACTCACGCGACCGCCCTACCAGAAGGTTTAACGCAATGCCAGCGGCGCAATTTGCGCTCGGGCGCAAATGCGCATTTTTGCGCAGCAAAAATTGCGCCGCCAACAAGCGGCGCGAGCCCCGAGGCTCGCGGTCTGCCTCGAGGCAGACTGCGCAACGCTCGAGCGTTGCGCACCGCGGCGTGCCGCTGCTTGTGGTTATAAGGCGAGCACATGAAAAATGCAACTTTTTTTGGAATCACGCCTAGGAAAAAATTAAGCCAGACGTTTCTCGTTGACGAGCGCGTGCTCGCGCGCGAGGTTGAGTATGCGCGCGTAAACGGAAAGGAGGTTCTTGAGATAGGCGCGGGAACTGGAAACCTCACCGAGAGGCTCGCGCTCGGGGGCGCGCGCAGGGTAATCGCAGTCGAGAAGGACGCGCGCCTCATTGAGGCGCTCGGGGAAAGATTGCGCGCGCATCCAAACGTCGTCGTTGTTCATGCTGATTTTTTGGATTACGAGATTGAGAAGACGGACGTCATCGTGTCGAATGTCCCCTATTCAATTTCTTCTCCTCTCACGTTCAAACTCGTTGATATTGGTTTTGAGCGCGCCGTCCTCTGCTTCCAGAAGGAGTTCGCGAAGAGGATGGTCGCGCGGCCGGACACATCTAACTACTCGCGCCTCTCTGTGATGTCCCAGTTATGCTTTGACGCGCGCATCCTTGAAACTGTTCCACGCGGCGCGTTCTACCCGATTCCGAAAGTCGATTCCGCGATAGTAGAACTCACAAAAACAGGACGCACGCTCGCGGAGTTTCAGAAGAAATTTATAACCGCGCTCTTCACGCACAAGAACAAAACCGTCAGGAACGCGCTCATAGACTCCTCGAAATTTTTGGGGAAAAACAAGAAGCAAACGCGCGAGATTGCTGGGCGCGCGAGCGCGAAGGAAAGGAGGGTTTTCACGCTTTCTAAGGAGGAGATTTTGGGTTTGTGCGCGGAGATGGAGGAATTTTTCAGGTGATGCTGGAGAGAGTTATTTCTTCTCCATCTTTCGTGCGCGCGCTCACCTCCGCTTGTTTGAGTTTTTTCATCCTTGTTTTCATTCCGTAGGACACGCTCCACGTCTCGCCCGAGCCGAGCTCGGGTCTCTGCCAGCTGATAACGAGACCGAAAATCGTGTCCTTCACGCTCGCGCCCTTTGTTCGCGTGAGCCGCGCATCTTCTGGAGCGAAATCAGTAATGCGAACATTCGAGAGCTCGCCACCGTCATTTTTTACCTCAATCTTAACAATCCCGCGCGCATACGTTTTTGTTATTTTTATCCTCGGTTTTGAAAGTTGTTTGTTGAGCGCGTAGAAGACTGCGAGCGCGGCAAGCGCGAGCACGAAGACGACGGGAATCCAAATATTTGAAAGAAGCATTCCTGTTGTCGGCTGCGGTTCGTTCGGAGATGCGCGCGATTTTGTTTCTTGCTGGGTTGGGGCGTCGGTTTGCGATGCCGCGTTCGTGGTCGGCGTGCCTGTTTCAGGGACCACGCTTATTTCCTTCTTCGAGCCCCCGTAGTCCAGCGTCCACCTGCCTTCCTCATCGGGCACGAAACTTGTTTTTCCATCTACCACCGCAAAATAGAATCCCTTCTGGGAGGGCGGGGTCGCGCGCATCTCCCCGTTCGCGAGCTTTCCGTTTTCCAGAATCAAAATATTCACGTTCGCGCCAAGCGAAACGGCATCATCGACGATTATGCTTATGAGTCTCTCGCGCGCCGGTTGCTGTTCGGTATTCGTGTTTTGCTGAGTCTCTGTGGGGGGTTGTTGCGTGTTTTCGTTTCCCTGCTGTTGTATTATTGGGATTTCTGGTTGGTACGAGGGCAGCTGTTGTTGCTGCGCGGGCTGTTGAACGGCGGGCTGAGCGTTATACTGCAATAAAATGTAGTGGTCGCCCTCGTGGAGGCTCGAATAGGTGTGGCTCGTGCCGACGACTATTGTCGCGAAATCGCCCCCGTCAAAAACCTGAACGTCCGCGTCGGAATTGTCCGCAAGCGCGCGCGGCGAGCTGGATGCACGCGCGCCCCAGTCCTGGAGGCGCGCCGCGGGGATTTTGTAGATTATTTTCATGTTCGGGATGAATTCATCTTCGGGGATGTGAATGCACGCGCGATATGAGTAGGAATTCCCCTCACGACAATTGGCGTATGAGCATTCGGTCGGACCCGCGCGCCTTAATTCAAGAGAGAGCTGCCTGTGCTCTCCAGGGGAAAGTTGAATTGCCTGCTCTGCGTTATTCCAGCCCGAGATTGCATTTGACGCGATTTGCGCATGGAGCGCACGGAAGTCGTTTGTGTTCGTGATGTTTGCGCTTGCGCCGGCAACCAGCGCGTCCCCAACGACAATTTCGCCCGCAGCAACGCTCGGCTCCCCGAAATGGAAAATCATCGTACCGTTTATCTCGAACATCACCCGGAGCGCGCGCTCCCCCTTTCCTGAAATGTTCTCATCGAAGAATACGATTCCGTTCTCCACGCTGAACGTTACCTGCGCGCCATCCTCGTGTACGACGCTTAAGTTTCCGGTATAATCAGGAGGCAAGGTGTAGTTTGCGCGCGTTTTTATTTCCCTGCTCGCGCTGTTTTTTATTTTCAGCGAGGCGACCAGCGTGTTTCCCTGAAGCGATTCCGAAACCGAGAGTTCAGGAACGTTCGACTCGATGTTTATTTTTATTGCTGTTTCTCCTGCATGCGAGTTTGAATCAAGCGCGCGCAGAAAAATATTTTTTTCTCCAAGCTCGTTTGAGATTGGAAACACGAGCGCACACGAGCCCGAGGAATCGGTGATGCATTCGAGAGCATCGGATGCGCGCACAGCCAGTCCCGCGACTGGCGCGCCGTTTAAGGTGGTATTTATTTTTATCGTCGCGCTCTCGCCCGCGAAATACGCGCTGTTCGCGTAATTCTCAAGAAGGAGCGCGCCCAGTTCGATTGCCGGCACGGCATATGCGAGCGAATACGCGCCCGCTGCGCAGTTTGGGATTGTGATTTTGTTTCCGCTGCGCGCGCACTCTTGCGAAGTACCGCACTCAAACTCCCCGCTCGCGCCTGAGATGCGCGCGCCGTTTGCGTCGTTTGGAATTTCAATTTCAAGCGTTCCGTTGTCGCGCGAACAGGAGAGCGTGGCGTTCCATACCGTCTTATTTTCGCGAACCGCGTAATTTCTTTCCGCATATTTCTGAGTTGTCGCGCGCGCCAGGTAGCCCAGATCCAAACCCGCGTAAACCGCGCCGCCGCAAGAGGAGGAGGGGCACGCGCCGGAGCCGAGAGGGATAATCTGCTGCCCTCCTTCAGGTGAGATTGTGAGCGTGTTCGCGCCTGTGTTGAAGCAGGTGCCCGCGAAAGAGAGCGTCCCGCTGCGCGCGCCGCAGGATGCGTCGTATGCGTTTATGTATCCCTCGCACCCGTTCACCCGGACGCGGATTCCTCCTGAACCATAAGGACCTGTCGCGAGCCACGCGAGGTGGAGCGTGCCGCCCGAAGTTATTCTTTCAGCGTTCAGGTTGAAATTCATGATTTCGCTCGGAGCGATGAGGTTCGAAAGCGAGGAGACGCACGAGGTTGCGTAGGGCCGCATGATTACCGCACTCTGCACCTCGCAGTTCTGGTTGACGCTCCACGCAGGCAGGCAGCCCTGCCACAAGCCTGCCCGCGGCTCGAGAGAAGTCTCGGCGTATATTATCTGGTCTGCTGAAACGATTTGAAGAACGAGAATCGCGGCAAGTGCCGCTAGGCTTTTTGAGCCCATACTGCATTTTTATCGCATCGAAAACTTAAATTACTTTCCGCGAGATGTCTAGCATTGGCGAGTTGAGCTTGTGGGATTTTTCGATTCAATTTTTGGAAAGAAAACCGGAGGCGCCGAGGTAGGGGGAAGGATAAACGCGCGCGAGCTTGGCGCGGAGCTCAGGAGGGAGGAGGAAAAAAAGCTCGCGGGCGCGCATCCGGAATGCGGCTCGCTCTGCGACAGGATAAGAGAGTCGTTCAGCGAGATAGAAAATGTTACGCGGGAGCTTGAGAAAAAGAATGTGGATATGGACCCTGCTTTCGCGAAAATCGCTGGAGGGATGAAAACCAACTTCGTGCCGCGCGCGCGCTCGGCAACAA
This sequence comes from Microcaldota archaeon, assembly GCA_964632135.1. Lineage (GTDB taxonomy): Archaea > Micrarchaeota > Micrarchaeia > Burarchaeales > JBFMAP01 > JBFMAP01. The sequence continues at coordinate 19,311 of CAZWEI010000005.1, forward strand.
AAATAGAACTGAAGGGAAAAAACTATTCTGACCTTCTTCTATTTCACGAGGGCGCGATGCGAAACCTCGCGACGCTCACGAAAATAAGTTCCGACAACAGGTATCTCTTTCATTTCTTCAAGGACGAGATGGGCAGGCTCGGGGACGCCGTGAAGCGCGCGACGAAATACGCCGACGAATTGAAGGGGCGGCTGGAGGCAAGGAGAAAATCAGCGGAGCCGATTGAAAACCTGCGCGCGGATGCGGAAAGATTCGAGGGAAATTTTGCAGAGCTCGCAAGCCTGAGGACGAGTATCGCGAACATTCAGGATGAGATTGGAGAAAAGACGGAGCGCGCCTCGAAACTCGTTCATGATGAGTCCGGCTTCAGGAAACTCGAGGGGATAAACGCTGGAAAGGCGAAGGCGCGCGAACTGATATCCGCGAGGCTCGGCGCGCTCGGGCGGCCGCTTCGGAAATTTGAAAGGATATGCGCCGACGCGTGGCTCCGGAAGCTCGCCGGCGAGTACGTGAGCGCGCCGTTCGAGACTTTTGCGCGCGAGGATGCCGAATATCCCCACCTGAAATCACTGCTCACGGCGCTGCGCGCGTGCATTGAGAAAGGGGAGATAAAACTGAAGAACCGGGGGGGAATCGTCGAGGACTGCACGCGCATAATAGACGGAAGCCTCATCGCGTGGGCGAATGAATACAAGAGGCTGGGCGGGGAGGAAGCCGCGCTGGAAAAGGAAATCGGGCCCGCGAAACGAATTATGGAGGAGAAGAAAAATTTGGAGGACGAGGTTCGCGCGCTCGGAGACGACCTTAAAAAATCCGCTGCGCGCGCAGACGCACTTGAGAAGGAAATTGGCGAGAAGAAAGCAGAGCTGGAAAAGCGGTTTGAAAAAATAGTGAAAAGAAAAATAGAAATAGAACTAGAAGGCAAATCTTAATTTCACCATTCGTCGGCGTGCTCGAGCTGCATGATTTTCTCCTCGAGCTCGCCCCTCTGCTTCTCGAGCAGTTTCTTTATGTTCGCCATCCTCTTCTCCTGCACATCGACCATCTTGTACTTGCGCGCGGCCTTGTTGAAGTGCTCGATGCTGATGGTGAAGAACTCCTCCTCGTCCATCCTCTGTGCTATGTCGGCGAGTATCTCGCCGAGCAGCTCGTTCGCGGCGATTTTCACGTCGCTCTTTATCTGGTGCGCCTTCTTGAAGTTCTGCTTTATTATGCGCACTACGCGCGCGCTGGGAAACGGAAGTTTGGTCTCCTGCTCGAGCGGGATGTCGGGCTCCAGCTCCTCCCCGCCCACGCCACCTGCCGCTGTCTTTTCACCCTGCTCCTCCTGTGACAGCTCCTCTTCCTCGACCATGAAACCACCTCAAACTCGAAGTAAAATTCACAGAATTGTTTATGCAGAATATTCGCAAAAAAAGTATAAATAGGTTCCGCTCGCGCTCAGTTTTCCTTTTCCTGCTCCTCGGTGAGCGCGCTCAGCGCGCCCCTGCCCAGCATGCCAGTGGGCGAGAAAAGGGCGAGCGCGCCGACCACGAATTTCGAGAGCGGGTCCATCCTCCTTATGTGGCGGAGCTCGTGCCCGAGCACGAGAAGCTGCTCCTTCTCATTCAGGGATTCAAGCATGCCGACGGAAAAAACGACATAACTCTCGCGCGCGGTAATTGAGAACGCGAGCTCCTCCGCGGAATCAAGAAAGACAAGCCTAGCGCGCGCACCTTCACTCGCGAGCGCTGAGAACAGATGGGGTGCATCCTCTTTTCTCATCTCGCGCGCGCCTATCGCGATTAGGAATAGCCTTCCTCCGAAGAAATAGAAAAGCGCGGAAACAACCAGCGCTGAAAGAGGGAGCGCGAGCGCGAGCTGCCGTATGAAGTTCATGTCGCACGCCATCGTTGCGAGCACGAAAGTCAGTGGAAATGAGGAAAGAAAAACCGAGAGATAGAGCGCCCCGACGCGCGCGCCGTATGTTTTGAACCTCTCGCGCGATTTGTATGCGAGATATGAAAGGACAAAAGAACCGCCTATAAGTAGCAATGATTCCGGCTTCGTGACGCACTGCATGAGGCAGTATATGCTTAGGTTCATGCGTTCACGCTCTTGCTTTTTTTATTTTTTCCAGCGCGCTCTTCGAGAAATAAGAAGCAACGGCGGGACCGAAAGTGGAAACCATGTTGCGCGCTATGAGAACCGAGAGGCGCTCGCCCAAATCCGCCTTGCTCATTCTCGGCGAGTATATGTAGTGGAGCCCGCCCTTGCCCCGCTCGACCTTTCTCGCGACAAGGCCTTTGGAGTGAAGCCTGTCGAGCGTAACAACTATCGTGGTGGAGGCGATGTCCTTCCTCTCGAGGCACGCGTAGATGTCGCGCGCAGTGGAGTTCTTCTTCTTCCACAGGCATTCCATCACGTCCGTCTCGAGACTGCCGAGGAACTGCTCCATCCCCTTCTCGCCCAGGTCTATCTTCTCAACATTGAGGTTCATGTGTAGAGTTAGTGTGCAATACATTTAAATACTTTATGGTTTATAATAAGCTTTACAAAAATTGTAAAGCTTAACTGGAGTGTGAGAAAATGAGGCTTGCGAACATACCGCTGAAGCACCTTTCGAGAAAGAGGGGCAGGACGCTTTTCCTCGTTCTCGGGGTTACGATAGGCATAGCAGTCATAGTAGGACTTTTCAGCATAATAACCGCGATGCAGCAGAACATGGTGGGCCAGCTGGACAGGTTCGGCGCGAACATCATCGTGGTCCCGAAGACGAGCGCGCTCGGGCTCAGTTACGGCGGGTTCGGGGCGGGCGGGCTCACGCTCGGCGCGAGCGAGCTTGACGAAAGTATAATGGAAAAAATCTACTTAATTCCAGATGCGATGAGCATCTCTGTCGCGAGCGAGAAACTCTTCGCCGCCGTGCCTTCAGAGAAGGGCGACCTCGTTGTTGCAGGGCTTAATTTCACGAAAGAGGTTGAGTTGAAGAACTACTGGAGGTTCGAGGGCGCGCTCCCTGAAAAAAACACCGAGATAATGCTCGGGAGCGAGGCTGAAAAGGTTTTGGGCGTCGGGATTGGGAAAACGCTTGTGCTGGCGAACAGGACATACGCGGTTACGGCGATTTTGAACGAGACCGGCTCGCAGGACGACAGCCTTATATTCATGAATCTGCCAGAGGCGCAGGAAATTACGGGAAAGAAGGGAAAAATCTCTATGATAGATTTGAAGGGGTACTGCAACTCGTGCCCTCTGCCGAAAATGGCCGCGCAGATAAACGAAATCGGTGGGGTGAAGGCAACACCAGTGAAGCAGATAGCCGACGCGCAGGCAGGCATTCTCAGCACGATGAGCGGGTTCGCGACCGCGATAGGCGCGTTCGTGCTTCTGATAGGCGTGCTCGCTGTGATGAATGCAATGCTCAGCAGCGTGAACGAGCGCACCAAAGAAATTGGAACGATGCGCGCGCTTGGCTTCACGCGCTCGCAGATAGTTTCTTTGATAGTAATGGAGGGCGCGGTCGTGGGGCTGATTGGAGGGCTCGTGGGCTATGCTGCGGGTTTTGCCGCTGCGAAAGTTCTCGGACCGATTGTCGCCGGAACGAGCATACCTTTTGAAACGAACACGCTTGTGGGCGCGGTCGTTGTTTCGGCGCTGGTCGGCATAATCGCGAGCATTTACCCTGCGTGGAAGGCTTCGAACCTGATGCCGTCTGTCGCGCTAAGGGCGATATAGGGCGTTGATGTTCGTTGATGTTGAAACGAGGTGGAAATATGCTGATAGAACTTGAAAATGTGGAGAAAACTTACGACGGCGAGGGCGTGAAGGTGCGCGCGCTCAGAGGCGTGGATTTGGGGATAAAGAAGGGCGAGATCATCTCGATAATGGGAAAATCAGGAAGCGGCAAGACGACCCTCATCTCCATCATCGGCGGGCTCGACTACGCCACGCGCGGGAGGATTGAGATTGACGGGATCAACCTTAGCGAGCTGAACCACAACCAGCTTTCCGCGTTCAGGAAGGAGTACGTGGGTTTCATCTTCCAGCAGTTCCATCTCGTGCCGTATCTCACGGCGATGGAAAACGTGCTTCTTCCGCTCGCCATACAGGACATGCCGCACGACCAATCCGCGGCAAGCCGCGGATGGTCCATTTTTCGCTTTCGCGAAAAATCGGAGAAGAAGATGAGGCGCGCGGCTGAAGTCCTGGGAATGGTCGGGCTCGCGGACAAGGGGTATAAGTTGCCCGCGCATCTTTCAGGAGGCGAGCAGCAGAGGGTGGCGATTGCGCGCGCGATCGTGAACGACCCGC